>NZ_JBMMUF010000008.1:0-164676 GCF_049257235.1 Pseudoalteromonas maris
CATGCTCGATAACCTGGCGAACTGCTTCGTCTTTAAATTCTTGCGGATATTTATTTCTCATAACACCTTCTATCTTACTTCATTTTCAAAATAAAAGATGTCTAGTTGTTTGAGGGAAGATCACGATTGAGAAACACGTGCAATACACTAAAGCGCAACCTCAAGATTTAGACGCACTGATACACCTTGAAGAGCAAGTGTTTAACAGTGATAGGATTAGCCGTCGTCAAATGAAACGGTTTATCCAGTCACAACACAGCGAGCTTCACGTTGCCAAGCATGATGGTGCATTAGCAGGATATGCCCTTGTGCTCTTTAATAAAGCCACGCAGCTCGCGCGTTTATATTCTATTGCCGTGGCGCCACAACAAAGGGGTAAAAAGATTGCACAGACCCTGCTTGAACAGTGCGAACAATCGGTAATAGAACGAGGCTACATTACGCTAAGACTCGAGGTGAGGGAAGATAATTTATCAGCCATAAAATTGTACGAAAAGCTGGGGTTTAAACCACTAAAAACCTTGATTCATTATTACGATGATGTGGTGGATGGGGTGCGTATGCAAAAGCGGTTGGTGACCTCGGGGCCAAACGTCTCTCTGGCAATGCCACTTTATGTGCAAACCTTGCCATTTACCTGTGGTGCAGCGTGTTTATTGATGAGCTTTGCGGCGCTTGGTGATACCTCTGCACTTAATCGCTCTCGCGAGGTGCAATTGTGGCGTGAAGCAACCACAGTATATATGGCGTCAGGACACGGAGGGTGCAGTGGCCAAGGGTTAGCGCTTGCGGCACACCGTAGGGGATATCGGGTTGAATTATGGTCGCACTCTCATGGCACACCATTTATTGAGTCGGTGCGCGACCCGCATAAAAAATCGGTGATTGAACTGGTACATAATGATTTTGTTGAGCAGCTTGCCAGCACCGATATTAAGGTACAAGAGTCGCCGCCATTGACTGCCCATATAGAGCAATGCATCGCGCAAGGGGCAGCAGTATTACTGCTGATCAGTACCTATCGATTTAATGGATACAAAGAACCACATTGGATTGTGTTAAGTGGAATGAATGAGCATTTTTTCTACTTCCATGATCCCCTCGTAGAGGATCCTCAACATGCCGTTTCAGCGGCATCAGTGCCGATCAGTAAACGAGCACTTGAGCAAATAGTGGGTTTTGGTAAACAAAAGCACACCGCCTGTGTGGTCATTTTTGCTAAGTGATAACGTTCAAAAAGTGATCATTGCGGACGTGTGTTATGTGCAGTGGCACCTATAAAATTCAATACCAATGGTGTGACTGAAGGTGAAAAAAACGCGGCATGTGCCGCGTTTTTAGGGTATTTAGCTAAGCTATTGTTTACTCGCCTTCGCCGTCAACAAGACCACGGCGCTTAAGCAATGCGTCTGTGGTTGGCTGTTGGCCACGGAATTCAACATAGCTCTTCATAAGATCGCGGCTGTTACCACGTGAAAGCACTTCTTTACGGTAGTGGTCACCATTTTCACGCGTTAGGCCACCTTCGTTTTGCATGTGTGCGAACGCGTCCGCTGCAAACACTTCAGTCCAAAGGTAAGCGTAGTAACCTGCGCTGTAACCACCAGCAAAGATGTGGCTGAAGTAACACGTTTTGTAACGCGGCGGTACAGGATAGTAATCAATACCGTGGCGCTCAAGCGCTGCTTTTTCGAATGCAGCGACGTCGTCAATCTTCGTGCCTGGTGCAATTGAGTGCCACTCCATATCTAGTAATGCTGCGGCTAGGTACTCAGTGGTGTCAAAACCTTGGTTGAAGGTGTGTGACTCAAGTAGTTTATCCAACAACTCTTGTGGGATAGCTTCACCACTTTGATAGTGCTTCGCATAGTTTGCTAACACGCTTGGCTCTACGTTCCAATCTTCGTTGGCTTGTGATGGGAACTCAACGAAATCACGTGCTGTTGCTGTGCCTGCAAGTGAAGGATACTTCACATCAGAGAATAAACCGTGAATCGCATGACCAAACTCATGGAACATGGTGGTTACTTCTGAGAATGTCATCAGCGTAGGCTGGCCATCAGCAGGTTTTGGAATGTTTTGCGCGTTGTAAATCACTGGCTTGGTGCCCAATAGGTGGTTTTGACCTACATATGCACTCATCCATGCACCACCGCGCTTGCCTTCACGCGCGTATGGGTCAAGGTAGAATAAGCCTACAGAGCTGCCATCTTCATTGAATACTTCCCACACAAACACGTCTTCGTGGTATGTAGGTAAGTCATTGCGCTCTTTCATGGTGATGCCGTACAACTTGTTCATCGCAAAGAACAAACCGTCGTTGATCACAGTATTCATTTCAAAATACGGTTTTACTAGGCTCGCGTCGATACTGTATAGCTCTGCGCGAACTTTCTCACCATAGTAAGCCCAGTCCCAAGGCTGAAGCTCAAAGTCTTTGCCATCTTTTTTGATAGCTTCTTGGATCATTTGTGCTTCTTTTTGCGCTTTTTCAACTGCTTTAGGAGCGAGGTCGTCAAGCATTGTGAATACAGCGTTTGGTGTTTTCGCCATACGGTCGTCTAATTGATAGTGCGCCCATGACTCGAAACCAAGTAATTGTGCTTTTTCAGCACGAAGCTGCGCTTCTTCGATGGCAATTGGACCATTGGTTTGCTGTGCGCGTTGCGCTGAAGTGCGCCACACTTTTTCACGTAGCTCGCGGTTTTCTAAGCTTGAAAGAATTGGCTGGCGTGTGGTGTTCACAAGCGTGATCATGTAGCCTTCTTTGCCTGCTTTTTCAGCCGCTGCTTTAAGGCTAGCGATTTGATCTTCGCCAAGGCCAGCTAATTGTGCTTTATCAGTAACTAAAATCGTATCTTCTTTAAATGATTTAAGTACGTTTTGTGAGAACTGCGTGCTGAGTTTAGAAAGCTCACCGTTGATTTCACGCATACGTTGCTTTTGATCTTCTGTAAGCTTGGCGCCGGCGCGCACAAATTGCTTGTAGTAGTACTCAACAAGGCGCTGGTCTTCTTGTGACAATGAATCTTTGCTTTCGTATACCGTAGCAACGCGGTCAAACAGTGCTTTGTTCAGGAAAATATTATCGCGATGTTCTGCGAAAATAGGGGCCATTTTTGTGTTGATTCGCTGAAACTCATCATTTGAAATAAGGCCAGAGAGGTTACCAAACACGGCGCGTGTGCGTTTCAAAATGGTGCCTGATTTCTCTAGTGCAACGAGCGTGTTCTCAAACGTAGGCGCATCAGGGTTGTTGGCAATGGCAGCAATTTCAATGTTTTGCTCTTCAATGCCCGCATCGAACGCTGGCTCGTACATGTCGGTTGTGATTTTATCAAACTCCGGAGCCATGTACTGAAGCGGGCTAGGGCTTAAAAATAGGTTCTCTTGACTGACTTGCTGTGTTGCAGGTGCTTGTTGCTCGGCCGCTGTTTGTTGATTGTTATTCGCTGGCTGTTCAGAGCACGCAGATAGTAAGGTCGTTGCAGCAATAGCCGCCGCAATTACGGATAAACGCATTGTTTACTCCACTTGTTGTTAAAATTATTTGATTATGAGCTGTGGTTACTGCGAGGTGTAAGTACACTGGGTGTAAACCACCGCCATTCATCTTTGCTTTTGCTCGCGGCGCAATAGGCACCAAGCAAATGTCATAAAACAGATACATTACTTTGGATACCTTACAACGACAAGTGGGTTAGCCGCGTTTAGCGGTTATTTATCGTAAATAGTGATAATAAATGCGCCACAGTTTATAAACTTTACTATTCTTTTGTTAATAACTACTCACCTTCGAGAAGGTGAACTGTTTGTTTTTTGGAAACGTAAAATGATCACATACTGTATTGCTTGCGCGCGCTGATTTGCAGCGATGTAGGTGTTGAAGGCAGGTATAACTTGGATATAAACGCTTTTAAAAAGGAGATGCGAGTTGGATGTATTTGTAGCTCGTCAGGCGGTTTTTAATAAACACAATCAAGTTGTAGCGTATGAATTATTGTTTCGCGACAGCGCTGAAAACAGCTTTCCTGATGTTGAGGACAAAGTTGCTACAGCCAAACTCATTTGTGACAGCCAGCTCAATCAAGGGCTTTCTTACATAACCGGTGGCCGCAAGGCATTGGTGAATTTTGGCGAGCAATCATTACGTGAAGGATTGGCAGACTTTTTACCTATCGACAAAGTGGTGATTGAGATCCTAGAAAATGTCCCACCTGACGACAGTAACTACCAGCTTGTGAACGAGCTTTTTCACAAAGGGTATCGCCTTGCACTGGATGACTTCAAATACGAACCGAGGTGGGAGAAGTTTCTCAAACTCGTGCGTTTGATTAAATTCGATTTACAGCACACCTCATTCGACGAAATTGATCAAATGATGGAGTTGCTTCAGAAATATCCTAAGATCAAATATTTGGCTGAGAAAGTTGAAACCCAAAGCGAGTATGAACAGGCCAAACAACGCGGCTTTGAGTTCTTCCAAGGTTATTTCTTTGCTAAACCACAAATGGTGAGCCAAAAAGACTGTGCAAGTCGCTCGCCTTTGGTGATGGCTATCTATGCTCAAGCACTCAAGCCACAGTTAAATATCTCTGAGTTGGCTCAAATCTTCAGTCAAGACACTGGGCTTACGTATAAGTTGTTGCGCTTTATTAACTCTGGTTTATTTCCGCTGCAAGAGCGCATGGACTCAATTAAACAGGCGCTGGTGTACCTCGGTGAGGAGCGAGTGCGTCGATTCGTCTCTTTGATTGTAACGGCACACATCTCTCACGATAAGCCCTTAGAACTCACTCGGTTAGCGTCAATACGAGCGCGTTTTTGTGAACTCGTTGCCAAGCGCTATTTTCCGGCATCGAGTAACAGCGCATTTTTAGTGGGGCTATTTTCTTTGGTTGACGCCATGCTCGATAGACGTATGGACAAAATTGTTGAGACATTACCATTTCCTGACGAAATTGCCCAAGCCTTGTTAGGGGAGAACAACACGCTATATTACATCTTAGAACTGGTTAAAGCCTATGAAAGCGGCAGTTGGTGGGCGATGCAAAGAGCGTGTGAGCCTCTGAATATCACTGATAAAGAGCTTCCTAATATGCATAAATCGGCCATTACGTGGTCGCAAATGTTCGATACTTTGTAGGGCGTGCTCAAATCTCGACGATGCTAGAAACGCAGGTATTATGCGCTAGCATCGCTTTGTAAATGACGCCTCCCTTTTCTAGAACTAAATGATTGATAAAAAGCCTGTTGTTGCTGTTATTAGACTCCTTTATCATGACCTAAGTAACCCTCAACATGCTCTAGGAGCAAGAAGTGCCAAAACAAGGACTGTTTCACAATGTGGCGTATTTCGACGCCTTGTTACCCCAGCGAAACCGCTCCTTTAGCTTAGATGTTCTCAGAGGCATCGCAATATGCGGCATTGTGTTTTTAAATGCCCCCTTCTTTATCAACTTTGATTACGGCTACGTTGCTATCATGCCTGAAGTTGCCACAGATTCAGTGTTGTTGTCGTTGCAAGTGTTGTTACTTGATGGGCGCTTTCGTGGACTATTTTTGGTGCTATTTGCCCTTGGCTTAGTCATTCAGTGGCAGCGAATTGGTGCGCATACTCAGCCCTATCATCCATTACGAGCGCGACTATGCGTACTGCTTATTCTTGGTTGTATCCACAGCTTTTTTATTTGGGCAGGAGATATACTGCTAGGCTACGCATTGGCGGGTTTGATAGCCATTACGATGATTGAAGACTCACCTCGGCGCCAGTTAATTAACGGCATGGGGTGTTTTGCTATTGGTACTATTTTGTTGTTGTGTTTAGGTTGGTTGTCTAACGAGCCTCTGCCGACTTATTCATCGCCCGTATACCAGCAGTATTTAGACGACTTCAATCCTAATTTTTTGGCATCGCGAGTTGATAATGCACACAATGCAGTGTTAATGCTAATTGCTCTGCTTTTAGGCGTTCTTTGGCTAGAGCTTGGTGTGATTTTAATGACCATAAGTGTGTGGCGCAGTGGCTGGTTGGTAACGCCATGGCCACAAAAGCACAAAGCGTTAATAGGGTTCGTGTGTGCAGTGTGCTTGGTGGTGAGTGCATTTAAGTTAACGCATGCGAGCGGATTGAGTGATGTAGGGGCGCTAATTGCCAATTCTATGAGTGGCTTTCTAACCGCGCTGATAGTTATTCACTGTGTCACGTTTTGGCCAATCAATGCGAATAAAGTGACTTATGCATTTGCGTGTGTGGGGAAAATGTCACTAAGCTGTTACTTAGGGCAATCGTTAATCATGGTGATATTGAACCATTTTCATGGTGAAA
Organism: Pseudoalteromonas maris; assembly: GCF_049257235.1. Classification (NCBI taxonomy): domain Bacteria; kingdom Pseudomonadati; phylum Pseudomonadota; class Gammaproteobacteria; order Alteromonadales; family Pseudoalteromonadaceae; genus Pseudoalteromonas; species Pseudoalteromonas maris. Next base: position 6,329 of record NZ_JBMMUF010000008.1, read on the forward strand.
TATTTGCAAGGCAATTTTATTTGCATGATTACTTGCTCCTATCCACCGTGATTATGGTGTTTATGCTTGTTTTTTGTCCTTTTTATTTGCGTTTATTCAAGCAAGGGCCCATTGAAAAAGTATGGCGCGCATTGTCCCTGAAATATACACTGCATAACAGTTAGTATGTTTTATGCATAGGTTAAGCCAAAGGTGAGCAGTCGCATGAAGTGGCTAAATTGGATTTTGATGTCGGTATTATTGGTGTTTTGTGTAAATGCCAATGCAAAAATAAGCGTGCTTTTTGTGAGTCCATCAACAGCGGATGATCCTTTTTGGATAAAGGTGGAGCAGTTTGCTCAGCGCGCTGCACAGGACCTAGACATGGATCTTGTTGTTATTCATGGCGATGGCCACCGTGAATACCAGTATCAGAACCTCAACACCTATTTATCGTCCAACCCAATGCCTGATTATGCCATCGTGATTAACTACCCCGGTGATAATGGCAAATCAATGGGCGCGCTTGAAAGTAGAGGCATATATTTCATCACGTTGGAACAAACTCTCTCCCATGCTGGGCGAGCCAAAGTAGGCTTTGCGCAGGAGAAGTTCAAGTATTGGTTATCTGAGCTCAGCCATGACAACGAGAAAGCAGGGTATGACTTGGCGTCAGCGCTAACTGAGCAAGCTAAGATAAGTGGCATTATCAACCCTAGTGTGGTTGCCATAGGCGGCCATTATGGGGCTGAAACTGATTTTCGATTTAAGGGATTGAGTCGTTACTTATCGGCGAATCGACTGCAATTAAACCAACTGGTTCATGCACAGTGGCGCGCCGATTTAGCGGCCGAACAGACCAAACGTTTACTGCGTCGTTACAACCATACCAATGTCATTTGGAGTGCATCGGACTTGATGGCCCTGTCTGCCGTCAAGGAGGCTCAAAGTGCAGGAAAAGTAATTAATCAAACACTCTTTATCGGCGGTTTTGATTGGCTTGATAGCGCTTTAGATGCCATTGAAAACGAGCAAATGAGTGCATCGATTGGTGGCCACTTTTTAATGGGAGCATGGGCGCTAGTTGCTTTATATGACCATGCGCATCAAAAAGATAACGAAATCACTGTTCCTAAGAGTATCAGCTTTAAACTCGCTTTAGCAGACAGTACCAACGTCAAGCATGTTAAACCCGTAGTCACTGTTAAAAATTGGCAACATATCAATTTTAAGGACTTCACCTTGACGCATAGCCACAAGCAAAGCTATTCAAGTATTGATATTAATAACATTATTGAACATTACTTTAATTCGGATTTTTCCCGCTGAGTCGATTACAATAGAGCTAATTTAGTCTTTAGTTACAGCGATAATGTCTCAGCCAACCCGCTTAAATAAATACATCAGTGAAACTGGATTTTGCTCGCGTCGTGAAGCCGATGCGTTGATCAGTGATGGCCGTGTAAAAGTAAACGGTCATGCACCACAAATGGGCGATAAAGTCAGTGATGCAGACACCATTTTAATTGATGGCAAACCACTGAAATCAAAACCAAAGCGTGTATATATTGCATATCACAAACCGGTGGGCGTTACCTGTACCACTGAGCGCAAAATTAAAAGCAACATCGTCAGTGCCATTAACTACCCAGAGCGTATTTTCCCAATCGGACGCCTAGACAGGCCCTCAGAAGGGTTGATCTTCTTAACCAATGAGGGCGATATCGTTAATAAGATTCTTCGCTCTGGGAATAACCACGAAAAAGAATATGAAGTGGAAGTGGATAAACCACTGAACAAGCGTTTTGTTGAGCGCATGGCGGGGGGGATCCCGATCCTTGGTACCGTCACCAAGAAGTGTAAAGTTGAGCAGGTGGGGGCGTCGCGCTTTAGAATCATACTGACCCAAGGTTTAAACCGACAAATTCGCCGTATGTGTGAGTATCTCGGCTACGAGGTAACCAAACTTAAACGTACGCGCATTATGAATGTCACGTTAGATGGTTTGAAAGCGGGGCAATGGCGTCATCTGAGCGATGTGGAAATGGCGACGATTAATGACTTAATTGCAGACTCGGGGAAAACAGAAGAGCATTCAAAAGATACTCAAGGCGCTGTGCCCATAGCGACATCTAAAGCGCCAGCTCATCGCCCGGAGCAACGCGATAAAGCCAACCAGAGTGAAGGCTTTGATAGGAACAACAAGGGTAAAAGAAACGGAAGTCATTCTGGTCATCACGCTAGCAAAAACAATGATCAGGCTCCTAAGAAGCCGAACAAAGGTAAGGCATTTACGCAATCAGCGGACAAGCAAAAAGCAAAACCAGTGCATAAATCTAAAAGTTCGCCCTCAGGTAAACCAAGTGCGAACAATAAAAAGCGTATCGGTGGCACATTGCGACTGAAAAAATAACGTCCTTCTCGTTGCAAGGAGCTTAATTAACACATGCGTTTGTTCAGTATTATTTGTTTTATTTTCCTCACAGCATGCAGTGACGATAGTGGGCTTGTTAGTGTCAGCTCCGATGCGACGGTGCTGGCATTTGGTGATAGTCTCACTGTGTCGGTGGGTGCCAAACGCACGACTTATCCTAAGCAGTTAGCAAATCTAACCGGTTTAACCGTGATTGCCAGTGGTGTGTCAGGAGAGCAAACGCAACAAGGACTCGCTCGTTTACCTGCTGCACTCGATGCACATCAACCCGATGTGCTGGTGTTACTCGAAGGGGGTAATGACTTTTTGCGCAATCAGCGCCCAGCGCGTGTAAAAGCGAATTTAGCGGCCATGATAGAGCTGGCACAAGCTCAGGGAATTGCAGTTATTTTAGTGGCTGTACCTCAGAAGTCTCTATTCTTAAGCGATGCTCCCTTATATCAAGAACTTGCACAGCAATATGGCATTCCTGTTGTTGCCAATACCCCCAGTGAATTGTTGGCTGACAACGACTACAAATCAGATCAAATCCATTTGAATGACCAAGGTTATCAACGATTAGCTGAATCGATTGCTGAGCACATACGCGTAATACGATAGCGAGCACTGGTTTGTACCGACGGTGTGTTGCTTTATTGGTCTGTGTGTGGCTAATATGGGTATGGCATTATTCATGAAAGCAACATAAATTACACTCTGGCAGGGATAGCTTATGCATATAATTCTTGGTGTATTAGGGACAGTTGTCACCATTTTGGTACTCATTAACCGCCTCAGTGATGCGGGTCTTGATATTGGTTGGCTAAATCCATTCAGCTGGCACCGCAGACGCAAATTTAGAAAAAAGTATGAGCTTGCTGCGGCTTATTCCTTGGAATCTCCTATGGATGTTGCTGCGTTATTCTTAGTTGCTGTTGCTAAAGTGGATGGTGATATGAGTGCGCAGCAGAAACAAGCCATTTTAAATATATTCACAAACGAATTTAATCTATCTGAGCAAGAGGCGAAAAGTTTACTCGGTGCAAGTGTTCACATCTACGGGCGCAGTGACGAAGTCATTGACAATCCAAAGGCTGTATTGGCTCGCAGCAAAGAAAAATTTACTCAGAGTCAGATCAGTTCTCTTATTGAATTGCTCGAAAAACTAGCCCTGATCGATGGTGTATGTTCTCAGCAGCAAACTAGATTAATCAATAGCATCAAAGCACAATTTATTTAACAAGGATGGAAGTGAATTATTCAAACTACACCATAAGCGAGTTAGAAGAGTGCCTACGTAGTATTGATAAACACGCGTATCCTGAAAATTACCAACTACTACAACAGGAAATCACGGCTCGCCAGAGTGAGATTGAGGTCTATCATAAACAGCAATATGCGCAATTTGTAATCACTACACAGAAGCGCCTAACGTTAATCAGCTGGCTGCAATTATTTACCGCTCTCGCTTTTATAATTGTTGGTATAGCAGCTTTTCAGCAATCCGTGGCAGATGCCAGCATCCTATTTGTGATTGCATGCTTCAATGCTCTGTCAGGCTATTTTTTGCTAAAGCGCAAGCGACTAGGCTTTTACTTGTCGTATTTGAATCAAGTTTTACAGCTATTTTCAGTTAGCTTAGGCACAGTTTATTTCAGTTATGGCGGCGTTGGGACTTTAATGCTGGTAATTCAAGATGGCATTGAATTTACAGGCACAATTTTTAACCCCTACTTCTACTTTTTCCTCGGAAAAGATTTAGGGTTTGCAGTGGCCATCGATTTAGTGGCGTTCTTTTTCTTGGGTGTTTTGCACTCTTGCTTAAAAGATAGATATCAATGGCTTCAATAAGATCACTTGTGATGTGGTAAAGCTGTGCTCAATTGGCTTAGAAAAATACAGCACAAAAGACGTAAAGTTATTTTGTGTTTGTGTGTGCTCCCTGGAATGCTGGCTTTTGCTTTGATGCATTTTGATGATCCTATTGACTCGCAAGCAGAGTGTTTTTTAAATGAATTCAGTAATTTACCAGATTTGCATGAAAACGCCTTTATTGCTCTCATGGCGCTCGGCTTAGAGACAGAGGAACCTTATCGACAAGCACTTAACAACTATCAATACACTTTATTACCGTCAACGCTTAGACAGTCGGGACAGCAGTTTGACTTGCCAAGTGTGCCTTCAACCCTTGATGTAAAACAGTTTTGGGAAGTTAAGTCAGGTTTTTGTTATTTAGGTGATGAGTTGTGCACTGAACATCTATTGCAAAACAGAGTTGCACTAGAGGCTAGCCTTTCACAGTTTGAAGGGCTTTTGCAGCGTTTTGTTGCAGTCAGTGAGTTTAATAATTTTACTCCATTAAATTCAGTGCATGTGTTTATCGAATATGACAATTATAGCGCTCTATCCGCCATGGTCGGTGCCAAAGCGTTGTTTCTAATTGATGAGCATAAGTTTGACGAGGCGGCCACGTTGATAAATAGGCTAGCTATTTTGGATAGGAAGTTGCTTCGAGCGAAAGTATCACTGATTGCTGATATGGCATTTACGAGTAACTACAACCTTCTGTACGAACCTCTCATACAGAAGCTTCTGAAAACTAAATTTGATAACTGGCATTTACTTTGGCAAGTTTTGCAACCTTTAAGTATTGGTGAAATCTCTTATAACCACTCATTACTACGACAATCGATTACATTTCTAAATTCATTTGAATCAGAGTTGAATGTTGATAAACAGCAGAGTGATTTATGGTTAGGCGAAGATAAAACAAGCTATCTTTACAAGCGAAACATCACGCGAAACTACTTATATAAAACTATAAATTCGCAATTACTCCCTTATGATGTCAGCAAGGAGACATTATTAGAGGCTATCACTCTAGCACAAAGTGCTAATGGGCAAATTCAGAACGAGCGAAAAATGGCTCGAGGTAGCAATTGGCGCTTGCTCAAATACTTTAGAAATATAATCGGCTATCAGTTTGTGGAATTAACCCTGCCAACGCCTCTAGACTTTGGCGAAAATCTAGTATCAGTGGATCTTGAAATATATCTTTTACAAGCGCTCATTCAAGCAAAAAGGGAGGGCCTTGAATCAGTGATCACCGAGCCCTTGCTTAAAAATCCATATACAGGTGAAGGGGCTAGTTTTGTTGATAACCGCCTATGTTATCGTTTCGACGACGATGATGTATGTTTAACGATGCCATGAACGTTTGCCCTGTTCCTTTATTAAAATTGAAAGAGAATTGACCAATGCCAACTCCAAAAGAAAGTAACTCATGAAACAATTGTCATCACACTATACCTTTTTCTATAAAAAAGTGTTTCCGGTCCTGTGGTTCGGATTTATTGGATTTTTTATGTTTAATGCTTTAATGATTCGCCAAGAAGGAGATGTCGAAATTCTGTTTATCGTTGTTCCCTGGGGCATGGCGGTATTTGGCTATTTCATGATGAAAAAGTTCGTGTTTGATTTGATTGATAAAGTGTTTGATGAAGGCCACTGTTTATTATTCGTTAACGGCAACAAGCAAGTGCGAGTTCGTTTACAGGATATTATTAACGTCAATTATGAGCTTTTGACAAACCCTAAGAGGGTCACAATTAGCCTTCGCAATAAAACCGAGTTCGGTGCTGAGCTAGCTTTTGTGCCTAAATCTAGTTTTTTACCATTTACAAAGAATAAAGGTATCCAAGAATTAATTGTTCGCATCGATACGCTAAGGCAATAGTTTTGCGACCAAAGCAAAGCTTTAGTAAGCAAAATAGTATTTAAAAGGGCTTAACATGCGTTAAGCCCTTTTATCGTTTACCTTTTATGGCTTTGAATACCTAAGAGTTTACAGTAGAGCACAGGGATAAATACCAAGGTCAGTACAGTTGCAAAGCCTAAACCGAACATAATGGTGACCGCCATTGATTTAAAAAACACATCAAATAGCAGTGGGATCATCCCCAAAATAGTGGTGATTGCCGCCATAGCGACAGGGCGTACTCTAGATACGCCAGAGTCAAACACCGCTTGGTATGGGTCTTTTCCAGAGTCTAATTCAAGGTTGATTTGATCGATTAACACAATCCCATTTTTGATCAGCATCCCTGATAGGCTCAGTAACCCAAGTAATGCCATAAAACCAAAAGAGGCGTTCATGGTGAGTAAGCCTGCGCTTACGCCAACAATCGCTAATGGCACGGTAGCCCATATAACAAGCGGTTGGCGTACAGAGTTAAATAACAGCACGGTGATCACAAACATTGCCAAGTAGCCCATGGGCAAAGAGCCGAAAATGGCCTTTTGCGCCTTGCTTGAGGACTCAAATTCACCGCCCCATTGCAACTCGTATCCCCGTGGCAGCTCAATGGCTTCAATGTCACTGCGCACGCGAGCAAAGAGTTTTGCGGGCGTTTCATCTGAGAGTAAATCATGATCCGCCATTACCGTTAGGGTGCGTTTTCTATCGCGGCGCATAATCAGCGGATCTTCCCATTTAACCACAAAGTCATCAACGACCTGGGTTACTGGCACAAACACCCCAAGTACAGGGCTGTATATTTGTAAGTCGCGCAAACTCTCAACATTTAGGCGCTCTTGGGCGGGGCTGCGAGCGATAATCGGCAATAGTTGTGTACCATCGCGATACAAGCCTACTTTTTTACCACTGACGCTAGTCAGTAATAGCTGGTCTAAATCGCTTTTACTGATCCCCAAGCGGCGAGCTTTTTGCTCATTAAGAATGGGGCGAATAAGTTTGGAACGCTGGCGCCAGTCATCTCTGATATGAAAAGCACCTGCATCAGCACTAAGAATATTTTTTGCCTGTTCACCGAGTTGTCGTAACACAACCGGATCAGGGCCCGAGAAGCGTACCTCAATTTTTGCGTCGGTTGATGGGCCTATCTCCATGCGTTTTAGTTTGAGTTTGGCATCAGTGATGTGTGCTTGCTCATACTCCCTCACTTTGGCAATCATGCTTAGCACAGCCTCACGGTCTTTTACTCTTACGATTAACTGGGCAAATGCAGCGTATTGTTGCTGCGGCGCGTAGGTAAGCATAAAACGTGGAGCACCTTGACCAATGGTGCTAGTGACCTCCTCAACGAGGTCTTGACGCAATAAAAATTGCTCAAGTTCAGCTACGCCTTGGCTGGTGGTGCGAATATCTGCGCCTTGATAATGCCAATAGTCGATATAAAACATGGGCGTATTAGAGGCAGGGAAAAAGGATTGCTTAACCGCGCCGAAGCCAGCTAAAGCAGCTATCAGCAACACTATCATCAACGCAATGGTGGTTTTTCCATAATGCATAGCGCGACTAAGCATGAATTTATAAGCACTGAAAAGGATGCCCTGATAGGGATCATCGTTATCATTATTCTGTGCGTGTGCTGCTATCTTTTCTTTGAACAATAAAGCTGCAAAAAATGGCGTAAGGGTAATGGCCGTGACCCAGCTCAGTAGCAAGGAAATAAATAACACCCAAAATAAGCTGCCCGCAAACTCACCGCTGGCGTCTGAACTCAAGCCTATGGGCGCGAACGCAGTAATAGCGATGATGGTTGCGCCAAGCAATGGCCACTTAGTTTGCGCCACTATATTTACTGCCGCTTGGAGTTTTGTTTGCCCGCGCTTGAGGTTAATTAGGATCCCCTCGGTGATAACGATAGCGTTATCGACCAACATGCCCAGTGCAATGATCAGGGCACCCAGAGAAATACGTTGCAGATTAATGCCAAATAGCGCCATGAAAATAAATGTGCCGAGCACGGTAAGTAGCAAAATGCCACCAATGAGCAGTCCACTTTTTACGCCCATAAACAGCAAGAGTACGACAATAACAATGGCTACCGCCTCAAACAGGCTGAGAATAAAGCTCGATACAGACTTTTCCACTTCTTGAGGTTGGTTATATATGGCATTTATTTCCATGCCATGGGGGCGTTGATATTCAAGTGCGTCGAGGTGCTCATCAATGCGTTTTCCTACATCAACAACGTTTACGTCTGAGGCAAAAGAGAGCCCGAGCAGCAGCGCTTGTTGATCGTTATAACGCACAATGTGACTAGGAACTTCAGCAAACTCGCGATAAACGCGCGCCACATCGCCTAAATAAATGAGCTCGCTAGCGCCGGGTTTTGAGATCAATAAATGCTCTAGTTCGCTCACATTATCAAACTCGCCTGTAGGATGCAGGCGAATAGACTCACCATCAACCATCACTCGCCCTGCATTGGACACGGTATTTTGTGCTTGCAGCATGGAAAAAATGGAATTAGGACTGATCCCTAACTGCGCTAATTTGTGTGTTGAAATTTCAACGATAACTTGGCTTTGTTGCTCACCTGCAACGGTGACCTTACCAACGCCTTCAACAAGCACGAGCTCACGCTTTAGGAAATCCACATAGTCTTTGAGTTCATCGTAAGAGTAGCCATCGCCAGTTAGTGCAAGGGTGACACCGTAGACATCACCAAAATCGTCAAGAATCTTGCTTGGATATACACCCGGCGGCAAAGAAACGGATAAATCATTAATCTTACGTCGTAGCTCATCCCAAATTTGTTTCAAATCTTCCTTACGATAGGTGCTTTTCATCTCGACGGTGATCTGGCTTTTGCCATTGGAAGATATCGAGGTCACATAATCAACATACGGTAATTCTTGAATGGCATTTTCGATGGGGAAGGTGACTTCCTCTTCAACTTGCCGTGGCGAAGCGCCTGGATAGGCGGTGATCACCATCGCCTTTTTTAAGGTGAATTCTGGGTCTTCCAGCTGCCCTAATGAAAAGTAAGACACAGTGCCGCCTACCAACAGCAGCAGCGCAAACATCCAACTAATAACTTTGCGCTCAATCGCGAGATTAACCAAACTCATTTACAGGCCTCGCTCTTTTTGCCAAGGGCGAACTTGCATACCTTCTTGCAAATAATGCACACCCGCTGCCACTATTTGCTCGCCCGAGTCCACACCAGATCTCACCTCGATACCGTCGCGGTGTAATTGGCCAACTTCAACCGCTCGCTTGCTAACGAGCCCTGTTTGCGCATCGTATACCCATACGTAGCTGTTGTTGTTGGTATCTTGTTGAGGGTCTGAAAACACCGCTTCAGCGGGGATTTTATGCCATGCCTTGGTGTCGTTAGTGATTTTGCTGGTATCAATGTGTACTTGCCCTGTCATACCCGCTAATAAGTTGAAGTCGGTGGGCAGGGGTAATGAAAACACCACTTTGTACGTTAAGGTCGCGGGATCTGCTTGGGTGTCATATTCCTTGATGGTGAGCTTGTATTCTTTGCCAGGAAAGCCGTCAAAAACCACGCTAGGCTGGTAAAGCGTGTTTTTGTTGACTCGCGCCACCAGTTTTTCTGGCACTTGAATGACCACATCCATCAGGTCACGCGTCTCTAATCGCAAGATATTTTGCTTGGCTTGAATATTTTCAAAATTTTTCACAAATACCTTCGCCACCGTGCCAGCAAAGGGGGCGCGCAGCTCTGTGTTGTCTAAGTTGGTCTTGGCGATATTGAACGCTGACTCAGCGACGCGAGCATTGGCAATGGCTTGGTCCAGCTCCGCTTGGCTGGCAATTTTTTTGTTAAAAAGCGCTTCAATGCGCTGCAGTTGCGATTTGGCTAAGTCATATCGTGCCTTGCGTTCTTCTACTTGAAGCTCAAAGTCCTCAGGGTCTAGCTTTGCCAATAATTCCCCTTTTTCGACTGCCTTGCCTGCTAATGCGGGGAATTCAATGAGCTCACCGTTGACGCGAAAAGCCAGGTATGAACCTTGATGCGCTACAACCTCTGCTGGGAAGTTGCGCATGATGCTTTCGTCACTTTCACCAATGGTGAGCAATTTAACTGGACGAACAGGCACGCTTTTTTGTATTTGCTGGGGCTCAGAACAGCCACTCAAGGTTGCAAACAAACTCACAACACTAAGGGTAAAAAGAATACGACGCATGGGCGATAACTCCCTGTATTTTGGATAAAGCTTGGGTAATTGTAGTTGCATAGGGTACTGTAAGGTGTGCTACATTAAAAATTATTAATTACTTTAAACATAATAATCTTTACTTATGAAGTTGGCATGGCTCCACGTATTAGATGTACTCTCTCGCAGTCGCTCCTTGAGTGAAGCTGCGCAAAAGCTACACAAAACACAACCTGCGTTGACAATGACGGTAAAAAAAATCGAAGAAGAAGTAGGATTCGCTGTGGTCGATAGGGAGGGGTATCGTTTTTCTCTGACTCCTCAGGGACAGGCTTATTGCCGCAAAGCGCAAAATGTGTTGCAAGAAATTGATGGACTTAAGGAATTCAGTAGTGAGTTAGCGAATGGTAATGAACCTGTGTTTCGTCTGAGCTATGAGCAAGTGTGTGTGAGTGAGGATGTGACGTTGGTGCTTAAAGATTGTTGCCAAGAGTATGAACACACAGAGTTTCTTATCGACAGCGGCAGACGCTTCAGCTCTTTAGATCAAGTAAATAAAGGCGAAGCTGACTTGGGTATTGGTCCATGGTTTGACATTTTTCATACTACCGGAGATTTAGAAAGTCTGCCTTTAGGGGATATTCAGGTGGGGTTGGTGGCGTCCCCATCATTAATAGCAAACAACAAGTTGAGCTTTAAAACGCTGCGCCAACATCCCTGTATTTCGATGCATGAGAGTGAACTGCGCTTCGACGAAGACAGCATGTCATTTATGAGCAACATTTCCCGCATCAAGGTTGATGATTATTTCGTGTTGCGATCATTACTCCTTAACGGCACTGGATGGGCGTTACTGTGTTTAGAGTTATGTCAGGCGGAGATAGAATCTGGGCAATTGCAGGTACTGGAGCTGACTGATAGAGAAGACCGCTTTCATGCGCAAATTCGTGCCTTCCGACGACATTCCAAACACCATGGTCCTGTCGCTCGGAGTTTATGGCAAAAATTAGAGGCATTAACGCATGGATAAACAAGTTGCTATTTACAACGTGGTTGCGGCCATCCCTGTAGGCAAAGTATGTAGCTATGGTGAAGTTGCTAAGCGTGCAGGTTTACCCGGATACGCCCGTTACGTTGGTCACACCATGAAAACCCTGCCTCAACAGAGCACTATTCCTTGGTATCGGGTACTCAATGCGCAAGGGAAAATAGCCTTTGAACAAGGCAGTGAAAACTTTGAGCGCCAGCGACAGGCACTTGCAAGTGAGGGAGTACTGGTCATCAATGGCAAAGTAAATATGGCCAAATACATGTGGCGGCTATAGCTTCTGTAGGGATGGCAATACCATGCAGGGTTATGATCTGCGAGGGTGCTAATGGGGTGGTCAATTTTACTAAATTTGATGTGAAAAACACTAAACATTAGTGTCTAGATGTGTGTCTAATAAGACATCGTGAGCATGTGAAATTGTTTTAATCTTTATAAATCAATAGGATAAAAAATTTATTCAAAATGGCACAACCTTTGAAACAGTTACTGCGACTAACTTAATAACGCATTAACAGCAGGAACACCATTATGAATACTTTCACTAAAGCAGCTATCGTAGCAACCACCTTGACAATGAGTATGGGCGCCAACGCAAATTCATTGACCGATGAAATTGAACGAGCAGTAAAAGAGGCTGCTACTGAAGCACTCTCTGTTTTGGTTAGCTCTCAAAAAGCATCAATCACACAAGCGACCAAAGCAATGTTTGAAAGCTCTGTTGAACAACAAAGCACAAAACAAACGAAAAAAGCGCCTAACAACGAGAATAAAGGTGACGACAATGACGCCTAATTTTGCACTTCTTGGCCTGATGCTATTACCTGTCGCAAGTTTATTTGGTACTTACTTAGGTTTTAGCTTTTGCCGCTATCTCGGTGTGTGGGCTAAATAGCTCCTAGCACCGAGGTAACTTTTTCTGATTATCTGTTTATTTGCTAAATCACATACAGATAAATGGCGAGAAAGTGGCATAAGCAAGCAATGAGTACAAAGATATGCCAAATCGCATGACTGAATTGACGATGTTTAGCACTGTAGAAAACTGTACCAATGCTAAATAACACACCTCCAAGTACTAAAAGCCACAATGCCGCGCTAGGTAGGGCCAAGTACAAGGGATAAACGAACGCCAGCGATATCCAGCCCATTACTAAGTAGGTAGCAAGTGACACTCTTGGTCTAGGTACCTTTGCCAATAATTTAAATAACACGCCAAATAGTGCCAACCCCCATATGCACGCCATACCAGCCCATGCCCAATATCCACCTAATGCAACCAAGAGAAAGGGTGTATAGGTGCCGGCGATCAATAGATATATCGCACTGTGATCGAGCTTTTTAAGCTCCGCTTTGACCTTCTGTTTGGCGATCGCGTGATAGCAAGTTGAACTCGCAAACATCAACAATAAACTCGAGCCGTAGATGGCAGCTGCAAATGTGGCTGTAATCGTTTCGCTCGTCGTTATCATAGCGATGAGCGCGACAACAGACATTAGGGCGCCGATACCATGACTAAGCCAATTCAATTTTTCTTCGGTAGGTGAATAGGGACTCGTTTGCATATAGAGTTTTTACTCAAAATTACACTTGCCCGCCACTATAACGATTCAGCGTACACTTGTACACTGAAATTCAACTGGCGAAAATAACTAAAACTGATGTGAAAATAACCAAAAAATAACTATTTAGTGTATGTGCACCATCAGCTTCCAACATGAAATTAAAATATAACTTCAATAAAAACAGATGGATAAAAATTAATCAATAGATGGCACAACCTTTGTAAAAGTAATTGCGACTAACTTAATTACGATTTAAATAGGATACCCATTATGAACACCTTAACTAAAGCAATGCTAGTTGCAACAACTTTAACTTTGAGTATGAATGCCAATGCGACATCCCTAACAGACGATATTGAGCGTGCCATTAAAGAAGCTGCTAATGAAGCGTTCTCAGCACTTGTTAGCGAGCAAAAAGCTGCAGTGAAAAAATCAACGCAAGAGATGTTTAGTCAAAGTGCTAAACAACAAAAACAACCGCACTCTAAAAAGGTAACAAAAGGTGACGGTAATGACGCTTAATCTACCTCTGCTAGGTTTGATGCTACTACCTGTAGCTAGTCTCATTGGCATGTATTTAAGTGTGAGTTTTTGCCGTAATCTCGGCTGGTGGCTTAAGTAGTACCCCTGCCGCGCATTCGGTTGTTAATTTTACGCATTTTAGTTTTCCTCGCTCCTTTCCCGCAAAGTTCGATTACCTATTGATTCGTCAGAAAAATATAACAAAAAATCGTGATAAATTTTGAACATAGCTTGACCATCCTCCATACTCTAAATATTCAATATTAAAGTGATCTAACCACTATCTCATTGCGTAATGTTCGCTATAGATGAAAAAGTGAGGTAGCAGATGGCTTTGCAAATGGCTTCTACAACAGCATCAAAGCCGCATCGGGTTATTCCTTCTCAATGTGGTGAAGACTCAGATAAAGGACACACTATGACGCCAACGGAGCATCTGTCAGATGCCTTGGTCAAAGTTGCATCCCACCGAGACAGAGCTGCGTTTGCAGTTTTGTTCGAGTATTTTGCGCCCAAGATAAAGCGCTTTGGCATTAAGCAGTTTAACAACGAAGCGTCGGCGATGGAGTTAGTGCAAGACACCATGACGTCGGTGTGGAGAAAAGCCCATTTGTATCACCCTAGTAAAGGTGCTGCGACAACGTGGGTATATACGGTGATGCGAAACGCCTCTTTTGATGCGCTGCGCAAGATCAGGTCGAATCGTGAAGACACATTGAGTGAAGATATTTGGCCAATGGTGCAAGTAGAAGACGAAGAAGTGGTTTTTACAGATCACCTCGAGTCACAGTTGCTCCAAGAGCACCTTGACAAGTTGCCGCTCGCGCAGCAAGAAGTGGTTAAAGGCGTGTATTTTCAGGATTTGTCGCAAGAGCAACTTGCAAAGCAGTTAGGCGTACCTGTGGGGACGGTTAAATCTCGTCTTCGCTTAGCGCTCTCAAAGTTAAGAAATCATATGGGAGCTGAACATGATTAAGTTTCACCCAAACACAGAATTGCTACAACAGTACGTGGCCGGAACTCTACCAGCTTCTTTGAGTGTGGCCATTTCAGCGCATCATGAGATGTGTGATGCATGCGCTAAAAAGGCGGCAGAGCTAGAGTCGCAAGCGGCCTTAGCTACATTCGATGACGCAACAACGTCAGAGCTAAGCGCTAATGAGCTGGACGACGCCATGAGCATGATGATGAACGATATTACCGCCGATGCAGACATCGACGAGTTTTCATTTGAGAGCCGCAAAGAGCTAACCGTGGGCGATAGAAGTATTACGTTGCCACGTTCGTTGAGCCACTTGAGCATGTCTCGTTTCGTACAGGCAGGAAAGCTCGCTCGTTCACGATTGGAACTCGAAGAAGGGAGTATTCGCACAAGCTTGCTGTTCATTGCGCCAGGCGGAACTATTCCTGAGCATACTCACACCGGATTTGAGCTGACTTTGCTATTGGACGGTCACTTTAGCGATGAGCACGGCGAATATGTTCCAGGAGATTTTATCTGGTTGGACGACAAGCACGACCATACACCCTACACTGAAAATGGTTGCTTGTGTTTAGCCGTTGTTAATAGTGCGCTGCACTTCAATAAAGGCTTGAGCAAATTACTTAACCCTATAGGTGAGCTTATTTACTAATGAATCGAGACGTTAAAATTGGAATTAGCGCGTGTTTGAGTGGTGAGAAAGTACGCTTCGACTCAGGACACAAACGATCAAATTTTTGTATGGACGAACTCGCAAGGCACGTTGAATACGTGCCTTTTTGCCCTGAGGTTGCCATTGGTCTACCCATCCCGAGACCAACTATTCGTCAAGTGCGCAAAGGCGATATCATCACTGTATGTCAGCCAGATGGCAGTGGTGAGGTGGGAGACAAACTTACCGAATACGGACAACGCATCGCCAAGAGTTATGGTGATAAGTTAGACGGCTTTATTTTTTGCGCCAAAAGTCCTAGTTGCGGTATGGAACGCATCAAAATATATAACGAGGCTGGCACAGGTAACACATCCGAAGGCGTGGGCTTTTTCGCCAAGCAGATTATGGAATTAAATCCTCTGCTTCCGTGTGAAGAAAACGGCCGCTTGAATGACATGCACTTGCGCGAAAACTTCGTCATGAGGGTCTATGTCTATCACAGCTGGCGAAAGTTGTGTGATACCGAGCTAACACCTGACCGATTAACGCGCTTTCACGCGATGCATAAGTACTTGCTGATGAGCCACAATTACCAAGCATATCGCGACTTAGGACGCTTGCTGGGCTCGCATTCTGGCGACAACCTTGACGAAATCGCCGAACAATATATCGCTGGATTGATGAAGGCACTGAAAAAGCCTGCGTCACGCAAAGCACATACCAACACCCTCATGCACCTCCAAGGGTATTTTAAACAGCACTTAAGCAACGATGAAAAGCAAGAATTGCGCGCCGCAATCGAAGACTATCGTCAAGGCATGGTGCCTCTTTATGTGCCTTTAACCTTATTAAAGCATCACCTTAATGTGCACCCAAATCCCTATTTAGCACAGCAGGTTTACTTTAACCCTCATCCGAATGACTTAAAACTGAGATACGGAATTTAATGTCAGCATTATTTTGGTTTAGGCGCGATTTCCGCCTTTATAGTAACGAAGCGTTGATCGATGCACTCAATGATGGAGCGAAACATGCTGTATTTTTTGTGTGTGAGCAGCAGTGGCAACAACACCAAATGTCTGCCATTGCCCGTGATTTGCTCCTTCGGCGCGTATCGTATGTAGGGCAAAGATTGGCTCGTTACGGTGTGACGCTGCATGTGCTGCATGCCCCAATGTTTGCTGATGTTCCCTCTAAGCTAAAACAGTTAGTTGATGAGTTAGCGCTTAAGCGCGTTTACGCCAATAAAGAATATGAAGTAAACGAGGTGGCGCGTGACAAGGCATGTTCTCTGTTAGGCTTAGATTTGCAGTTATATGATGGTGACGTTATTGCACCTCCTGGCAGTGTCACGACAAAAAGCGGAGACATGTTTAAGGTGTTCACGCCGTTTAAGCGTCAATGGCTAAAAATTCATGAATTAACCCAATTTGGATTGCCATCTTGGCCATTAAACGACAGTGAAGAAGCCGTAACTTGGCACGCAGATGCGTGTTTAGAGGGAGATGGTAGCTCCAACAAATGGCCGGTGGATGATGAGGCGTTGCACAATATTGTATCGCGCTTTGTACATGACAAGCTTGCTGGTTATCAAGATGACAGAGATTTCCCCGCCATCAAAGGGACATCTGGTCTAAGTCCTTATTTAGCCATTGGCGCGTTGAGCGTTAAACAGCTGCTTATCAACGTGCAAATACATCATCCAAATGTATTGCAAAACGCCAAAAGTAATCTGTTTTGTTGGGTTAATGAGTTGATCTGGAGAGAGTTTTACAGACATTTAATTGTTGCCTATCCATCACTGTGTAAGCACCAAAACTTCAACGCCAAGTACGATACTCTGAAGTGGCAAGATGATGAAGAGGCCTTTATGGCTTGGTGTGAAGGGCGTACCGGCTATCCCTTGGTCGACGCTGCAATGCGCCAACTTACGCAAACCGGGTGGATGCACAATCGTTTGCGTATGGTCGTGGCCAGCTTTTTAACTAAACACTTGCTTATTGATTGGCGCAAAGGGGAATCCTTCTTCATGCAGCACTTGATTGATGGTGACTTAGCGTCAAACAATGGCGGTTGGCAATGGGCGGCAAGCACAGGATGTGATGCACAGCCTTATTTTCGTATCTTCAACCCTATTACGCAAAGTGAACGCTTTGATCCAGAGGGGGAGTTTATTCGTAAGTATCTACCAGAGTTGGAAAAAGTCCCAACGAAGTATATTCACTTTCCACATCAGTATTTGGCAGCCACAGCTTCAAATTGCTACTGGCCTGCGATAGTGGACCACAAAGCGGCGCGCGAGCGTGCCTTGGCTAGGTTTAAGGTAGACGATGAGTAAACGTGTTGAGCAATTCGTAGAAATGTATCAGCGACTTGATAAAAACAGCCTGTCGCTACTTGATGACATTTATCATCCAAGCATTCACTTTATTGACCCCCTTCATGAAGTCAAAGGGCTGGACCAATTGTACAGCTACTTCGCAAATATGTACGCCAACGTGACCAGTTGCTCTTTTAATATTACTGAGCATTTCGAGTTGGAAGACCGAGCATTCTTGTATTGGACAATGACCTATCAACATCCGCGCATCAATGGTGGTAAGGATGTTGAGGTGCAAGGCCACAGCCAACTGCGATTTGGTGACCAAAAGGTTATTTTTCATCGTGATTACTTCGATGTGGGGGAGCTTTTGTATCGTCGTTTACCGGTTATCAACAAGCTCATTAAAATGATTGATAAACGGGCGGGTTCATAATGAAAGCGCTTATCACAGGCGCGACCTCTGGTATCGGTGAGTCGCTTGCACTGTTGTATGCAACAAAAGGCGCAGAAGTGTTCGCTTGCGGTCGTGATCAAGACAAACTCAACGAGCTGTCCCAGCATCCAAACATTACAGGGCTGCGTTTTGACGTCACAGACTTGCAAGACATCAAATATCAAACTTCGCAAATTCAAGAGATTGACCTGTTAGTGCTCAACGCTGGCAATTGCGAATACGTTGATGATGCCAAGCATTTTGACAGTGCCCTGTTCGAGCGTGTCATTAAGGTCAATTTACTGAGCCTAGGTTACTGTCTTGAAGCATTGCTCGGCAAAGTAAAATCTGGTGGGCAGCTGGCAATCGTGTCTTCGAGCGTCACTTATTTACCCCTGACTCGCAGCGAAGCCTATGGTGCATCCAAAGCGGGAGCCACATACCTAGCAAAGTGTCTCGAAATTGATTTAGAAGACATCGATGTGAGCGTGGTTCATCCGGGCTTTGTGAAAACTCCCTTAACAGATAAGAATGACTTCCCCATGCCGATGGCCGTTAGTGCTGATGAAGCCGCGCTGTATATGTATAAGGGGTTGAAAAACAGAAAAAAAGAAATCCATTTCCCAAAAAGATTTACACTATTTTTAAAGCTTCTACGTATTTTACCGTGGAGTATTTGGGCTAAATTAGCAAAAAGGATGGTGCGGTGAAGAAAATCGCAATTATAGGTAGTGGTATCGCTGGCATGACAAGCGCTTACCTGTTGTCAAAAAAGTATAACGTAACTGTATTTGAAAAAAACAACTACATTGGTGGACACACAGCAACAGTGGAAGTCGAAATGGGCGGGCAGACATTGGCAGTGGACACCGGCTTCATTGTCTTTAACGACCGAACTTATCCCTTATTTGAAAAACTACTTGCTCAGATAGGCATTGATAGAAAGCCTACAGAAATGAGTTTTAGTGTTCACAACCTCGATACTGGCTTTGAATACAATGGGCACACGCTAGCAACGCTCTTTGCTCAAAAACGCAATATTCTGCGCCCAAAGTTCTGGCATTTACTGTGGCAAATCGTGCGCTTCAATCGTATTTGCAAAGACATTTATCACAGCGGTGAGTACGAGCAAGCGTTAACGCTTGGCCAGTTTTTAGATAGACATAATTTTAATGACTTTTTCAGAAATCACTACATTCTGCCTATGGGTGCGGCGATATGGTCAACGTCTATTAAGAAAATGAATGACTTCGGCATCGAGTTTTTCATCAAATTCTTTTTTAACCACGGCTTACTCGATATAACTAATCGCCCGCAGTGGTATGTTATTCCAGGTGGCTCAAAGCAATACATTGACCCATTAGTTAACGAGTTCAAAGATAACATTGTGCTCAATGCCGAGATATCGTCAGTGCAACGCCTGCAAGACAAGGTGAAAATACTGTTTAGCAATGGCGATGTGCAGGAATTTGATAAAGTAGTGTTCGCTTGTCATTCTGACCAAGCCCTATCCTTGCTGGGGGATGCCAGCGAAGCGGAACGACAGGTACTTGGGGCAATCCCTTACACTGCAAACTCGGTAGTGTTGCATACCGATGAGTCACTGCTACCAGTGCGAAAGGCAGCATGGGCAAGTTGGAACTATCGCCTTGATAACAATACCGACAGAGCCGCGGTGGTGACATATCAAATGAACATTCTGCAAGGGATAGAGTCGCAATTACCGCTGTGTGTAACGCTCAATTGTGATGACGCCATAGACGAGAATAAGGTTTTGCGACGCTTTACCTACCACCATCCTGTGTTTAACAGTGAAAGTTTGGCTGCGCAGCAGCGCCGTACAGAGATAAACGGCGTAAATTCTAGTTATTTTTGTGGTGCGTATTGGTATAACGGGTTTCATGAAGATGGCGTGCGCAGTGCGGTTGATGTTGCGCGTTTACTCGACGTGGAATTTTAACCGTATGGCGTCAGAGCAACCGGGTGAGGCGGATTTACAGCAACATTGGCAAAGTGCCATTATGCTCGGAGATATCCGTCATCGCCGTTTTGCACCTAAGTCTCATCATTTCAATTATCCACTGTATATGATGTGGGTAGACCTCGCTCATCCGCAGCAACTCAATGACGTGCACCCATTGCTCGGTACCTCTAAGTGGAAGTTACTACGCTTTGAGCAAAGCGACTATGTACCCCTTCAGCAAGGTGATGTCGTCACTCGCGCGACAAAGCAGCTTCATGAGCTAGATGACAGCCTCCAGGTAGAACAGGTTTATTTACTGGGTCAATTACGTTGTTTTGGAGTGTATTTTTCGCCGGCCAATTTTTACTTCTTTCGCACCAAAGGTGCAGCGGGCTTTACCCATATGATGGCTGAGGTGAGCAACACTCCTTGGAATGAGCGTCACTATTATTTAGTTGATTTACATACTAAAGTGAACTTTAAGAAATGTTTTCACGTATCACCGTTTATGAATTTGGATATGCATTATCATTGGGTAGTCAAAGTGCTTACAGGGTCTATGCTTATTCATATTGAGAACAAACGTCAGCAAGAAAAACTTTTCGATGCGACGATGCGATTGCAGC
Source organism: Pseudoalteromonas maris (assembly GCF_049257235.1). Lineage (NCBI taxonomy): Bacteria > Pseudomonadati > Pseudomonadota > Gammaproteobacteria > Alteromonadales > Pseudoalteromonadaceae > Pseudoalteromonas > Pseudoalteromonas maris. Next base: position 26,773 of record NZ_JBMMUF010000008.1, read on the forward strand.
GCCGCACCTTGAACAAACAAGCAGTCAGCGCACTATTAAAGCGATTTCCTGCCATGAGTTTAAGTATCGTAAAGGGGATCTACTGGCAAGCTGTAAAATTATTTTTAAAACGAGTGCCTTTTTACGCTCACCCTGGGAAAGAATGATGGAAAGAGTTACTGAGGTAAAAGTTAACCCTAGTTTAAACTGGCGAACGAAATTAGCCAGACGTTTAGTGTATGGTGCATTGAACACGATCGAACATGGTTGCATTGAGCTTCATCAAAGCGACGAGCCGGTGCAAATATTTGGCGATAAGCACAGTGCTTTAAAAGCAACTGTCACTGTAAATGACCCGTTGATGTTTGCCGCATTTGCCTTTTCTGGCAGCATTGGCGCTGCCGAGTCTTTCATAGATGGCCATTGGCACTGTGACAACCTTACACGCTTAATCGAAATCTTTGCGATAAACCAAGATCAACTCGATGCCTTTGAACAGCGCTTTGCCTTTATAAGCGGTTTGATATATCGATTCAAACATCTGCGTAATCGCAATAATACTTCTGGCTCTAAGCGTAACATTGTTGCGCATTACGACCTCGGCAACGAGCTGTATGAGTCTTTTTTGAGCGATGAGATGCTTTACTCTTGTGCCGTATACCCAGAAGCTGATGCGAGTCTCGAACAAGCACAGCAACATAAGCTCAAACTTATTTGTGAGCGAGCTCAGCTTAAAGATGGCGATAAGGTTGTAGAAATTGGTACTGGTTGGGGGGCATTCGCAATCTATGCAGCAAGTCATTACGACGTTCATGTTACCACTACCACAATCTCTGATGAGCAACACGACTATGTGGCCGCAAAAATAGCGGCGCTGGGCCTACAAGACAAAATCACGCTATTGAAAAAAGACTACCGCTTGTTAGACGGGCAATACGATAAGTTGGTGTCGATAGAAATGATTGAGGCGGTAGGGCATGAGTATCTCAATGGTTTCTTCGCCAAATGCAATAGCTTACTTAAGCCAGATGGTGCCATGTTGCTCCAAGCTATTACCATTAATGATCAGCGCTATAGCACCTATGTAAAGCAGACTGATTTCATTCAGCAGTATATTTTCCCCGGCGGTTGCTTGGTGAGCGTGGATGAAATGAGCCGTCATTTACGTGCTAGTACGGGCCTGGTGATGCATGAACTACACGACATTGGTTTGCATTATGCACGTACCATAGCAGATTGGCGTGAACGTTTTGAAAAAGCATGGCCGCAGCTCCAAGGTGCTAAGTTCAACCAAGCGTTTTTCCGTTTGTGGCAATATTACTTGGCCTATTGTGAGGGCGCATTTCGTCAACGGGCGATAAGCACTGTGCATCTAGTGGCCCGTAAACAAGGATTTGTCAGTAATGACACGGCCATTGCGCTTAATTATTAATTTCCTACTATTTCAAAGCAGCTGGTGGGCTGCTTTTTTCTTTCAAAACGATGCGCTCATCGTGATGGTGGGTATTGCATTAGTGATGTTGATGCTATCTCATAAGCGCCGTCTTGATGCATTACTGTGTGGGACATTCATTCTCGGTTGTGTGTTGGAGTTAGTAGCGAATCATTTGGGCTTGTTGCACTTTGACTCTCCTTTATTACCACTGTGGTTAGCCGCTTTGTGGGTAAGTTTGATACTAACCATCAACCATTCTTTGGACTTCATTAACTCCCTCAAAACGTGGCAATGTTTTGCTTTATGCTGGCTCGTTGCGCCATTAAGTTACCTTGGGGCAGCGAGATATGAGGTAATACAGGTGAGCGCTCCGTGGTGGTCTTTCTACCTATTTTACGGCTTTTTATGGGCGCTGACCTTTTCTGTGATTGTCGTGATCAATAAACGTCTTAACCACGTAATAATAAAATAATCGTTGTTAAGGAAATAGGTGCAATGAAGCAGATGTCGTTTCGTTTTATTGGTTGTGTATTAATGCTGGCCTGTGTAAGTGCGCACGCAAACATGAAGCTGGTTGGTGAAGCCAAGCTAACCTACATGTTTTGGGATGTTTACAATGCAACTTTGTATACCCCCACGGGACAATACCAGTTCGGGCAGCACCCTATGCGTTTAACCTTGACCTACCTTAGAGACTTCGAAGCAGAAGATATTGTCGAAGCAACGAAGGAGCAATGGCAAGAGTTGGGGCATCCAGAGTATGTGCAACTATTTTCGCAGCACATTGAACAGGCATGGCCCGACATAGCACAGGGTGATTCACTCACGTTTGAGACTAATGAGCACAGCATTGGCGCGTTTTATCATAATGATGAGTTTCTTGTATCCATCGATGACTCACAGTTCAGTGATGCGTTTACTGCTATCTGGCTTTCTGAGAAAACAACAGAGCCGAAATTACGGAAAAAACTCATTGGAGACGCAAAATGAAAAAATTTCTCCTCGGCGCCCTAGTATACCTGCTAGTTGGTTGTAGTGCGTCGATTGACGATTATGAGGGCAGTGAGCCTAACTTTGACTTCAAGCGTTTCTTTAACGGAGATCTCGTCGCCTATGGGGTAGTGCAAGACTACACCGGCATGGTCACGCGTCGCTTCAAAGTAGACATGCAAGCCTCTTGGCAGGGCGATAACGGTATAATAGATGAGCAGTTTTACTACCAAGACGGAGAGACCGACGAGCGTGTTTGGAAGATTGCGCTAGGCGAAGATGGCACGCTCACAGGAACGGCAAATGATGTAATCGGTGTGGCCAAAGGAGAAACAAAAGGCGGTGCGTTTCATTGGCAGTACACATTGGCTATTCCACATGATGGCGATACCCTTGAGGTAAACCTTGATGACTGGATGTTTTTAGTCACCGAAACAAGGTTGATCAACCGCACTACTATTGATAAGTTGGGTATTGAAGTTGGTGAAATCACGCTGGTTATCGAAAAAGTTGAAAAATAAACGTTTCGATCGAAGTTTTTTGCGAAAAATGTGTGGTTTGCAGTTGCCAAGTCAATAAAAATGCTTAAATATAGGTCTTGCTAAGGCAAAAAAATAACGAATAGGAATCAAACAATGAATAAAGCTCAATTAGTCGAAAAAATTGCCAACGATGCAGAAATCTCAAAAGCTGCGGCTAGCCGTGCGTTAGATGCATTCACTGGTGCGGTAACTGACTCTTTGAAAGACGGTAACTCTGTAGCGCTAGTTGGTTTTGGTACTTTCTCTGTAAAAGAGCGTGCTGCTCGTACAGGTCGTAACCCACAAACTGGTGCGGAAATTCAAATCGCAGCGGCAAACATCCCAAGCTTCAAGCCTGGTAAAGGTCTTAAAGATTCTGTAAATTCTTAATCTTACCGAATATGTATTAGAAAGGGCCTTAATGGCCCTTTTTTTATGTGTGTACGTGTTGTCCATAAGCGCGTCTTATACCACAGATACCGGCGCACTCAGAGCGATTAGACAGACAACATAAACCAGCAGCACTGTTCAACCCTGGCGTATCAATAGGGTTTGACCTTTAAGCCGATTACACTCTCAACATAAAGGCCAAATTTATCATTTGGTGTTAACCTTTTAGCGCTTTATCACCGCGGCCAAGGCCTATCGCGCCGGAGCGTACCACTTCAATAATGTCGCTCTCGTGGCGCAAGGTATCAAGGAAGGACTCTAACTTCTCAGAGCTCGCTGCTAGCTGTAGTGAGTAACTTATGCGGCCCATATCTAAGATGGCGCCACCGAACACATCAACGACACGGGTTACAGCTGCTCGCGTTTTCTCATCTTGTGCAATCACTTTTACTAGCAATAGCTCGCGTTCGATATGACTTTGTTCTGTTAAATCGATGACTTTAAGTACATCGACGAGCTTATTTACTTGTTTGAGAATTTGCTCAAGCACGCGATCACCGCCTTTGGTGGTAATAGTGATACGTGACAAGGAGTTGTCATCGGTTGTACCTACCGCGAGGCTGTCGATATTGTAAGCCCGTTGCGAGAAAAGACCGACAATGCGAGATAATGATCCCGGTTCGTTTTCTAATAGGATGGAAAGAATACGGCGCATTATGCTTTAACTCCTTTTTTCAGCCACATGTCATCAACGGCTCCAAATTTAATTTGCATTGGGTAAACGTGTTCAAGTTCATCAACTCGAATATCTAAAAACACGAGCCTATCGTTAATGCTGACCATTTTCTCAATTGCGGCATCAAGTTCATCGGGATGATCGACACGAATACCTACATGGCCGTAGCTCTCAACAAGTTTCACAAAATCCGGCAATGATTCCATATAGGATGATGAGTGACGACCGTTGTACATTAAGTCTTGCCACTGGCGTACCATGCCAAGCGAGCGGTTATTTAGCGACACCACTTTGACGGCGAGGTTATATTGCAGGCAGGTGGAAAGCTCTTGAATATTCATTTGAATGGAGCCGTCACCCGTTACACATATCGACTCTTGGTCACGATAGGCAAGCTTTACACCCATCGCCGCAGGTAACCCAAAGCCCATGGTGCCAAGGCCACCAGAGTTGATCCATTGACGCGGCTTTTTAAATGGATAGTACTGTGCCGCAAACATTTGGTGCTGACCTACGTCAGAGCTAATGTATGCGTCCCCATTTGTAGCCTGATACAGCTTTTGAATAACTGTCTGCGGCTTTATTTTGTCTTTGCCTTCACTAAAACTTAAGCACTTTTGCTCTCGCCAACTGGTGATCTGGCGCCACCAATCTTCTTGCGCATGTCTATCGATGCTTTGCGCAGACTTGTCTATCGCAGTCAGTAACTGATCAAGGACCACATCAAGGCTACCCACTACGGGAATGTGTGCGCTAATGGTTTTTGAGATGGACGTAGGGTCTACATCCACATGCACGATGGTGGCGTTAGGGCAAAACTTCTGCACATTATTGGTAACACGATCATCAAAACGAGCACCGAGCGCGAGGATAACATCCGCATTGGCCATCGCTTTGTTGGCCTCTAATGTTCCGTGCATACCGAGCATACCGATAAAGTTAGGGTGTTCGCCACTGATCCCCCCTAATCCCATTAGCGTGTTTGTACACGGTGCATTGAGTGTTTCCACAAGTTCAGTAAGCTTGTCACTGGTATTGGATAAAATGATGCCGCCGCCCGAGTAGATAACTAATTTTTTCGCATCGAGTAACGTGCTTACGGCCTTCTTGATTTGCTTAGGGTGGCCTTTCTTACTGGGGTTGTAAGTGCGAATTGCGACCTCGTGTGGCATTTCAAACGGGAACTTAGTTGCTGGGTTCAAAATATCTTTGGGAAGCTCAACGACTACGGGGCCGGGGCGCCCTGTGCTAGCGATATAAAACGCTTTGGCCAAAATAGTCGGAATTTCCTGAGCATTACGGCAGTTAAAGCTGTGTTTTACGATGGGGCGAGAACAGCCAACAATGTCAGTTTCTTGAAAGGCGTCGTCACCAATCAAGTTGCTAGGTACTTGCCCTGAGATCACCACCATAGGGATAGAGTCCATGTAGGCAGTCGCTATGCCTGTGATGCAGTTAGTGGCCCCCGGCCCCGAAGTAGCAAGTACTACGCCTACTTTGCCTGTTGCTCTAGCATAGCCATCAGCCATATGAGTCGCTGCTTGCTCATGGCGTACCAAGATGTGTTCGATGTCGTCTTGTTCAAATAATGCATCGTACAAGTCCAGCACCGTGCCCCCGGGATAGCCGAAAATGTACTGTACTCCTAGTGTTTTCAATGCGCCGACAACGAGTTCCCCGCCGTTGAATTGTTGCTCATTCATCCTCATTCCTCAAAAAAAAACCCCCGCATGGTTGCGGGGGTTGATTCGTTACTTAATGTCAGTTCACGCACGCCCCGCAGTCTGGTTAAAGACCACCACTAGCAGCACTACGAGAACTAACATTGTTGACATGACGTGTCCTAATTTATTAATCAAGTTTGTGACTAAATTCGTTACGCCTCTATTGTTATTTTTTTTACCTGCGCGCGTCAACCTTGTTTTGATGTTTTTTTGGATAAAATATTCAAATGGGTAATATTAAATCGGTTATTAAGAGATAGAAATTTCATTTTGATTTTATTTAATGAAAAAAAAGACCAACATGATGTTGGCCTTTAAACTATTTATTCGTGCTTTGCTGATTATAGGCGTTCAATAACCGCTGCTGTGAAATCAGTTGTGCCGTGCTCTCCGCCTAGGTCGCGTGTAGTACGGTCACCTGTTTTGATAACGTCTGCGACAGCGTTGCGAATGCGATCTGCTGTCTCACCCATTTCTAGGTATTCAAGCATTTGAATTGCAGCAAGGATCACGGATGTTGGGTTAGCCAGATTTTTACCAGCGATATCAGGTGCACTACCGTGTACCGCTTCAAAAATAGCAGCATCTTCACCAATGTTTGCACCAGGCGCCATGCCCAGACCACCCACAAGACCTGCACATAAGTCAGATAGAATGTCACCGAATAGGTTTGTCGTTACAATAACGTCAAACTCTTCAGGGCTCATAACAAGCTTCATACATGTTGCATCAACAATCATCTCTGCTGATTCAATATCAGGGTAACGCTCACCAACTTCACGCGCTACTTTTAAGAATAAGCCAGATGTTGATTTAAGGATGTTCGCTTTGTGAACTGCTGTTACTTTCTTACGGCCTTCACGGCGCGCTAGTTCATATGCAAAAGTAACGATCTTTTCAGCACCTTCGCGGGTGATTTTTGACATCGCTTCAGCTTCGTTGCCATCTTCTGAAACAACTTGACCAAGACCTGAGTACATACCCTGTGTATTTTCACGGATAGTGATGATATCGATGTCATCGTAACGCGCTTTAGTACCAGCAAATGATTTTACCGGGCGCACGTTTGCATAGAGGTTGAACTGCTTGCGAAGCGTTACGTTGATAGACGTAAAGCCTTCGCCCACTGGCGTTGTAAGCGGGCCTTTTAATGTAATTTTGTTACGCTCAATGGCTTCAAGTGTATCAGGTGGAAGTAGTTCACCTGTTTTTTCAAGCGCAGCAAGACCTGCATCAACGTATTCGTAGTTAAAGTCACAACCTGCGGCATTGAGGATTTCAATTGCAGATTCGATGATGCTTGGACCGATGCCATCGCCTTTGATGACGGTAATGGTTTGCTTAGCCATTTGACGTATTCCTTAAAACTGAAAGATATTACCAATCAACTCACATAGCTAATCATTCTAGCGGGCGAAATATGGTGCTCACGGCGTTAAATTTTTTCTATGTAGAATAACTACATAAGAAAAACTTTGCCTTGTTATCACATCATTTATCCAGCGCTATACCTGATCACATATTTAAGATGATTGGTATGAGACCGACACCAAAACATACCGCACATATTGATGTGGGTATTGAAAGCTAAAAGTGGTGGCGGCTAATTTACGTGAGAATTCAGGGGCGATTTATAGCAGTTCACCCCTATTTTTTCCAGTATATCCCATTTAAATATATGTTATACCCAACATAAATATGGTGAATTATGGCGAGATTCAGATGCCATTGGCAGGAGCGCATGACAGTGCGAGTTGTACCAACACGGCTAATTCTTGGTGAGGTCCTTGATGTTCTGTCATTGCTTTTTCTACAACTTGATTCTGCCAAGGTGAAATAGGGTGATTAGGACCGTAAAGGTGAAAAACGACCAGCTTAATGGCCAAGCATAAACGTCCTTGAGCATCTAGCTCATTAAAGGGCAGCTGCTCACTGTGTAGCAGTGCATCGACCCACTGGTTTTTAGTGCCGAGGTGTTCGCTTAAGTAGGCATGTAATGCGTGGTCATCGTAATTGCTGATGCCCAACAGGGCGCTCATTGGCCTTGGGTTGTGCTCATCAAAGGCAAGTTTAAGTGGGTCAAGGGCGAGTGTGCGGGAAAAATGATGTCGTGATTGAGTCAAAAAGAAATTAAAGTAACCCAAATACAGCGCAGCCAATTGTTGCACTTGTACATTAGGCATATTCTGGCTGAGTTCTGATATCACATTCACAGTGCTGGTGATTCGTGCACTAATAAAGTGCGCTAAAGGATGCTGTAAGCGTGATATTTGATGTTCAAAAATTACGCGCGTGATGAAATCCCCGACATTATATAACCCCACCATAGAAAGGGCATGCCTAAGGGTGCTAGCGTGATTTTCAGTACGATTATAACTGGCGGCTTTTTTCATGATCATGGCAACAAGGTCGTGATCTGAAGCGATACACTCTTCAATTTGCTCATAGCTATCGGCAAAGCTCAGATCGTGCATGAGTTGGGTGTAGTTCTTAGTTGGCTCCGAGTGGTGCATTTCGAGACGTTTAACGGGCGCATCAATACGGGAAAACCATGTATCAAAGCTGCCATATTCAACACAGTTGGGTTCATAGTTCCAAACTGGTTGTTCGATGAGACGGTATCGAGGCTTGTCTCCTTGCGTATCCAAAAAGATATGTTCATTGTCAGGATGACGGCCCATATATATAAAGTTGTTATCATCAAAACTGGCACAACTACCAAGTAGCTGTGGACTGAGATAATCAACGACTTTGATACAGGCATTGTATACATCAAGATGATGTGTTGTCTTAAACACCAACGCGCATGCTTTGAAAAAATGTAAGCCTGGCTTATGTGAGGTCGTTGTACAGTAATTTCCTAATAGCTTGGCAAGCGCGACAGTGCGGGCATAGCCATCATGTAATTGCGCATTTTTGTGATGACTAATAATGCGCTGGTATGGCAAAGACTTAGCCAAAATTTGGGTCAGAGCTGGTTGCTGTTGCGAGCCGACATTAAGCATTTTTAAACTTAGTAGCGGGGCGCGTTGATAGCGCTCTTTTTCTTTCCCCTCAAGGGCCAGACCCTGAGCGCGCTTTTTGAGCAAGTTAGTAATGGATAGATCACAGGCGAGTAATGCCATCATCATTAATTGGCAATCGCTCTGTCGATACCCTTGGGATTTACATATTACGGCAAGTGCGCCAACGCGTTTGAGGTGAAGGCGGGTTGCGTAATCAAACTGCATTACCTCACAAGATAATAGCCATTGAAACAACGAGCCTTGCTGCTCATTGAGATTACTGAGTCGCTCACTGAGCACCAATAGTGCGGGGTAGAGGCTTGGCCATTGCGATTTGTCGTTTGCTGCTTTTAGAAACCGAGCAACATACTTGATCAGTTTACCAAGCTCTTGGGTGTGCTTAGGATTGTAAGTCGACTTTGTCATAGTCAAGTTCGGCTTGTTGTCCCCACACTAATAGCTGTTTGTTTTTAAACAATAATCCAGTGCATTCATCCTTGGTAGTAATGCCATCTGCTTTCACATGTTGGGTGCGATAAAAAACGATTTGGTAAATATCGTCACCGCGGCGTTTTACAAAGGTTAAATCAGGGGTCCCTAAGGTATCTAAGACTTCTTCAATATGCATCGGGTTGTTGGGCTCAAGACGAGCAATAAAACGTTTGTTGTACGCTTCTCTGTCTTGCCACACCATGGCACCGGGGTCATCTTTGTACAGTGTCATCACTAACGTAGCGATAATAGCGTACACGCCAATCCCAAGAATTATGTATTTGAGAACCTTAGTCCACATCTATTTTCTGCCTTTGTGCTTGCGTCTCATGCCAGTATACCGAGTATGTTGAAAACACGCTAAATTTGTCGCCCAGATAAGGTAATATGCTCGGCATCTTCGCGCAACCGCAATTGTTTTAGCGATATTCCCAAATCAATATCAGTGCGCAACGATACCAGTGCTAATGCACGTACGTAGTCAGCAAGATTTTTCGTTAATAACGATTGAACTTTACCCTCAGGTTCGCTCTCAAGTGCCTGTTTAACGCTGGGGTAGTCATTGAGTAATAACTTTGCAGATTTGGCGCCTATCCCTGCAACCCCGGGGATGTCGTTCGTCTTGTCACCCACAAGAGCAAAGTATTGCCATAATTGTTGGTGATTAACGCCATATTTGTCTTGCACTTCTTTACTCGTACGCGGCGTCTTATTGAAATAATCAAAGACGATGATGTTGTCGCTGAGCAAAGGCAAATAGCCTTTATCGGTTGAAACAATCACGGTTGATACGCCATTTTTTGCCGCTTTGTACGCCAAGGTGGCGATAACATCATCGGCTTCTTCATTGATAGCACGTACAACGTTAACCTGCGCATTAGTTATGACTTTTGCAAAGCGCCCCAGAGATTTATTTAAATGTTCTGGCATGGGTTTGCGTGATGCTTTGTAATCACTGTAATAGTCATATCGCCAGCTGGTTTCACCGTCAAAGGCGGCAAGCGCATAATCTGGCTTATGCAGATTGATAAGTTTACGAAGTGCATTTTCGGTGCGCTCCAGCGCGTGTTCAATAGCCTGTTGAGACTGAGCGCCATATTGGCTTTCGCATACTGCGTAAATGCGCCGAATAAGATTCAGCGCGTCAATTAACAATAACTGCATTAGGTTTTTATCGTGTAACAGGGGATGTATTTACTGCCGGGAAGTTTCATGCGACCTTGTTTAACAAATGCTCCAAGCAGCGCATCCATTTTTTGCATCAGCTGTGAATCGCCGGATAACTCAAACACGCCTTTTTTCGCTATCGCATGGATCCCTTCTTCTTTTACATTCCCCGCAACGATGCCAGAAAACGCGCGGCGTAAGTCCGCAGCAAGTTGCTGTTTGGGTTGCTCTAACGATAAATTCAGTGACGCCATATTCTCATGAGTAGGCGCAAAAGGCGCTTGGAACTGTGGCTCAATATGTAAGGTCCAGTTGAAGTAATACGCGTCGCCTTGTTGGCGACGATAGTCTCTCACTGATTGCATTTTTGCTTTTAAGGTGCTGGCAACGAGCTCTGGGTCATCGATGATGACTTCGAACTTGTCTAATGCTTCTTGGCCTAGGGTGTCACCAACAAACGCAACAATTTCATCAAAGTATTCTTTACTTTGTGCAGGACCCGTTAAGATCACAGGCAGTTGTTGCACGGCATTATCTGGGTGCAACAAGATCCCAAGTAAGTATAGAAGTTCTTCCGCAGTTCCAGCGCCACCGGGGAAAATGATGATTCCGTGCGCTACGCGTACAAAGGCCTCAAGACGTTTCTCGATGTCAGGCAAAATGACCAATTCGTTGACTATTGGATTCGGTGGCTCGGCAGCGATGATACTCGGTTCAGTTAAACCTAAATAGCGCGCATGGTTGATACGCTGTTTGGCATGGCCAATAGTAGCGCCTTTCATTGGCCCTTTCATTGCGCCAGGGCCACACCCTGTGCATATGTTTAAGCCGCGAAGACCAAGTTGATAACCCACTTCTTTGGTGTATTTATATTCGTCTTCATTAATTGAATGTCCCCCCCAGCACACTACCATGCTTGGGTCGGTATTAACTTGCAGTGCTCCGGCATTGCGAAGCATATCAAACACCATATGCGTAATGGCTTTTGGCTCGTGTTCTTGCATGATGTGATGCTTTTGACAAATAAATAAAATATCGCGAATGACAGAGAAAATATGCTCATGAATACCGCGAATAATCTCACCGTCAACGAAAGCGGTTTGCGGTGGATTAGTGAGTTCAATTTTAATACCGCGCTCACGCACTACCAAACTAATATCAAAGTCTTTATGACTGTCATAAATCTCAGCACTGGAGTCAGTGTGACTGCCCACGTTTAATACTGCCAAGGCACAATTACGAAACAGCCGATAGCGCTCGGCCGATGATTGCTCGAGTAAGTCTACTTCTAATTGGGACAGTAAATTAAGTACACCGGTTGGATTGAGTTGTATTTTCATAGCCTACTCCTTGTACTAATAAAGACTATTGCTTGATTATCAAGCGGTCACGACCACTGTTTTTGGCTTCATACAAGGCATTATCAGCCCTATCGAAAGCACTCAGTGCGGTGTCACTGGTGAGGATCTGCGTTGCACCGATGGAGACGGTGATCTGCACTTGTTTATTTTTAAACTTGAACGGGATAGACCGAATAGTACTGCGCAATTTTTCAAGTGGGCGTTCGATGTGCTCAATACCAACATGAGGCATGATGATGACAAATTCTTCACCTCCAAATCGGGCGATAAAATCAGTATTGCGAATCGCTTTTTTCATCGCACTTGCCAGCACTAGAAGGGTTTTGTCACCCGCACTGTGGCCATAGGTGTCGTTAATAGATTTAAAGTGGTCCACATCTATCACCACTAGACTCACTGGTACATTTGTGCGTTTAACGTGATTGAGTTCGATATCGAGGCGTTCATCGAAGGCCAACCTGTTAGGTAAACGAGTGAGCGCATCTTGCAACGACATCAGGCGTTGCTTCTCGATGGTTGTCTCATAACTTTCAACTTGTTGCTCTAAATCTTTTACGCGTGAGCGCATCGATTGCAACCCTTGTTGCAAAGTATCGCGTTGCTGAGCTTCGAGCTGCTCTTTGTCGACTAACTGCTTGGTCAACGATGCGAGGCGCAATTCAACAGTGCCTTTTAAATCTTCAATGCAGGTTGCTTGCTCAGTATGGGCACTTAACGCTGTGATGTTATCGTCAATTTGGCGGTATACGTCTTTGATTCGCTCATCAATTTGTCGAGATTTATCTGCGGTATTGATAAGGAGTTGTTGTAAATCGGCCAGACTTTGGTTTAGCGCACTGAGGAAGTTTTGCGCTGATTTACGTTCTTGACTCAGGCTGAGGATAATAACACGCATGAGCTCAACACTGGCATTGAGCAGTTGTTCTAAGTCACTGGCATGGTTTATGGCAGTTTTGATATTGGTAACCATGTTTGCCAAATCACCCTGAACGCTAATTTCACTGCACAGCTCCATGAGCTCATCAGAAAATCGACGTACCTCAGCGTTGACTTTGCCAGTAGCGTCATTGTCAGTGACGGCGTCTTTTGCACACAGCACTTCGTCGTAAATGTTTACCAAACGCTCGAATAAAGGGATAAGTCCCATCGGCGTTTTTATATTTACGAGGTGTTTGTTTAGCAACTCGCGCAGGTTACGACGAGACTCGTCAGGGACACCTTTGCGCTGTTGAAGGCGAACACCGGCTTTTTGGATACTCGCTTGTAGCTGAGTAAATTGCTCTTCAACACTGGTTTCATGGCGACTAACAAGTGTCACTAGCTCATCGATAATCGGATTAAGGTCTGTGTATCCAGCGCCTTGTTGCAATAGCCGACGAAAGCCTGCTAAACGATTATCAAGCTCGATATCAATTCCTTTGCATACCAATGACAATTTAGAGATTAATGACGCCAGTGTGGCGACTTGCTCTTGTCTTGTCGTTTCCAGAGACTGCCTTTGAGAGATAGCTGAACTCAACTTTTTTCTTAATGCTTCAAGTTGTCCAGTCACGCCTATATCCTTGGAGATTAATGTATCAGTAAGTGTATATTATATTTTTAGGCATTACCTGTTAAGTCTCGGTTTTTTGTCAATAATTTTTTAGGATTTGTTGGGCTATGTTGGTTGTTTTCAGCCGTCATTGGGGCAAGGCATAGCCTGCGTCGCAGTGTGGTTCTATGGAAGCCTGGTGATAACGCAGTGAAAATTCCCCAATGGCCATCGGACACGATTAAACGCAAACAATTTTAGTCACACACGCTGTTTTGATACCCTTGGAACATTGTAACCAATGTACAGGTATGACGTGAACAAACGCATTTTCGGAGCAAGCCTCTTACTGGCCAGCCAATTTTCTTTTGCAGACACCCAATATCAACTCAATATCACAGACGGCGCGCACCAATTAGGTGATGTGAAAGTAACATTTGATACTACAAGCGCGCAGTATATCGATGCTAAGTTGCCAGCGTGGCGTACAGGGCGATATAGCATTTTAGACCTTGCTAAAGGCGTGCGTTATTTCGAGGCCAAAGATGCCCAGGGCGAAAAACTTAAATGGCAAAAAATCGACAAAAGCACATGGCGTGTATTTGTGCCGAAAGCAACAGAAGTTTCTTTGCATTATCAGGTGTATGCCAATGAATTAGGATTGCGTGCACGGCACATAGACGACAGTCATGCATTTATTGATGCATCAGGTTTTTTTATGTACGCCGAGCAAACGCGTGATGAGCCTGTTTCCGTACAGCTTAATGTGCCTGATGGCTGGCGCTCAGTGTCGGGTATGAAAACAGGTGCTAATGAGCATCACTTCGTTGCCGCTAGTTATGACGTGCTGGTGGACTCTCCCATTGAGACGGGGATCAATGAACTCCATAGCTTCTCTGTTGATAATCGCGATTATGAGCTCGTGATCTGGGGAGAGGGCAATTACGATGCTACCAAAATGGTAGAGGATTTAACAACGCTAGTGCAAACCGGCGATGTCATTTGGGATGGTTATCCGTATCAAAGATACGTATTTATGGTCCATGCGACATCAGGGGCACGTGGTGCGACCGAACATTTGAACTCCACTATTATTCAGCGTCAACGTGACAAGTTTGCCAAACGCGAAGATTACCTTGGTTTTATTGCTACAGCGGCTCATGAGTTTATTCACACTTGGAATGTGAAGGCCTATCGCCCAAAAGGTATGGCTAAATATGATTATGTAGAGCCAAATTACACTAATTTACTGTGGCTATCGGAAGGGTCGACGAGTTATCTGGAAGATCATTTATTACTGCGCGCAGGCTTGATGACTAAAAAAGAGTTTTATAAAGACTTGGCTAAACGTGTAAACCGTCACTTAGAAACGCCAGGGCGCACAGTGCAAAGTGCTGCTCATACCAGTTTCGATAGTTGGATTAACCAAGGTGGGGATCATGCACGTAACTTTAGCACCAATATTTATGCAGAGGGTTCTTTGCTATCGATGGCTTTGGACTTAAAGCTACTGCAAGAATCACATGGCAAAGTGAGTTATCGCGATGTGCATCGCCAGCTCTATAATAAACATCCATTGCCTTATGGTTTTACTGAGCAAGATGTCATTAACATCCTAACAGAGTTAAGTGGTCAAGATTACAGCCAGTGGTGGGCAGACAATGTCACTAGCCCCATGGCACTGGACTTCGATGCGCTGCTATCAAGCGTGGGTCTGCAACGTGTTCCTGCAAAAGACGCTAAACCCATTCCTACACTCGATGTCACCGGCAAGCTAGATAATGGCTTAGTAAAGCTTGACCATGTACGCCGAGGCGGCGTGAGCTGGCGTGCAGGATTGAACGCAGGTGACACGCTTGTGGCTATCAATGAGCGTCGTATAAGTACTGATTTGGTAACCTTGCTTAAGCAATACCAAGTAGGCGAGAGCGTATCAGTGAGTTATTTCCGCCGCGATCGTTTGTATCACGCTGAGGTAATTCTGGGTCAAACCTATGACAAAGATATGGTTATTCAAGCAGTTGATAATCCCACTTCCAAGCAAAAATCGCTGTTCAAAGCATGGATGGGCGTTGATTTAACGCACTAGCCATTAGTTAGGAGGCGTACTCACGAACAATGTGAGTGCGCCCCTGAGCCCCCAGTGACCGCTATTATTGATAAAACCGCGCTCGGATGTTTTACAAAACTGCATATTGTTGCCAAAATTTACTCGGTATCTGAAGCACACCCGTATTAAGCATTATAACTAACAGTTGTTTAGTGCACCTTATCGTAAAGGTTGCACATTTTTGCAAGATGATTTATTCGATGTGTCTAACTAGGAAAATGCATCATGGGTGACAAACTTTCAACATCTGAGCTCTCACAAGACCTTTGTTCCTTATTGCGAAATGCGCATTATCTTTTTGAACATAGTTTTGATGCAGTCCTCATTACTACTTATGATGTTGACGACCCGCGTATCTTGTATTCAAACCCAGCTCACAAGGAGATGAGTGGTTATGACAAGGAAGACTTGTTGCATCAATCTCCGAAAATTTTTCAAGGACCGAAAACTAACAAAAAAATACTTAAACGCCTACGAGAGTGTCTACAGAGATCCGAACCATTCATAGGCGCTGCAATTAACTATAGAAAAGATGGCAGTGAGTATCATGTCGAGTGGAAAATTACTCCGATCCTAGACCAACAGGGTAATGGAATTGCCTACTTATCAATTCAACGAGATCTGACTTTTCTAAAACACTTTCTATCGAGGCTTGTAAGAAGTACAACGACATTTAGAGCCTTTATCAATGAATTTATGGATGAGAGTCAAGGCCCTCGATCACGAGATAAGTTACGACAAATGGCAGGTCAATTTGCGCGAGAGGGTGTGTCGAATATGTCACTGTTTTCATCTGATCTCAGGTCACGCGAAGATAAAGTCATTTTTGGGGACGAGCTATTTTCACTTGGCCAAAAAGACATGGGTGTTATGCCCGTGCATCAAGCAAAAACAAAAATAAGCGCCAGAGAGTACTTGTCAGCAAATCAAGCTTTATTGGACGATGCGCAGCATATTGGTGATATTTTGGCTGACATGTTTACACATATTGAATTTGCCAACCTAGGTCAGAATGTTGATTCAAGCATGAAGATGGTTTTAAAAGAGCTTCAAGAGTTCGCTAATATCATTTTCTACATTGATGAATTTATCGATATATCAACGGTGCTAGGTCAACTTGTTGTCAATGTGAGTAAATCACCAGAATTGTTTAACGAGCAATTTTTGATAACGACCCTACACTCACTCATCGTAGATTTGAATCAGTGGTATCGTAATATTTTTATTGAGCAAACAGCGAGTGATATCCATGAGCTTGATGCCAGTATTCTGAGCTCAGCAAAGCAGATTATCTTCATGATTGACGGGTAAGCTAAATATCATTAGCAAAGACCTGTAGTCAAAATTCAAAAAGCCCAACCGAGCCGCAAGTTCATTCGAACAACCAAAAAGCACATCACTTCTTTGTTTTGCCAATGTCGTAAGACGTTGTCCAAGGTGTTGAGCGTGATAACGATTTACCTGTGTGAATTGACACGTTAGCTGAGCTTTCATCAAGCACAAAGGTGGTGCGCAAGGATGTATCAGACTCTTTTTGTTGCTCAAACCAATCTTTTCCCGGACGTTGTTGATAATCCCACTTCCAAGCAAAAATCGCTGCTTAAAGCATGGATGGGCGTTGATTTAACGCACTAGCCATTAGTTAGGAGGCGTACTTACGAACAATGTGAGTGCGCCCCTGAGCCCCCAATGACCGCTAATATTGACAAAACCATGCTCGGATGTTTTACAAAACTGCATATTGTTGCCAAAATTAAAACACTGTTTTTTAATCAATAATCTGGCCTATGAGTGTTCAACGAGAACGGGCATGTGTGGTGGAGAGTGAATGTGCTGAGTCAACGAGGTTTTACGCTAATTGAAATGGTGATAGTGATCGTGCTGTTGGGGGTTTTGGCGATAACGGCAGCACCAAGGCTTATCACGATTACAGATGACGCAACCGACTCTACCTTCGCTGCCACTGTGGCCGCATATAAAGCTGGGATACAGCAAGTTCATCTAAATTGGCTCATGCGTGGCGATGGTGTCGCGCAGCAAGACTTCATTAAGATTACTGATCCTGAGGTTGGGGGGGATTTAAGTATCAATAGTTTCGGTTACCCCGCCGACACGCGAGGAACTAGTCTTACTCTAAATTCTCAAGGAGACTGTATTGATGTATGGAAAGCCATACTTGTAACTACTAACGTGACCGTCGGTAGAACCAGTGAATTCGACTTCAAAGCAACGTATAACGGCTCTCAAAAATGCACTTATGAGCTGTCAAAAGATACATCAAAAAAGATATTTTATGACTCGCTGACAGGTGAAGTGACCTTTACCCAGTAAAGCCCATGGCAGGGTTGTAACAGCGGGCGCTAGTCAGGAGTGCGTTGCGCGCCTTTTTACCGTAAAAACGCCAGCACATATTAAGGTGCTGGTCGCAATCACAGTGACTTATTCGTTATTTCTTATCACTTTTTTGTTTTGCCAATGTCGTAAGACGTTGTCCAGGGTGTTGAGCGTGATAACGACTTACCTGTGTGAATTGACACGTTAGCTGAGCTTTCATCAAGCACAAAGGTGGTGCGCAGAGATGTTTCAGACTCTTTTTGTTGCTCAAACCAACCTTCGCCCAGACATTGGCGGGTAAATTCCACTGCTTGTTGATGCACTGCGAGGGCACTTTCTTTGTCGGAGTATGCATTTTGGCAGCTATAGGCATAGGTGGTGTTGTTTAATGCGCTAATTTGGCAACTATCACCGACAAGGTGATATTTCGCTTGCCAGCTATCCATAAATTTAGATTGTGTACGGGTTAGCTTAAGACCATCAAACTGATTGTCATATGCAGCCATTAAGCCTTGAATTTTTTCACAGGGACTGAGGTTATCGACCGCTGCTTGCTGTTGCTTTTGCACAGGACCCGCGCAACCTGCGGTAAAAAGAAGTGCCGCGACAGCGGGATAAAATGCTTTCATGCCAATAAGTTCCTTATATTTGATTGCCGTAGCATACCCAATCAATAGGCGCTATGGCAATCATAATGAGCATAGCTAAGCGTGTTAATGCCTTGATTGTAAACGCGCTACTACATCAGTGAGTGATAATCCTTGGCGTTGCAATAACACGATTAAGTGGTACAACAGATCAGCAGCCTCATCGGTAAGTTCGTTGTTGTCATTTTTCATTGCCGCCAATGCGACTTCTACACCTTCTTCGCCTACCTTTTGGCAACTTCGGCTTAAGTCTTTCGCAAATAACGATGCGGTGTAACTGCTTTGTGGATCGGCATCTTTGCGCTCAACAATGATTTGCTCAAGTTCCGCTAAAAAGCCCAAACTCGGTTTAGCATCGCCAAAGCAACTTTGCGTCCCTAAATGACAGGTCGGCCCATCAGGGTAAGCCATCACTAAAATGGAGTCTTGATCACAGTCGGTGTAAATCGCTTCGACATGCAAAAAGTGTCCAGAGCTCTCGCCCTTGGTCCATAAGCGCTGTTTTGAGCGCGAGTAAAAAGTGACTTTCTTGTGCTCCAATGTATGACTTAACGCCGCTTGATCCATAAAACCCTGCATCAGAATTTGTCCGGTGGCAAAGTCTTGGACAATGGCAGGGATCAACGGGGATTTTGAAAAATTGACGTCGCTGATATTGTTTAAATCTATTCGCATAATCGAGTCGCTATGTTGTTTTGGGCAAGGTGTTGCTTTAACTCACCCATATTAATGATGTTCTTGTGGAAAACGCTGGCAGCAAGGGCACCGTCAACATCTGCTTGTATAAATACGTCACTGAAATCACTGATTTTACCAGCGCCACCAGAGGCAATCAGTGGTACGTGGCAAATGTCTCTTACCTTTGCGAGCTGTTCAATATCATAGCCATTGCGTACACCATCTTGGTTCATACAGTTTAGTACGATTTCACCGGCGCCTAGCGCTTGAACTTGCTCAACCCACTCTAAGGTGTTGTATCGCGTGCGCGAAGAACTGTTGGGATCCCCTGTAAGTTGATACACCAAGTACTCACCGGTGGCACTGTCATAAAAGCTGTCAATGCCGACCACTACACACTGCTTGCCAAACTCATCATGGAGCTCTTTGATAAGTTCGGGGCGCGCGATAGCAGGACTGTTGACGCTTATTTTGTCAGCGCCACTTTGTAGCACACGGGCCGCATCTTCAACCGATTTAATGCCGCCTGCTACACAAAAAGGAATATCGATATTCCGGGCGATGTGCTCAACCCAATTCACGTCTAACAAGCGTTTCTCAACGCTGGCGCTGATTTCATAAAACACTAATTCGTCAGCACCGGCATCACTGTAGGCTTTGGCTAAGTCGAGAATGTCGCCAACGATCTCATGACCTTTAAATTGTACGCCTTTGACGACTTGGCCATCTTTAACATCCAAACAGGGGATTATGCGTTTTGATAGCATGCCAATGCCTCCTCAACTGTGAATGCGCCATCAAGTAATGACTTGCCTAAGATCACCCCTTGAGTACCAATTTCTTTTAAACGGCGAATATCCTCCAAAGAGCTGACACCGCCGGACGCTTGCACTTTTAGCGCGGGGTTGTGCGCGTGTAATTGTTCATATAGCGCGAAAGATGGACCTGTCATGGTGCCGTCTTTACTGATATCGGTGCATAAGAAGTCAATAACACCCAACTGAGCATAAAAATCGACAAGTTCAAACAAAGAGACATCACCGCTTTGTAACCACCCATGCGTCGCTGGCATCCAGCCTTGTTCGGTTTTATTCACATCTAAGGCAATAACAAAGTGTTGAGCACCGAATTGGTTTATCCATGACGCTACTTCTTGCTTTTCGTTAACGGCCTTGGAGCCAATAACGACTTGTGCAGCGCCTGCCTCTAGCCATTGCGCTACGTCTTCGCGGCTGCGAATACCACCACCCACTTGATAACCGACAGTTAACGCTGCAGTGGCTTGTTGAATTTGTCGCCATTGCTTTTTATCTGGATCTCGGGCACCTTCTAAATCCACCAAATGCAGCTTTTTTGCGCCTTGATTTTGGTACTCCATTAAGCGCTGCGCTAAGTCGAAGGGGTAGAATTGTGCAGTATCATATTTGCCTTGGTACAAGCGTACGATTTGCTGTTGTAATACGTCTAATGCTGGGATGATCATACTGCGTCCTTAAACCTGCCAGTCGATAAAATTTTGAAGAAGGCGCGCGCCCACTTTAGCGCTGCGCTCGGGGTGAAATTGCATGCCTGCATAGTTATCCTTGGCGACAATGGCTGAAAAGCGTTGACCATATTCGCTCGTTGCTAAGGTTGCCTCGTTTGGCTGGTGGGCGAAGCTATGAACGAAGTACACCTGTTCATCTTCTTTGATGCCTTTGGTTAGAGCGTGCTGCTGAGTAATACTGAGTTTATTCCAGCCCATGTGTGGCGCACTCAAGTTACCTACCTCAAGTTCGCTGACTTCGCCTGGGATAATCCCCAAACAACGAGTATCGCCCTCAGCGGTGTGCTCACATTGCATTTGCATACCTAAACAAATTCCAAGTAGTGGGCGTTGAAATTCATTGATTGCCTGTTGCCAACCCCCGTCAATAAGTCGCGCCATCGCAACTTTAGCGTGGCCGACACCGGGTAATACGGCTCGTTCGTATTGGCTTAATTGTTGGGCGTCACTTATTACATCGACGCCAGCGCCTAAGCGTTCAAACGCAAAGCGCACAGAGTTGATATTGGCACAACCAGTGTTGATGATAGCAATCATAACACCCCCTTGGAGCTGGCTGTTTGCTGACTCGCGTCTTTGGCAATGGCCATACGCAGGGCACGAGCAAACACTTTAAACAACCCCTCAACTTGATGGTGACAGTTGCCCTCAGACACACTGAGTATCAGTGACATTGCTGCATTATCACTGAGACTTTTGAAGAAGTGCTCGACCATCTGTACATCGAGATCCCCCGCTTTTTCACGAGTGAAATCGGCATTTAATACAAATGATGCGCGTCCTGACAAATCAATTTGCGCTTGTGCCTTACACTCATCCATTGGCAGTGCAAAACCATAGCGGGCAATTTGTGATTTGGTGCCGAGCGCTTGGCGCAATGCTTGGCCAAGTGCGATGCCAACATCTTCAACGAGGTGGTGTTCATCTATGTGTAAATCGCCCTTGGCTTGAATATCTAGGTAGATATTGGCATGAGTGCGAATTTGATCGAGCATGTGATCAAAAAAGCCAAGCCCGGTGCTAATGTCACCACTTTTTGTGGCGTCCAAATTCACGCTGACCGAAATTTGCGTCTCTTTGGTGTCGCGCTTAACTTCGCCGTGGCGATTTTGTGTCGTTAGCTGGGTCACAATTTGTGGCCAATTGTCTGCATACAAAATCCCCTGCATACATAAATTTTCAGCCAGTTGAATATCTGTTTGACGGTCGCCAATCACATAGGAATTAGCAACATCAACTTTGCCAGAGCGCATTAAATCCACCAGTAAACCAGTTTTTGGCTTGCGGCATTGGCAGTTGTCGCTATCAAAGTGCGGGCAAATTAACACATCCTCAAAACGCACCCCTTGCGAAGTGAAAATATCCATCATTTTGTCGTGTGGTAAATCAAAGTCCGCTTTTGGGTAGCTATCAGTGCCCAAGCCATCTTGGTTTGACACCATGACCAAGGTGTAGCCGGCGTTTTGCAGGGTGAGTAGGGCGGGGATCACACCGGGCAAAAATGCTAATTTTTCAAGGCTGTCTACTTGTTTGTCAACGATGGGTTCTTCAATCAAGGTGCCGTCGCGGTCAATAAATAAATATGGATTGCTCATTGTTATTCCTGTTTAGGGCCTTGTTATTGATTGTCATTAGTGAGTGAGTCGAGCCATGCTTTTACTTCACTTAGTTCTTGCTCACTGCCAATAGAAATACGTAACCAGTTATCTTGGCCGTATAGGGTAAATGGGCGCATGACCAAGCCGCGTTCGTAGGCGCGGGTGATAGCGCTTTTATCGTGTAATTGCAGGGTGACAAAATTTCCCTCACCACTGAGCACCTTGTTAACCGCAGCACTTTGTTGCAGCCATTGGCTTAAGCGTTGCTTCAACGCATTCAAAATACCTACTTGACGTCGCATTGACACAATGTTCGAGGTGCTTAGTGCCTGAGCGGCAATGTCGGCAACGACACTGGCCACAGGGTAGGGCGCGAGTACTTTACGAAATGGCGCTAACAAGGCCTCACTAGCTAAAGTAAAGCCGGTGCGCAAACCCGCTAAGGCAAATGCCTTGGAGAGTGTGCGCAGCACAACAAGATTATTGAAATCGTTGATTAACGATACCGCACTTTGCTCGGGGCAAAATTCAATGTAGGCCTCATCAACAACGACAATCGCCTTATCTTGCAATTGTGTGGCGATAGCCGCGATTTTTTGCGTGCTCACCATGGCGCCTGTAGGGTTGTTAGGATTACAAATAAACACCAATTTCGAGTCGCCAATTTGCGCAACAATGTCGCTGACATCGCTTTGTTGTAACACCTCTTGGCTCAGAGCATTGATAGCAACGTTGTGGGTGTCGGCGGTGACTTTGTACATGCCGTATGTTGGCGCAAACAAGGCAATGCTGTCTTGGCTTGGCGTGCAAAATGTACGGACCAACAGCTCGATACCCTCATCGGCACCGCGCGTCATGACGACTTGTTTTGCACTGAGGCCAACATACGCACTGTAGGCATTAATGACAGACTCAGGTTGTGGGTCCGGATAGCGATTAAATTCAGTGCGGCTGAGTTCATACGCACGTGTATACGGGCTTTCATTGGCATTGAGCCAAGTAGTGCCGGTTAGCTTTTCGCTTTTTGCCGAGCTATAAGCTGTTAATTTATCGATGTTTTTTGGTAATACATTGCTAGGGAACTGTGCCGTCTCGGTTGCTTGTGTAGTGTTGTTTTCGTTGCTCACTGTTTGTCTCCTAAGCGAATTCGAACGGCATTGGCATGAGCTTCAAGACCTTCTGCTTGTGCCATAGGGATAATTGATTTAGCCAAATCAGCAAGACCACTTTTGGTGACTGTTTGCACTGTGTAAGTGCGGTAAAAGTCGAGCAAGCTCAAACTTGAATACACTTTAGAGTAGCCATAGGTGGGCAACACATGATTCGTGCCCGAAGCATAGTCACCTGCTGATTCAGGAGTGTAGTCACCGACAAATACCGAACCAACGTTTTTAATTTTGGGTAATACTTCAGCACTTTCGCCAAGTTGTAATATCAAGTGCTCAGGACCGTATTCGTTAGATACTTCAACAGCTTGCGCTATGCTATCTACTTTGATGAGTGCGGAGTTTTCCATCGCAGCACGAGCAATATCAGCGCGCGGCAATAGCGCTAGTTGCTCTGTTAACGCCTGTTGGGTAGCGCTAATAACTGCCTCGCTATCGCTTAGTAAGATAACCTGTGAATCAGGGCCGTGCTCTGCTTGTGAGAGCAAATCAGCGGCGATGAAATCCCCATTGGCGCGGCTATCTGCTATCACTAGTACCTCTGAAGGGCCTGCAGGCATATCAATCGCAAGCCCAGGAACGAGTTGTGCGCACAGTTGCTTGGCCATAGTTACGTAGGCATTACCTGGGCCGAAAATCTTATTCACTTTTGGCACACTCTCGGTGCCATAAGCCATAGCCGCAATCGCTGGCGCACCGCCAATTTGCAGTACTTGCTTAATGCCACACAGTTGCGCTGCATATAAAATGGCAGGATGAATATCTGCATCGCCTTTCACAGGAGTGGCGAGTACTACCGTTTGTGCGCCGCTGATCTGTGCTAACACACCTTGCATAAGCACTGACGAGGGCAATGGTGCACTGCCGCCTGGTACGTATATTCCTACCGCTTCAATTGCTTGGTAGCGCAGTTCGCAAGCAACACCAGGCTGGGTACTCAAACTCATATTCTTAGGCACTTGAGCAAGGTGGAAACGACGAATGTTGTTGTATGCCTGTTTAATGGCATTTTTGAGTTCATCGCTTAGCGCATCTTGTGCTTGTTCGAAATCCTCGGCACTACACAAAAGCGGGGCATCCGTTGGTCTTGCATCAAAGGCATTGGCATAGTCACGAAGTGCTGCATCACCTTGCGTTTGAACCTGCATCAGGATCTCAGCACACACAGGGCGTACATTGTCAGCAGCGCTAACAGCAGGGCGCTGTAATAGTGCCTGTTGCTGCTGGTCGCTGAGCGTATTCCAATCAATCATGGTCTCTTACTCCATCATTTTTTCGATAGGCATGACTAAGATTGAATTAGCGCCAAGGGCTTTGAGTGACTCCATTGTTTCCCAAAACAAGGTCTCGCTGCTCACCATGTGCAAAGCAACATAGTCGTCACTGCCAGCCAGAGACAAAATTGTTGGCTGCCCCGTACCAGGCAGTAAGGCACAAACGTCATCAAGTTTCGCCTTAGGTGCGTGCATCATAATGTATTTGCTTTCTTTGGCTTTCCTTACTCCGCGCAGGCGTGGCATTAATTTATCGATGAGGGCGAGTTTTTGGGGATCGTTGAGGTCTTGATTTTGAATAAGGCAAGCGTTGGACTCCATGATGGTCTCACCTTGCATTAAACCGTTCGCTTCCAATGTAGCACCCGTTGATACTAAATCACAAATAGCGTCAGCAAGGCCTGCACGAGGTGCGACTTCAACAGAGCCTGTGAGCATCACCACACTTGCATCAATATTTTCACGTTCGAGGTATTTGCTGAGGACCTCGGGGTAGGTGGTGGCAATACGTTTGCCCGCAAACCAGCTCTTGTCTTGTACGCCGAACTCTTGAGGCCACGCTAAAGCGAGTCGACAATAGCCAAAGTCCAAGGTAGAGAGTTTTTTCACCGTGCTGGCGTTACCACCGCGAGCACGCTCTGCTTGCACTTCTTCAAGCACGTTCTCACCGACAATACCAAGATCACAGACACCGTCCATGACCAAACCAGGGATGTCATCATCACGCACACGCAGTACATCGATTGGCATATTTGTGGCGTGCGCGATTAAGCGCTGCTCGCGCAAGTTTAGTTTTACGCCCAGTTGTTTAAGTAGATTCTGGCAATCTTTGGATAGGCGCCCTGATTTTTGAATGGCGATACGTAAACGGTTGTTGTTGCTCATAATTCATTTTCCTAAGTATTAAAAACTAAAAACCCCGAGGAATCCTCAGGGCGAAAATGAATGTTATGTATACTTCGCGCCAGAGGTTCCTTTTAAGAATAACCCCCCAGCGAAAAGACCTGACAGGCTATTCGGTGATGTGGTGATGATGATGAATAGTTGTCAGTAAAAACGTCATGGTGATTTCTCTTGGCGAATAATAAAACGATATTGTCGTTAACTTGGGTAATAGATAAACATATAACCGATGAGTCTTGCAACTGTTTTTTACATAAAATTAAAGCATAAGCTATAACTGCCGATACTATTTACACGTATACTTGTATTTAACGGCAAGAGTTGAGGAACATTTATGGATATTATGATCCCATTTCTGGGCCAGATCACACGTCTTGAGGTCCAGCATAAAGGCGCATTTCATGTCGCCGGTGTGAAAGATTCGAAGGTGCAAAAAGTGCGCAATGACTTGCGTCGTGCTAAGGATCAACGCGGCATGGAAACGTTAGTTGAAGACAAAGACGAGGTGGCAGATAAAAAGTCAACACGACTTGATACCTGGGCCTAATCAACTTACCGACAGACCCACTGTACACGCTCTTATATTCATGGCGCTTTTGAGCTATTATCGGCGTTCGCTCGAATAATCAGCCGCTTGCATGACCATAGAACAGTTTTTTTCCACAACAGGCCCACTTGCGCTCGCTATCAAGGGCTATCAGCCTCGTCAGGCGCAAATCGACATGGGCAAAGTCTGTGATTTGGCATTGAAAAATGGCGAACAGGTGGTCGTTGAGGCCCAAACGGGCACAGGAAAAACCTTCGCATACCTCATTCCAGCGCTGACCAATAAAGGTAAATACATCATCTCAACAGGGTCTAAAGCGCTCCAAGAGCAGCTTTATCACCGAGATTTGCCAACCGTATATAAAGCACTTAAAAGCACCAAGAAAAAAGCGTTACTCAAAGGGCGTAGTAACTATGTGTGCCACTATCGCTTAAATCAACATGTCGCTCACGTCCCCAGTGATGACCCCGATATCATGCACCAACTGGCCATGGTCGCTAAGTTCGCAACCGAAACGCGAAGCGGTGATATCGCCGATTGTGCGGGTATTGAAGATGATGCCAAAGTCCTGCCATACGTTACCTCAACTGCCGATAATTGTCTGGGTAAAGAGTGTCCCGATTTTGATGCGTGTTTTATCCGAAAAGCACGACTCAAAGCCGCAGAAGCAGATATTGTGGTCATCAACCATCATTTGTTTTTTGCCGACATGGCAATCAAAGAAAGTGGTTTTGCCGAACTGTTGCCAGGGGCCGATGGTTATGTTTTTGACGAAGCGCATCAATTAGCTGACATTGCCAGTGATTATTTTGGTGAGACGGTCTCAACGAAAAAAATATTCTCCTTTATTACCGATGCCCGCATGCTCTATCGCACAGAGCTAAGAGATATGCTGCAATTGGGTAAAACCTTAGACAAACTAGAATCGGCAACCATGGATTTACGTTTGCAGTTACCTCACGACGGTGGGCGTGGGGACTGGCGACAAATGCTCAGTTCTAAACCTCTTTGCGATGCGTTGCATCGGGTTACAAAAGATCTGCAGTTTCTCAATCAAGTATTGAAATTGTGTATTGAACGAAGCGAGCTTGTTGAGCCAATGCTAGAGCGATTAATGTCGCTTATTGGTCAATTTGATCGGGTGTTTGACGTATCACCTCGGGGTTACAGTTATTGGTATGAAACAAGCCGCAAGCATGTAAGTATTCATATCACCCCCCTAAACGTGGCTACAAAATTTAAAGAGATGCTCGCTGAGCGTGATGCTGGGTTTATATTCACTTCAGCGACGCTCTCAGTGAACGACAGCCTTGCGCATTTCAGTGATGCGCTTGGGTTAACACCCAGCCACACAATGATGTTGGCGAGTCCTTTTGATTATCAGCAACAAGCATTGTTCTGCTTACCGCGTTATTTACCCGCGGCTAACTCTGAAGATATGCCAAGAGCCTTAGTTAAAATTTGTCAGCAAGTAATTAAGGCTGCGCAGGGGCGTTGCTTTTTACTCTTCACCTCATATCGGGTGATGTATATGGTGGCTGAGATCTTGTGTCAACAAATGGAGTATCCGGTGTTTGTGCAAGGGCAAATGTCCAAGCGATTGTTAATTGAACGCTTTACTCGCCATGGCAATGCGGTGTTAATGGGCACGGCATCCTTTTGGGAAGGGGTCGATGTGCGTGGCAGTGCCCTTAGTTGCGTTGTCATCGATAAATTACCCTTTGCCGCTCCCGATGATCCTCTTTTGCAGGCGCGTATGATGGAGTGTGAGCAAGGTGGAGGCGATCCGTTTGCGCAAATTCAACTGCCTCGCGCTGTTATTGCCCTGAAACAGGGGGTCGGTCGTCTGATCCGAGATAGCCAAGATCGCGGTGTTTTAGTATTATGTGACAACCGTGTGGTGACACGAGATTATGGTCAAGTGTTTCTCAAAAGCTTGCCGAATATGCGCCGTAGTCGTGACATGGATGAAGTTAAAGCCTTTTTATCAACGATAGAGTAATTATGAGCCAAACTATCCTTGCCCTTGATGCTTCAACAGAAGCGTTATCAATCGCTTTATTGCACAACGACACGCAATATCACTTTTTTGACGTGTGTCCACAGCAGCACGCTCAACGTATCCTTGAAGAGGTTGATAACCTGCTAAAGCAGGCACAATGCGACATTAGCGATGTGGATGTTATTGGCTATTGTCAGGGCCCGGGAAGTTTCACTGGGGTGCGCATCAGCGTATCAGTGGCCCAAGGCTTGGCGTTTTCAAGCAACATTCCAGTGGTCGGCGTGTCGTCTTTAGCGATGATGGCACAACAAGCGATAGAGCAAGGAGCGCAGCACGTCTTAGCGGCAATAGATGCGCGTATGGGAGAGGTATATCTCGGTGCCTTTACTGTCGTCGATGGCATAGCGCAACTGCAAGGTGAACAACAGGTTATCAAACCTGAACAGGTAACCAATGCCCTCGAGCATGCAACAGCCGTTGGTACGGGCTGGCAAGCTTACCCAGAGCTGTTGAGCTCTGTCGATGCTCTTGAAGCCGACCCATCAATCACGCTACCTGACAGCCGCTTTATGCTGGCGCTTATCAAAAAGGGGTTGGCGGATGGGTTAGCGACATCAGCAGCACATGCTCAGCCTGTGTATGTGCGTGACACAGTGACCTGGAAAAAACTACCAGGGCGCGAGTGATATTACCCTAACTCGTGTTGCGTTAACGACAGCACGCTGCGAGATACCCGCACCTTGTCCTCAATGGATGACCTAGCGCGAGTATCTCGTTAACTCCCAGCGCAACGCTCTTTTAAGTGCGCGAGTAAGCGCACGAGTCCAGACACGCTATTTCTTACACTTTGTATAATATTTGTCCGTGAAGTATTGCACGGATGTAAGCTTTGTATCAAACTTAAGTGGTTATCACTTATACCAACGCTTATGACCATTCGCGCCATCACACAATCCGTTCAACCGAACCCTTCTGTAAATCCGAAGGCGGGCAGTGCACGTGTAGGTCAATCACAGCAACAAACCCCAACACCTAGGCAAGATCAGGTTAATGACTCGCAGCAAGGGCGAGCGCTAGCAGACAGTTTATACCGCAAAACCATCTATGATCAGCCCCAAGATAGCCGCACCAGTAAAGCCATTTCAACCTATAAAGAATATGCCTATCTCGAGCGCCGAGAAGAAGTCAAAGCGATGTTAAATGTCAGTGTCTATGCGTAAATCTCGTCCATAAGTTGTGGACAAAATCGTTCTCAAGCGCTAAGTTATCGGTAAATAAAAATAATAATAAGTTATTAGTTGTGCAAAACCACGTTTTTGATGTTTTTACTCGTGGAGCAGCCAAACTTGCCGCAAATACGATTGTTTTGTCGTTGCGAGAGGGATACGTAGCCTTGATACCATTTTTCGTCATGGCGGCGTTAGTCTCTTTGGTTACTCATATTCTTGGCCAAGCAAATCTCTCGGGTTGGTCAGGCTCAATTTCTTCGTTCAATACGCTAATTTGGGCGTTATTTCCAATCGTCACATTATTTTCGTTTAGCTATTACCTTGCTAAAAACCTCAAACTCAACACCATTGCGTTGCCTATTTTGGTGTTTATCTGTTTCTCATTTTCAACTGATTACCTATTTGTTGTTGATAGTACAAGCTTAGGTATCAACTATCGCTCTGGCGTGCTTTATACCATTTTAATGCCCATTTTTTGCTGCTATTTGATGCGCACCATGTTGGCCTCGCGATCGTTTCGCTTTTTACCCGTTGATAATGCCAGTTTGTTTTTAGTGAAACACCTCAATTTGATGTTTCCCTATTTTTTAGTATTGATCGCTTCAGCCGTAATTTTTCCTTTATTGGACGAGGTGTTTAATTTAATTAAAGCGGCGTTTTTTATGCCCGACGAATTGCTCAGTAGTAATGAAAAGCTGAGCTTACAAATTATTGGCTCGCATCTTTTATGGCTAGTCGGTGTCCATGGTGATAACGCGTACTATATACTCAGCGCCCCTCAGTTAAGCCACTACACCATGGATTTTGGTTTAGACAACATGAGTTATTTAAACAGTTTTGTGTTGTTAGGCGGTGCTGGGTGCATGTGGGGTTTGGTGATAGCGTGTTGTTTGCAAGGACATAAAAGTTATGAATCCTCTATCGCAAAATTAGGAGCGCCTTTAGTGCTGTTTAATTTGAGTGAAATACTCATCTATGCGCTGCCTATCGTCTTTAACCCTTACTTTCTGATCCCCTTTATACTTGCGCCTTTAACCAATGCATTGCTAAGCGATATGGTGTTTGCAAGTGGCCTTATAACACTTGCCCCTGATGCCAATGTGCCATGGTTTATGCCGGTATTTATAAACGGTTTTCTTGCCACCAACAGTGTAGGTGGAGCACTATGGCAAGCGGTATTAATTGCTATTAACGTACTTATTTATTTGCCTTTTGTTAAAGCCCATCGAGATCACAGTATCTCTGGCCGTGAATTGGATGTGTTGGTTAAAAGAGTGAGTACAGGGCGACAATTAGAACGACAAATCGCCACCCAGTTTGCCAAAAGAGACAGTGAAAAACTCATTGAACAGCAGGCGCTTACAAAAGCTATTGCAGCGCTTGATGAGGGCACCTTGTGTTTATATTATCAACCCAAAGTGTGTAAACACACCGAGCAAGTTCTCGGTTATGAAGCACTGTTGAGGTTTAAGGATGCTAAGGGTAACGTAGTTGCGCCATGGTTCATCGATATCTTAGAGCAATTTGATATGATGGACGTAGTCGACAGTTATGTGATTGATCAGCTTGAATTAGACTTACAGCAATTTAAGCGTCATAACTTGCATCCTAAAATTAGCTTCAATATCTCCCCTAAAAACCTCATTAATCGCCGCTACAAGCGCGTTATTAAGGCGTTTAGCAAGTTCCCTCAGCAGGTCGAGGTGGAAATTCTCGAGTCAACTTATATTGATGATTTTAATCGGACCCAAGAAATAGTTGGGCTGTTACAACAACAAGGAATACGGTGCGCGATTGATGACTTTGGTACGGGTTATTCCTGTTTGCATATCCTGAGTAAGTTAAACGTGGATACGATTAAATTAGATAGGAGCCTACTGCCTCTCGATAGTGAAGACAAAGCAATTCATTTGTATGAAAGCTTAACGCAGATGTGCAACCAACTTGGTTTTGAGGTCATCGCTGAAGGGATCGAAACTGAGTTTCATAAGCGCTTTATCGCGCCTCTAGCTGTTAGCCAATTACAAGGATATTACTTTGATGAGCCACTGCATCTAGAACAGGCAATGAGGCAGTTTGCTACTCATGCAAGCATACCTAAGCGAGCCAGAGCAGGATAATACCCATTGAATTAACTTGTTGTCGTAAAAAGTAAAAAAGCCGCTCTTGGAGCGGCTTTTGAGTCTTCAGTTTTCAGTAGGGTTGTTAAACTATGTTAACAAGCACTACAAACAGTAACTTAATATTGATTAGATATCAATAGTGTTATTTTTTGTTAATGAGGTTGATTAGTTTGGTTGCGATCTCGGTGTTGTTTTGCGATCCAATAAACTGCTCATAGCCCTGACCATAGGCGAATACTGGTACGTCAATTGCGGTATGGCCTGATGTTGTCCAGCCCGTATAGCTTGCTTCACTAATTAACTTTTTAACCGCTACCACCATGGTCTCAGAACCAGTTTGTTTCGCTTGTGTTAACAAAATTTCACGTTCACTCGTGTATTCCAAGCCACTGTCGGCTTCGAATTGAGTTTTCATGTCTTCACTGGCCATCAAGCGCTCAGCAATCACGTTTGCAGTCGCTTTTACACCTTTAACAACGTTGGCATCCCACAAATATTGGCCGTTGGCACCTAGTGTTAATCCGCCTGTTGAATGGTCCGCTGTGACGACCAACAAGGTATTCGGGTTTTTGGCGATAAAATCTTTCACTGCACTGATCGCGCCAGCGAAATCATCCATTTCAGCCATAGCGCAAGCGATGTCATTGGCATGCCCACACCAATCAATTTGGCTGCCCTCAATCATGATAAAAAATGGATTGTTATTTTGCTCAAGAAGAGACAAGGCTTTGCGTGTCATTTTAGTCAAGCGAGTTGGGTCGCTATCCAACGCAAAGGGTAAACCTTTTGCTGCGTATAAGCCGATCGCAGGTACTTGCTCGATATCGTTCAATTGCGTGAGGTTGTCATTGTATTGATAACCCGCAGCGACAAATTCATTGATTAGGTTTCTGTCGTCACGAATAAAATACTGCGTGCCACCACCGAGCATTAAATCAACTGGCATCTGACCTTTGATTTTGTTATCCACATAGTCGTTTGCGATGTCATTATAGTTACCGCGCGCTTCGTTATGCGCAGCGAAGCTCGCTGGAGTAGCGTGGTTGATTTGCGACGTGGCCACCAGTGCTGTTGTCATACCTCGTTCCTTGGCATACTCCAACATGGTTTTTAGCTGTTCTTTGTTCGTGTCAACGGCAATAGCGCCGTTATAACTTTTCGTTGCTGTTGCAAGTGCTGTAGCCCCAGCTGCACTGTCAGTAACATAGGTGTCATCATCAGGATAGGTGTGTGCTGAACCAACTAAAATGCTGTCAAACACGGTTGGGTCAACCACTTTGGTTTGTGGGTCATCCTTAAAATAACGATATGCGGTAGTGTAGGCAGGACCCATGCCATCACCAATCATGTAGATAATGTTTTGCGGTGCAGTTTGTTTTGCTGATGCTAAAAAGCTTGCGAGTGATAACGCGA
Source organism: Pseudoalteromonas maris (assembly GCF_049257235.1). Classification (NCBI taxonomy): domain Bacteria; kingdom Pseudomonadati; phylum Pseudomonadota; class Gammaproteobacteria; order Alteromonadales; family Pseudoalteromonadaceae; genus Pseudoalteromonas; species Pseudoalteromonas maris. Next base: position 59,674 of record NZ_JBMMUF010000008.1, read on the forward strand.
CTAATGTTATTGTACGTGCCATATCTATATCCTGTTGTCTGATAACGGCATCTTATACTGGCAAACTCAGAAATAAACAGCTTTGCGATGAATAAGGAATGGTTTTGTACTCATTTTCGATAAAAACACGAAATTTAGAGTTAAAAGGCTTAGCGAATACGCCGACACCCATCGGCTCTCATGAGCATGACATTGTGATTGCACTGCATGGTTGGCAAGACAATGCTGCGAGCTTTGCCCCTTTGATGTCATCAATGCCTAATGATATCCCAATGTATGCGTTTGATTGGCCAGGGCATGGGGGCTCAGATTGGCGAGGCGATGACGCGCACTATTATTTTGTGGATTACGTTGATGACTTAAACCAAGTCATTGAACAACTCTCGGCCAAGCGTATTCACTTAGTTGGGCACTCCATGGGGGCGATGGTCGCGTCGTTATTTTGCGCCTGCTTTGCTGATAAAGTAGCCAGTCTCACATTGATTGAAGGTATTGGCTTGTTGAGTGCCACACCCGTTGAATTGAAGTCTTTGCTGCAAAGAGCGTTGGTACAAAGAGGGCGAGAAGCAAAAATGAGGGTCTATGACTCAGAGCATGCACTGATTTGCCGTCGCGAGGCTGTGAGCGATTTTGACTATGATATTGCCGCGCAATTAATGCAACGTAACATCGCTGTCGTTGCCAATGGCGTGACGCTAACAACCGATCCTAAGATTAAGCACTACTCAGCATTTCGATTTAGTGAAAGCCAAGCCCATGCCTTGTTGGATGATATCTGTATTCCCACATTATTTATTAAAGGGATTGATGGTTACCAACAAGTCAAAAATAATGAAGTATTATTTTCTCATCATTACAGTAATTTATCTGTTCAAAGTATTGATGGCGGGCACCATTGTCACATGCAAAATGGTGCGCAATGCGCGCGCCTTATTGGTGCACATTTGCGTCAAAATGGCGCAAGATAATTGTAACTACACAACAAATGTGGGAATATCTGACAAAATTAGAGCTTTTGCTCGATTGTTATCAATTTCAACTTAGATTAAGGTTAGTAATGCTGTAGGTAGCAAAATGGTTATCTATGTGGGCATTAGTTTGGCGTCGCGCTTAATCACGCCGAGACTTGCGTAATCTGTTACGTCAAAACCCATGACTTCTAAGAGAACATTATAAGAAAAATTAATAGGAGCCTAGTGTGGAGAAAATCTGGCTTAAGCGTTATCCGAAGGGTTGTCCAGAGACCATCGATCCCGCTCATTACGATTCATTACTAACACTGTTTGAAAAGTGTTTCAGTGATTTTGCCAATTTGCCTGCATTCCAAAATATGGGTGTGACGCTGAGCTATCAGCAAATTGACGAAGCAACGAAAAAGGTTGCGTCATACATCAATAACGATCTTGGTCTAAAGCCAGGTTCAAAAGTCGCCGTGATGATGCCCAACTTACTGCAAACGCCTATTAGTATTTTGGGTGTGTTACGCGCCGGTTGCGTCGTGGTTAATGTGAACCCTCTGTACACTGTCAGAGAGCTTGAGCACCAGCTTAACGACTCGCAGGCGGACGCTATTTTTATCCTTGCTAACTTTGCCCATACGCTGGAAAAAGCCATTGCTCAGACTCAAGTCAAACATGTCATTGTCACAGAAGTTGGCGACATGGTAGGTGGTATTAAAAAGCACTTGGTAAATTTTGTTGTTAAGCACATCAAAAAGATGGTGCCAGCGTATAGCATCAACAACACCATTGCGTTTAGCGACGTGATGAAAAAAGGCGATGCGACTGCCTATAAACGCCCACAGGTGACCCTTGATGATCTTGCCTTTTTGCAATACACCGGTGGCACCACTGGCGTGTCAAAAGGTGCCATGCTCACTCATGGCAACATGGTTGGAAACCTCGAGCAGGTTTCGGGTTGCTTAGACAATATATTGGTTCGTGGTGAAGAAGTCGTCGTTACTGCATTGCCGCTGTATCACATCTTTGCACTGACGGCGAATTGCCTTACGTTTATGAAGTACGGTGGTAAAAACCTGCTAATCACTAACCCGCGCGACATGAAAGGCTTTGTCAAAGAGCTGAATGACAATAAGTTCACGATTGTTACCGGCGTGAACACCTTATTCAACGGATTGCTCAATACTGAGGGATTTGCTGACGTCGACTTTTCTAATTTAAAAATGTCATTAGGTGGCGGCATGGCTGTACAGCGCCCTGTGGCAGAGCAGTGGCAAAAAGTAACAGGCACGCGCTTGGTTGAAGGTTACGGCCTAACAGAGTGCTCGCCTTTGGTGACTGTAAGCCCTTATGACTTAGACGGTTACAATGGCTCTATCGGTTTACCTGCACCGAGCACAGACATTAAGTTGATGTTAGAAAACGGCGAAGAAGCACCGAAAGGCGAACCAGGAGAGTTATGGGTGAAAGGCCCACAAGTCATGAAAGGGTACTACAACCGCCCTGAAGCGACTGCTGAGTGCTTAAAAGATGGTTGGTTCGCAACGGGCGATATTGCCACATACGATGATGAAGGTTTCTTCTACATTGTTGATCGCAAAAAAGACATGATTTTAGTCTCTGGCTTTAATGTCTTCCCAAATGAAATTGAAGAAGTCATTGCTGAGCACAGTGGTGTGCTTGAAGTTGCCGCTGTTGGTATCCCTCACGAGGTCAGCGGTGAGCAAGTGAAAGTTTTTGTTGTGAAAAAGGACCCCTCGTTAACAGAAAAGGATATAATCAAGCACTGTCGTGATAATCTCACCAACTATAAAGTGCCTAAGTTGGTTGAATTCAGAGATGAATTACCTAAGACTAACGTAGGTAAGATACTGCGACGCGCACTGAAAGACGAACAAAAATAAAAAATAACAAGCCGGCATTAGCCGGTTTGTTTTTGAGGAGCAAAAGTGGAATATCAGTTAATTACTGAGCAGCATGTGCTGAATGATTTTGTTGAGGCAATTGGCAACTCAGAAGTGTTAGCGATAGATACAGAGTTTATGCGTCGCCGTACGCTCTATCCAGAAATAGCCTTGCTGCAGGTGTTTGATGGACGCCACCTTGCCCTGATTGACCCTCTTTGCGAACTTGATTTCGCCCCTTTATGGGAATTGCTAAAAAACCCAAACATTCTCAAGGTATTACATTCACCTTCGGAAGATATCGAAGTCTTTCAAAATTTTGCAGGCTTCGTACCCTCACCATTATTTGACACCCAGTTTGCTTTACAACTATTGGGCTCGGGAAACTGCGTTGGCTTTGCCGCTATGGTTAAAGACATTCTTGATATTGAAATCGATAAGAGTGAATCGCGTACTAACTGGTTACAACGGCCGTTGCGTGAGAGCCAACTTGAATATGCGTCTGCGGATGTGGCTCACCTTTTACCGTGCTTTGAAAAAATTGTGGCGCAAATTAATGAGCGACAATGGTTTGATATTGTTATCGCAGAGTCACAGTTAATCGCTCAAAAGCGGGCATTTCAAACCCCTGATGAATTGCTATACCGAGATATAAAGGGGGCATGGCAATTGGGAGGGCGCGATTTAGCGGTACTCAAGGAGTTGTCAATTTGGCGTCGCGAAAAAGCACAGCGAAAAAATTTAGCACTTAATTTTGTCGTCAAAGAAACCAACATGGTTGAAATCGCAAAACGTCGTCCAAGCTCGTTAAATAGTATGCGCAACATCCCCGGTGTGGATGCCATGGAAGTGAATCGCTCTGGCAAGGAAATGCTCGCGTGTATAGAACGTGGCAAAGCCGTTAGTGATGAACAATTGCCACAAAAAGTGCTGCGTTTAATGGATTACCGAGGTTATAAACAAGCCGCAAAAGACATTAAACATAAGATAGCAGCAGAGAGTAAAGAAACCGGGATCCCCGCGGATGTATTTGCTAGTAAAAAGCAGATAAATCAGTTAATTAGCTGGAGTTGGAAGCACGATGAGACTGAGCGGGCAATGCTGTTTGCACCTGATATATTGCAACCGTGGCGCGCTCAATATCTCACTGGCGCGCTAAAGGATTGGTTGCCAGAGCCCAAGTAGCCGTTAATAGTCAAATTGGACATACCCGTGCTTAAGATTATCTTTTAAGTACATGTTTTGATTTTATGAGCAAAGCAATGGTTTCCAATTTTAGGCAGTGTTTTTTACCTCTTGTGTTAGGTTTATGTGCAGGTTGCTCACCAGAGCCAAAAGAAAACAACCGCACAACAACGACATCATCCGATCCCCAAGTCAGCATTGCTCAAGGTGCGGCGCTGTTGCACGATGGTAAAACGCTATCAGGACAAACAGTCGCTCAAGGCTACGGCATGACGTATTCTGACACCGCGATGGATGAAATTATTCCTGCACTGCCCATCTTTGGCTTTGCCAATGGCCAAGGTTTTAATGGTGTAACAACTGTGTTCAGGGAAGATCATGAAGGTAATTGGCACTTGAGTGTCAGCGATCAAGTATACAATCCTGCACATGGACCTGCATCTGCAGCGAGTGGTTCACAATCAGTGCAAACAGTACATATTCAATTGCCCAATGAGCCACACATTGACGCCCGTTTTGGTAAGGAAATGGCGTATGGCGGCGGATATTTTCAAATAAAAAACGACGTTAATGCCGACACAACGACCAGTTGGAATACCTCTTTTAGCTATAAGCTGGAGATTGATAAGTGGCAAAAGCAAGAATCTCGGGTGGGATCATGTGGTAACCCTGCGCTTGGCAAGGCCAGCGGTAAAATATTCGCCAGCTTTAAAGGCTCCGAAATTGAAGGGCGGGTGCGTAACTCATGGATATCAGGACAGTTTACAGATGCCGCCATTGTTTATTGCCCAAAACAATAATAAAAATAAGTACCACATATAAAGATTGAACAATCAGGTTAAAAAATGAACTATCAAGGACAGGTCACGCAGTGGCATGATGATAAAGGTTATGGTTTTGTTCACACCAACGGCCAAAATGAACGGCTATTCGTTCATATTAAAGCGTTTGAGTCTTCACATTTGCGCCCTAAAGTGGGTGACATCATCGTGTTTAAAAAATCAAAAGATAGGCAAGGGCGTCTGCAAGCAACCGATATACGCTACGCTTCTAAGCACAGAGCTAAAAAGCAAAAACCTTCCCCTACGCGCAGGCATGGTGCAAGACTGTGTATTCATCTTTGCGCACTGGCGATTATTATCAGTGTGATTGCATCCGACATTCCAATTTGGCTATTGGCGGTGTTTGCGTTGATGAGTGTTATCACCGCACTCGCATATTATCGCGATAAAAATAAGGCCCAACGTGGTCTTTGGCGGACTCCCGAGTCAACCTTGCACCTGATGTCATTATTAGGTGGGTGGTATGGCGCTTTTTGGGCGCAAAACGCGTTTAACCATAAATCTAGAAAGCCGTCATTTTTATTTGGCTTTTGGTGTAGTGTTGTTGCCAATGTCGGATGTGTTATTTGGCTTACCACAGAGCATGGGGCAGAGTATGTGAGATTGCTTAATGCCTTTGCTATATGATTGGAACGTCTAGTGGATATACCACTCAATTAAATCCATGAGTTAAAAGGCACAATATAAAATGTCTCACTCGACACAGGTTAACGAAGGATTGAAATAGCGTATGAAAGCCATTTTTGGCGTCAAAGGTAAGGAATATAAAGTAGATTTCTCAACATCTCTTTGCAAGGTACACAGGCCATCATTGATTATTATGCGCAATTGTCTGAACAAAAATATGGTTTTACAGTGTCTGCCGAATCGTCATTGAGTGTGCTACCTGAGTCTAAGCTTGCAGATGCTGCGCAACAAAGCATAGAAATATATGAGCAAGTTGCTGCACTTTACCCAAATTCAGCATACGCTTTTAGTAACCTTGCATCAGCTTATGCCAGCGTAGGGAAGCTTGAAAAAGCAATAGAATTGCAAAATATCGCGGTCGAAAAGTCCAAAGAGATGGTGCAATGGCATCAAAACAATCTTCAAAACATACTGGATGAATACCAAAAGCAGCTAGGTACAGACAATGTACAGTGACATCGCGAGATAAATTAAAAAAGGAAGCCTATTGGCTTCCTTTTTTATGCACCCTATTGTCAAAAAGTGATTATTTTTCTGCGTCAGGCAAGGTGACGTTAAGTTCTAATACCGCTAGATCGTCTTCATTTTGCTCTAGCTGTACTTGTACTGCGTCTGCGTCAATGGCTACGTACTTACGGATCACGTCTAAAATATCTTGTTTTAATTGTGGTAAGTAATCCGGTGTGCCACGTTGCGAGCGCTCATGTGCAACGATAATTTGCAAACGCTCCTTCGCCATTGAGGCACTGGTTTTTTTCTCTGAACGAAAGTAATCGAGTAAAGACACATTATCCTCCAAAAATCCGTTTAAACAGGCCACGTTTCTCAACGTCCAAGAAGCGAAACTCAACTTGCTCACCAAGTAGGCGACTGATCGCATCATGATACGCTTGGCCTGCGTCAGATTCACTGTCTAGTGATACAGGTTGGCCCTGGTTTGATGCGTTAAGAACGGCTTGTGACTCTGGAATAACACCCAGTAAGTCAATCGCTAAAATGTCGTTAACGTCTTCCACCGATAACATTTCACCACGTTGAACGCGTTCTGGGTTATAGCGAGTAAGTAGCAAATGCTCCTTTACAGGCTCAAGACCTTCTTCCGCGCGGCGAGATTTACTTTGCAAGATGCCAAGGATACGGTCAGAGTCGCGCACTGATGAAACTTCAGGGTTCGTGGTTACAATCGCTTCATCGGCGAAGTAAAGTGCCATCATTGCACCTGCTTCAATACCCGCTGGAGAATCACAGATAATGAAATCGAAATCGTTTTTCAATTCATTAAGTACTTTCTCAACACCCTCTTTTGTCAGTGCATCTTTATCACGCGTTTGCGAAGCCGGTAGAATGAACAACTTATCAACACGCTTATCTTTAATAAGTGCTTGATTAAGGTTCGCTTCACCGTTGATTACGTTGACAAAGTCATACACAACGCGGCGCTCACAACCCATAATTAGGTCAAGGTTACGCAGGCCTATATCGAAATCGATAATGGCAGTTTTAAACCCTTTAAGCGCAAGGCCTGTACCAATTGCGGCGCTTGAGGTTGTTTTACCTACCCCGCCTTTACCAGAAGTTACGACAATAATTTTTGCCATGTGTCTTTATCCTTTAACCAATGCTGATATATGAAGTGAATCTTGGCGTTGGCGAATGCAGGCTGGTTGGCCCCATAGCTCACCTTGCAGTGAATCACTGATCCAATAACTGCCATTGACCGAAACTAATTCAGCTTCGAGCTTTTGGCAGAATATTGTGGCGTCTTTGTTACCTTGCGCACCGGCAATAGCACGGCCGCGCAACGTACCATAAATATGAATGTGGCCATCGGCGATGACTTCAGCACCATGGCTCACAGAGCCAAGTACAATTAAATCACGTCCTTTGGCATACACTTGCAGCCCCGAACGCACCGTTGTCTCAACAACCATTGTTGGTTGAGCTTCAACGGTTACTGGAGCAGGGGTCACAGCTTTAGGCTGCTGTGCATCTTTGGAATAGTTAACAACGGAAAAGCCAGCCTCTTTGGCTGCCGTATGCTGTATATCGCTGCCGCTACATACACCAACGGGATTAAAGGCAAGACCTTTTAATAAGGAATGAAGTTGGATGAAATCAATATCACACTCTTGGATGGCTTCAAGGTTGATCACCAAAGGTGCGCCCGCAAAAAACTTTGGGGCTTGGGCTATTTTAGCGTCCAATTGTTTACCCAAAGCAGACAAATCAGACGTTAACAACCGCAGCACAGAAAGAGTAAAGAGATTCCCTTTTAATTCGAATAATTGTTCCGACATAAGCGCTCATACTTGTGTGGCCGAATTATTAATTATCACCAGAATCGCACCGTAATTTTGTTGTTGTTAAGCATCATTGGTGTGCGAATTGGAGTTGAGCTTTGGCCACTAAACTTACCACATGATTATTCACTCATGGTATAGTGTCAAGGTGTGTTTCGCAACAACTTAAAGGCCCTAAAAACATGCTATGTGCAGTATATAAGAGCAAGAAAAAGCCAGATACCTACCTTTACTTGCCAAAAAGAGATTTTTTTGATGATGTACCAAAGCCACTGATGGACATGTTCGGTAAACCTGTGTTCGTGATGCTGATCAATCTTGCGACTAAATCACAGCTTGCATTGGCGGATATTGACAAGGTTAAGGAAGAATTAAGCGACAAAGGGTTTTATTTACAAGTGCCACCACCAACAGAGAACATGTTGGATGAACTAAGAAGACAAAATGGAGTAGATAGTGATTAAAAAAATCAGCAAGTATTTCGCCAGCGCCTTTAAACCAGTTGCACTTTCAAGCATTGCATTTGCAGTGAGCGCAACGGTTGCTTTTCCTTCTCTGGCAAACTCGCAGATGCAAAGTGTTGAACAACAGCAAAATGCGTTCGATACCTATGTTGCTAAATTACGCGAAGAAGCGTTACAAAAAGGCTATAGCGAACAGTTGATTGACTCGGCCTTTGCAACGATAACCTTTAAACCTAAGGTGATCAGTGCCGATAAGAATCAACCTGAAGTTAAAGAAACGCTTGAAACCTACCTCCCCAAGCGCGTACCTGATTGGAAGGTTAATCGCGCCCGTGAACTCTATAAAAAGCATCAAACAGTGCTTGAAAAAGTTGCCGAGGAATATGGTGTGCAAGCGCGTTTTATTGTTGCTTTATGGGGATTGGAGAGTAATTTCGGCCGCATTCAAGGTGGCTATCCTGTGATCTCTAGTTTAGTGACGCTCGCTTTTGACGGTCGTCGTGAGGCGCTATATAAAAGCCAGTTATGGGCAGCGCTCGATATTCTCAAAGAAGGGCACATCGATCTGGCGAACTTTAAAGGTTCTTGGGCTGGCGCGATGGGACAAACACAATTTATGCCCACATCTTTCAATGCCTACGCAGTGGATTACAACGGCGACGGTCGTAAAGACATATGGACAACAGAGGAAGATGCGTTCGCATCGATTGCCAATTATCTCAAAAGTGTGGGGTGGAATGACGAGCTAACGTGGGGTCGTCAGGTCAAATTGCCGTCAGACTTTGATCACAGCACGATATTACAGCGAGGCACGCGCAGCCATTCGCAGTGGCTCGATCACTGGGCTGACTCTGAGCGCTCATTGGCACAATGGCAGGACCTTGGTTTGCGCCGTATGGATGGCTCAGACTTACCTAAGCGTGATATCACCGCTGCACTGGTCATGCCTGATGATACAAAGGGCCGCATGTACTTAGCCTACGACAATTACAAAGCGTTGATGAATTGGAACCGTTCATATTACTTTGCTACCAGTGTTGGCTATCTTTCCGATCGCATTGGTTACCCTGCTATCAAGTAACTTCAGTTAGTAATCCCCTTTGCTAATTTGGTATACTGCGCCCCGAATCAAAGGGGCGTATGTATGTTAGAAGATAAGTTTTGGGAAACAAAATCACTCAAGCAAATGAGTGAGCAAGAGTGGGAAGCCATCTGCGATGGCTGTGGTAAGTGCTGCCTCAATACATTTATTGATAGTGAAGACCAAGAAGAGTTTACCCCCACAGATATGCTTCGACCCGGTGAAGAACTTATTTTTACCAATATCGTCTGTCAGTACCTTGATAATAAAACGTGCAACTGCACGGCGTATGAGCAACGACAAGAGCTGGTAGAAATGTGTGTGAAGCTCACCAAGGACAATATTGATGACTTCTTCTTTTTACCGAAAAGTTGCAGTTATCGTCGCCTTCATGAAGGGCGAGGGCTTGCCAGTTGGCATCCGTTGTTGAACAAGGGCAAAAAGTCAAAAATGCATGCTGCTGGCATGAGTGTACGCAACAAAGTAGTCAAAGACTGCGACGTGCCTTTGGAAGAATTTGAAGATCACATCGCTGATTGGCCGATGTTTGATTGTGACTAGGGCGTGTTGACCTTTGTTGTTTGTTTTTGCAGCACGGCCTAGCGCTGATGAACTTTGTTGTTGGTTTTTTCGCCAGTTGTTGGGGTGTTTTGACAATAGCATCATCAACTTTGCAACATGACCCATTCCAAGCATTGAACGCCTTAGGTTTGAACAAAATACATACCTCAAAGGTTAACAAGCGCCAACTGTGCGTACATATTCTCCCTAATCAATGCCTTTTGTTGCTTTTGCTCAAAAAAATATTATTTTTTGTTTACAGAACAAGTAAACATGTTAGCATGTGCGCGTTTTTTAACCAGAGTATGTCTGAGAGAAAAAATTAATGAGTTTAAGCCACGGTACCACGCATGTGGAATTACATGATGGCATCATTGAAGTTGCTTTTATTGGCAGTTTTAATATTTATGGTGTGCAGGCTTTCGTCCAGAAGGTCAAAGATATTGTTTCCCAGTTAGGTGAACAAGAATTCGCCATGCTTATTGATAATACCAAGGTGGAAGGTGGGACTCCTGAAGCATACGATGAGCTCAATAGGTACAATGAATGGCTGTGCACGCAAGCTATGGTAGCAAAAGCCTTTGTGATGGAATCGTCGATGGCTATCAGTATTCTTTTACAGCGCACCCCTTCGCTGGCTAAGCAAAACGTCGAATTTTTTACCAACGTTGAAGATGCACGCCAGTGGTTAAAACAAAGGCTCGCCAACTAGGGTGGGTGCTCTTGGCCGTTTTGCTCGGCCTGTAACTTATTCTTTTGGCTAATTTACCTAAGCCCCCATTCGTTACTATACTTTTCTTTATTTGCTTGTGTATTGGCTTTTATGTTGCGTCGAAGCATATGTTTTTGCTGTAGTTTAGCTACATTACTGCCGCTGTCTGCGGTGGCTCAAAATCTGACCGTTGGGATGGGAAACTTCGAGCCATACTTTAACGCTGAAACCAAAAACGGCATTTTTACTGAAGTCGTTCGCAAAGTGTTCGAAGAGATGCCCAACTACACCATAGATATGGTGTTTGGCTTGTCTAACAAAGAATTGCAACTGTCATTTGATAAACGCATCCTTGATGGCGTGACCAATGTGCTCGACTTTAAGGAAGACGCGTGCCTTACCGACCCTGTGTTTCGGTTTCAAGATGTTGCCGTGACGAAAGCTCACCGCAAAATTGAGATTAACAGCGTGAGCGACTTGAAAGGTAAAAAGGTTGTTACATATCAAGGTGCTAAAGTATTTTGGGGTAGCCAGTTTGCAAATGCAGTAGGGTCAGCAAACTACCTGGAAATACAAGAACCAGAGCGTCAAGCGTCAATGCTCTTGGCCGATAGGGTGGACGTGAGTATTGGTGATCTGTTTATTTTTATGAACGCACTGCAAACAGATACGGAGTTTGAGGCGACGCTCGAAGATTTCACTGTCCATGAAATCTTTCCACAGAAATTCAGCTATATGGCATTTCGTGATCCACAAACGTGTAAAGCGTTTAACCAAGCGCTGCGTAAGCTCAAGAAAAGTGGCGAGTATGAGCTGATTTACCTGCGTTACTTGCAAAAGTTTGGCTATCAAAGTTAATTTCGGTTCATCAAACAATACAAGGGCAATCAGGGCCGAGCACTAAACGTAATTCATTCGCACATACCTCGAAGCGAATATGGCGGCTTGGGTAGGGTTCGCCATCTAGATTTAACGGCCCTGGATGTTCGCATTCATATTCAACCCAGGCACTTTTGAGGCGCATTACATATTCGCCATCAATAGTGTTGTCTTTGAGCTCAGTGATCACCTGATTAACAGCACTAATGGGAAACTCTAGTAACGCGACAATATCAAGCAATCCGTCGTTGAGGTACGCATTGGGTGCCAGTTGTTGGCCTCCACCTGCTTGTCGGCCATTACAAATTGCACCGACTATCATGTTCGTCTCATAACGTGTGAGCGGGGTGGTTAGTTTGCCGGCATAGGGCTTGAAGTTTATTGCCTGAACTAAACCTGTAAGCGTATATGCGCCGCCACCGAGGAAGTTCTTCAGCTCGACGGGCGTGTCATTAGTGACTTGTGCGCCGAACCCTCCGGAGGCAACGTTAATGAAGTACCGATCATTGGCTTTGGCGACGTCAATATCTACGCTATTATTTTCAACGGCGAACAGCAGCGCTGCATAATAATTGTTCGGTATAGCGCATGCCGTTGCGAAGTCGTTCGCTGTCCCCATGGGGATTATTGCCAACTCCGGGCGTGTTGAATGGGAGTGTTGCATCAGCGCATCGACCGCTTCGTTTACGGAGCCATCTCCGCCAGCAATTATCAATCTGGGTATACCCTCATCAATACTTTCGTTGACAAATCTATGCACATCGCCATATTCCCACGTTACGCGCACCGAAATATCATTATGTAATTGTGCTCGAGCACGTGATACGGCACGCCTAAATGCCTCTTGCCCAGCTTTCTTGCCATTGACGATAATTCTGACTTCCATATGTCTGTTTCCCATCGATATTTATGTTTTTAGATTATAGGTACATGGAGGCATTAAGCACAAATAACTGCGGCGTAACCAATGGCCTGCTATCTGTGTGAACTAGAACGTTCCAAAATTTATGTTGTGACGTTAATAAATTGATCTGTAGAATCAAATACAACAATAAGAAGGAGAACATTCTGTGAGTGAAATAAATCCAAGTCAGTCATTTGCCAGCGCGCAAGGGCCGCAAAAAAATTACACCTTGCCACTGGTGGCGATGACAACTCTGTTTTTTCTATGGGGTTTTATAACGGTTTTCAATGACTTGTTGATCCCAAGGTTGAAAGCTGTCTTTGATCTGACCTTCTTCGAAGCCATGTTTATACAGTTCTGCTTCTTTGGTGCCTATTTTGTTATGTCTTTACCTGCGGGTTTACTCGTAAAACGCTTTGGTTATAAAAACGGCGTGGTGAGCGGATTGCTTGTTGCGTCAGTGGGGTGCTTATTATTCTATCCAGCAGTGGCAGTGCATGAGTATTGGCTATTTTTAGGCGCGCTTTTTGTGTTGGCCTCAGGGGTTACCATTTTACAAGTATCTGCCAACCCCTATGTTGCAGCGCTTGGCCCAGCAAAAACGGCATCAAGTCGTCTTAACCTTGCACAAGCATTGAACTCTTTGGGTACTACAGTAGGCCCCATCGTTGGTAAATTTTTACTCTTTGGTGGCAGTGCAGCGTTAGTCACTGAAGCGGCGAGCGCTGACAGCGTAAAAGTACCGTATTTGATGTTGGCGGTGGCGCTACTGAGCATTGCGGTATTGTTTGCTATTTTGAAGTTACCTGTCATTGAAGAGCACACCGAAGAGCACGATTGCAAGGCGAAAGGGCAGCCGTTGGCCGAGGCGCATCATTTGGTGTTCGGGGTGCTGGCCATTTTCTTCTATGTAGGTGGTGAAGTGGCAATCGGTAGTTTCTTGGTGAACTATTTTGGCGAGGCAAGTATTGCTGGCTTAGCGGAGCATGATGCAGCGCCATACCTTGCGTATTACTGGGGCGGAGCGATGGTTGGGCGCTTTATTGGTTCTGCTGCGTTGCAAAAAGTCGCGGCGCATAAAGCGTTGTTGTTTAATGCCTCTGTGACAATTGTACTGCTACTTGTTTCTATTAACAGTAGCGGTGCGATAGCGATGTGGTCAATACTGGCGATTGGTTTGTTTAACTCTATTATGTTCCCAACCATTTTCACTTTAGCCATTGATTCATTGAGTTCACTTACCAGTAAGGGCTCTGGTTGGTTATGTTTGGCTATTGTAGGTGGCGCACTGGTTCCGCTATTACAAGGGTATATCGCCGATACCATAGGCTTACAATTTAGCTTCTATGTACCGCTGTTGTGTTACGGGTATATCGCTTGGTATGGCTTCAATTTCCCTAAACTACTAGGCCATTGGAAAGCAAGATTAGCCAGCTAACTTAATTAAGTCGTGTATTAAAAAGCCATCGTCTTATGCGATGGCTTTTTTGTATGTTGTGAATACGTATTCATAGGCGTAAAGTGCGCATAGTGATTGGAACGTTCCATTTGTGTGTCCCCGCAATAGATTGAAAATAATTGAAGTTGCTCTATACCCTCTAGAGTAATTCGGTATGCAGTGGTATTGTCTGCCATTACCCGACGGTTAAGTTCGGGAGACTCACGCAATATGTTTAAACATCTTTTCATAAGGATACAGTAATGAAAAAAGTAGGCCTAGTCGGCTGGCGCGGTATGGTTGGTTCCGTACTGCTTGAGCGAATGCAACAAGAAAATGATTTTGCTCATATTGACGTGACGTTTTTTACCACTTCACAAGCAGGGCAGTTGGGTCCCGATATCGCAGGTGAACCAAAACCTCTATTAAGTGCATTTGATATCGATGCATTGCGTCAAATGGATATCGTGCTGACGTGCCAAGGAGGTGATTACACCAATGAAGTGTATCAGCCATTGCGCGATAGTGGTTGGCAAGGCTATTGGATTGATGCTGCATCGGCGTTACGTATGAAAGACGATAGCATCATTGTTCTCGACCCAGTAAACAAAGATGTTATTGAGCAAGGTTTGGAGCAGGGCGTTAAAACCTTTGTTGGTGGCAACTGTACCGTATCTTTGATGCTCTTGGCTCTTGGCGGATTGTTTGAACATGACTTAATTGAATGGGTAAGTCCAATGACTTATCAAGCCGCCTCAGGTGCGGGTGCGCGTAATATGAAAGAGTTACTTGTGCAAATGGGTGAGCTTAACCATGTTGTTGCCGACGACGTCACTAACCCAAGCAGCGCGATTCTCGATATCGATAAAAAAGTGGCGAATAAGATGAAAGATGGCAGCCTAAGTTGCGATCAGTTCGGCGTACCATTAGCGGGTAGCTTAATTCCTTGGATAGATGTGCCGATGCCATCGGGACAAAGCAAAGAAGAATGGAAAGCACAGGTTGAAGCAAACAAAATCTTGGGTTCGTGCATTCAACCTATTCCTATCGACGGTTTGTGTGTGCGCGTGGGGATGATGCGTTGCCATGCTCAAGCGCTTACAATTAAACTGCGTGAAGACATCAGTGTTGATAAAATTGAACAAATTCTGGCATCACACAATGAATGGGTTGATGTCATTGTCAATGAGCGTGGTGCATCAAGCCAAGAGCTAACGCCTGTCAATGTAGCAGGAACTTTGCGTATTCCTGTTGGGCGCATTCGTAAACTCAGTATGGGGCCACACTATATCAGTGCGTTTACTGTTGGTGACCAATTACTTTGGGGTGCAGCAGAGCCTTTACGTCGTATGCTGAGGATCATCACTGGCTAACCCATACACTGGATATGTCAACGAAAGCGGCTTTATGCCGCTTTTTTAATGCGTGTTCCGATTTTCGTAGACTTTTGTCTGTATCTTCCCTAGCATAGCCTTGAAAGCGGTTTCATATTGCATTTGACCTATGTGCTATGAATCGCTGACCCAAAATGTAATAGAGTTTAAGCGTCTGCTAAGTTGTACTATCAGGAAGTGTATGATGTTAAGGATTATGTGTGTTTTACTGCTTTTAGGCAGCTGGGGCCATACGCTAGCAAGAGACATCAATGGCGGATACCCCAATCACTTTCCTCCCTTTAGTATCGCCCAAGAGCAAGTAACGGGCATTATTCCCGACTTACTCAGTGCTATGAATGAGTATGGCGGTCCGCGTTATTATGCGGCGCCCTATGCTAATAATCCGGTGAAGCTGCTAAGTGAAGGGCAACTTGATTTTATCTTCGATTCTCAGCGTTGGTCAGATAATGTAGAGCACTATTATTGGAGTGAGCCAATCACTCACATCAGCGACATTTTAGTCGTTAACAAAGACTCAAAAATTAATGCTAACAGCCTTGATGAATTTTTTGCATTAGCGCGCGCTATGCCTGTTCGCTTGGGCGTTAAGTACATGTATGTTTACCCTACACTCAACGAAGCGATGACTAATGAAACATTACTAAGGCGTAACTATTATACAGAATATGCGTTGTTAGATGAGTTAAAAGGCGCACATGGGCAAGTGCTTGATGCGGTAGTGATGTCACGCCTTGTGTATCAATACTTGGTATTAAATAACGCAGAGTTTGCTAACGCGTTTCGCATCTTGGAGTTTGATGTTGATAGTGCGCCTTATCAGTTTCGATTTCCAAAGACCCGGGATGGAAAGCTAAATTGGTTATTTACCAATGAGTTAATCTCTAAACTTAAGAGTGACGGTGTGATTGAGGGCATTGTGAAGACGTATGTGCACACGCCTCAAGATAGTGTGACAGATTAGTCAGCAAGTACCCTGGTTGGTGGTGATAACTGCTGTTCCCATATCAATACTAAAGTGGTAAATAAATCGCTTAAAAAATCTAAGCTATTAATTAAATTGTATTAAGCTTTCTGTATGAAAATTAATTTATACGGTTAGCGGATGCCATTTAATATAAAACCAAAAAGAACGCGCTTCACAATTCGCCTTACATTAATTGCCTCTTTTGTTCTAGCGTGTGCGTTTACCGCCGCGGTAGGGATAGTTTTACAGTTTTTATTTAGTAACCATTTAGCGACCGCATCAGCGCAGGATAAATTCGCAACTATTGCTCAGCAAAGTAGTTATCAAGCGATAGCGCAAGAACGCAGCGCTATTAGTTTAACGCGCACCCTCAAACATAATTTAATTGCCCAGCGCCTCGATATTGGCGCGCTCGACAAAGACGCACTGCTCGCACTGAGCACCTTACTTGAAGGTTCAAACAAGGTATTTTCACTGTTTATTGGTTATCAAAATGGCGAATATCTTGAGTTATCTAATTTAGAATCGGCCCCGGGATTAAGGCAAGCGTGGGGCGCTGCCCCTAGTGACCGCTGGGTGCTAGTACAGGTTACAGCAGAATCGTCAACACCTGATGAGGCTAGTGAACGTGTACAGATAACGTCTTATTTAGATAGTGCCTTGAATGTGCGTTTGCAGCAAAAGCAAAACAGCAATTATATGGCAACGTCACGACCTTGGTTTAGTGCAGCCAACAGCGAAAGTGTGACAAAAATACCGCCGTATATGTTTAGCTTTATAAACCAGCCTGGCACCAGTTATTCCATAAAAAACGAAAATGGTGATGTGTTTGGAGCGGCGATTATTATGTCGTCACTCAGCGAATATATGTATGTCAGTGGCTACGACGGCAAAAGTAGGGCCTTCATGTTTGATGACAACGGTGTTATTCGTGCTCAGCAAGTTGATCGTGAAAGCCGTCGTGTTACCAGTACTGCGAAAATTGCCTTGAGCGACGAGCAGCAAAAGCTGATAAACGAGATAGGCACACTCACGGTTGGGGTGATGGATGACTACCCACCGTTCGAATATAACCTATCTGGTGAGCCCAGAGGGTATGGGCTTGAACGCCTGCAATTGGTGGCAAGTATGCTTGGGTTACAAGTCAACCTCGTCAATGGATATACCTTTTCTGAATTAATAACCCAGCTCGAGCAGGGCCAAATTGACATGATGTTGGGTTTGATGAAAACCCGTCAACGTGAGGAGTTTGGTGCTTTTGCAACGCCTCATTATTTACCCAAGGTTGTATTTGCGACTAACGATCCGTCACTTGCTGGCGTCACATCACTGTCGGCATTGGCAGATAAACGTATTGCAGCACAAAAAGGCTATGCAATTACTGGGTTTTTGCAAGAGCGCTTACCAAACGCCACGTTTGTAGAATATAACGATACCCTTGAGGCAATGCGAGGCGTGCAGTTTGGTGAAGTGGATGTTGCCTTTGATTTGCAGGCAGTGGTGCAATATATAGAAACTTACTTCTACATAGATAACTTGCAAGTTAGCGATGAGATAGAGGAATTCAAAGGGCAAAGTGACTTTGGCTTGCACCATATAGTAAACAAAGATTTAGCAGCACTCGTTGCGCTGATTGACCTCGCGCAAAGCCAAATTGATGCTAAAGCGCAACAGCGCTTAGAACAAAAGTGGCTCACTTTTGGTAATGACCTCAGTCAACAAGAGGGTCAACTCAACCAATTACCGACGCCACAAATATTGGCATTGGCAACATCTGGAAAGGCCATTGATACCCTTAGCAGTATCGATATCGACGGTGTTGCACATCTGCTCTACATTACTCAGCTGACCGGTTTGTTAAACAGTGGTAATCGCGAATACATGGCGTTTATGGTGCCAGAGCAACAGGCGTTTGCAGAGCGCAATAGCTTTCTCAGTAACTCTATTATTGTGACGCTTGCCATATTAGGGCTAGTGCTGGTGGTGATCACCCAATTGGCTAGAAACATGGCTAACCCAATTCAGCGTCTGATTGCCGAGAATCACAAAATCAGTAGTCGCAATTACAACGAAGTCGATTATGTCTCCTCCCATATAGAAGAAATTCACCAGTTATCCAAATCATTGGTGGATATGTCAGAGTCCATTTGTGAATTTGAAATAGGCCAAAAAGAACTGTTGGACGCATTTATTCAACTTATCGCACAAGCTATCGATGAAAAGTCTCCATACACTGGCGGACACTGTGCACGTGTACCTGAGTTGGCCATTATGCTGGCCCATAAAGCGAACGAGTCTGATGACCCTCAATTTAGTGATTTGAAATTCAAAACTGAGGATCAATGGCGAGAGTTTGAAGTCGCCGCGTGGTTACATGACTGCGGAAAAATTACCACGCCCGAACATATTGTTGATAAAGGATCTAAATTAGAGTGCATTTATAATCGTATACATGAAATACGTACGCGCTTTGAAGTGTTATTGCGTGATGCAGAGATCCATTACTTAAAAGAGCTCATGGCAGCTCCCCAAAACAAAGAATCCTTAGCGCGCGAATTTGCAAAGCGCAGAGAAGACATCATTGCTGATTTTGAGTTTATCGCCAATGCCAATGTAGGCGGTGAATTTATGGAAGATGCCGACATTGATCGTTTAATGAATATTGCTAAACGCACGTGGCACCGAACGCTCAGTGATAGAGCAGGTTTGTCGCCAGAGGAAGCGCGCCATATGCAACAATATGATGAGTTTGAGCCCGGCGAAGTGCCCATATTGGCAGACAAACCGGAGCATATTATTAAGCGTCAAGTTGATGTGGCTGCGCGCGACGGTGGCTATGGCTTTAATATGCAGGTGCCTGAAAATAAACAAAATATCGGTGAATTATATAACCTTGGTATTAAGCGTGGCACGCTCACTCCAGAGGACCGTTATATTATTAACGAGCACATCACCAGCACCATTCGCATGCTCGAAACATTGCCCTTACCCAAAGAATTAGCGCGTGTCCCTGAGTATGCGGGTGGTCACCATGAAAAGCTCGATGGCGGTGGTTATCCTCGCGGCCTCACTGGCGAGCAGATGTCAACGCCGGCACGGATCATGGCCATTGCCGACATATTTGAAGCGTTGACTGCCAATGACAGACCGTACAAGCAAGCGAAAAGTTTGTCTCAGTCTTTGAAAATAATGAAGTTTATGGCTCAGGATGCGCACATAGATAAAGGTTTATTCAATCTATTTTTACAAAGTGGTGTTTATCTTGATTATGCACAGCGCTATTTGCAGCAAGAGCAAATTGATCATCCTGATATTAATGATTACTTGGTCAAGTAGTGAAGATTCGTTTGCCTCAAGGGGGATGGCTGCGCGTTGAAACCCGTAATATGAAGTTGCCAATGATTTAATGTGCCGATGTTGCCAGGCGCTTTGTCACGAAGTTGCAGTGTCCAAGTGCCATAGGCATTTTGGCCATTAAACACATTGGTGTTGTAAAGTTGATTAATATCACTCATAGAGCCTCCATCGCGGTCATGCAATGTGTAAATTTGTCCAATGGGAGACACTAAAACCACTTCTAAATCGCTCCTCCAACTGTGTTTGAGCATTAAACTCACTTCAAGCGCAAACGTGTTCAAATGATAAGGAACGAAAATTTCGCTGGTACTGGCAAGTACAGAATTATCTTCGATAACGACACTCTCGCTGTTGGTAAATGTGTATGAGTGGGCATCATGGGGAATGACATTAAGCGCTACTGAGCTTTGTTTTACTTCCTCACCTTTGCTTGCGGTGACTGTAAACACATATTTTCCAAACTGAGTCGATTGCTTAGTCGGTACGTGTAATACAATTTGCTCACCTGCACTGACACGTGTTTTTGATAAGGTGCTGCCAGCAAGTGCCGCTGCAACCGACACATTCCAATGCGCCCCTGAGGAGGCGGAGTCTTCGATACAAAACGCAAATGTGGCCGTCTCGCCAGCGTTAATTGTTTGCATGTAATTATCAGCGAACAGCGCAGCGTTGTTCAGTGAATGTGAGTCACTGTCGATGTCATTTTTTGGCTTGACGTGGGAATTGAGTGAATTCGGTGATGGTGCGACCAAGTTGCTGTAGTTTGAAAAAGAACTGTCATCGAAGTGTGTAAAAAAAGATAGGCTGGTGGTTATGGGCAAAGCAGAGCTAGAACCATTGCTTTGGAGCATGTTGGAAACTGGAGTGTGTTGGGCAAGCCATGGCTGATTGAGCATGGTCGAGCTTAAGAGCGAGAGTCCAATTAGCGATGTCAAAACGTTCATAACCTAGGTTCCTTTATGGGTGAAGAGCGTCTCCTTTTTTGCTCTTGTTTATGTAGTTAGATGAAATAGAAGGCCCACGTGGGGCCTTCTAGGAGGGTTACAACTTAGTTACGTTTACCCTTGCTCTTAGGCATGGCCGCAATTACCAATTCATAAGAACAGTTTGTGGTGTTGGTCTCACATACTTGGTAAGTGAAACTCGTAGCAGTTGAGTTAAAGCGATCTGTGTAAGAATCCTTCTTCACACCAGATTGAATTAACGTACCGTTACGATAGATATCAACAACCACAGGGTTTGGTGATGTCCAAGATAGTTCCGTGGTGATACGGTCGCCACTTTTTTGTGCATTACCGTCTAGGACAATTGTTGGCTCTGGTACAGGCTCAGTCACAGTCACATCTTTACTTACTGAGTGAGTCGCACCGTCATCATCACTTACAGTTAACGTGACAGTGTAGGTGCCTGCAACGCTATAGCTGTGTGCTGGGTTTGCAAGTGTTGAGCTTGCGCCATCGCCGAAGTTCCAAGACCATGTAGTTACTGCGCCGTCAGTGTCGCCACTTAGGTCAGTAAATTGAGCATCTAGGTCGCTCGTGGTAAAGCTAAACTCAGCTACTGGTGCAACGTTTGTCGGTGCATCTTCAACAGTAAGCGTTACTTGAGCTTGGTCAAATGCGTCTTGCGAGTCATGTGCTACAGCTGTGATTGTATGTGCACCTGCACTTAGCGTGTTTGTGCTAAATAGGGCGCCTGTACCAATCTTACCGTCAAAGTTAGAGTACCAATCAATGCCCGCGCTCACGTCACCGTCTTCAGCATCTGTTGCTGTACCATCAAATGTGATGCTGTCTCCAAGCATGAAGCTAGAACCGCCTGTTGGTGCATTGATTGTCATCACTGGAGCTTGGTTTTCTGCTGGTGGTGGTAGAACCGCGTCACCATTTGATACCGAGATGCTCCAGTTATTTAATACGCCTTCCATTGTGTAGCTAGACGTGTCTTCTACGTATAGACGCCATGTGCCTTTGCTCGACTCGCCAGCAAACTCAACCGGTGTGAATGTGTGCACGAGGTCGGCATTCCAGAATTGGCGCCAAGTCACGAGCTTCACTTGTTTACCAGAAGGTGATTGAAGCCATACGTTTAGGTGTTGCACTGAATTGAATGAAATATCTACAAACACTTCCATTGCATCAATGCTTACACCCGTTGGCAGGTCGATTTCAGTGTAAACGCGACCACCCCACTCAGGCATAGGCAGTGCTGTGTTGTTTGCGCCACTAACTGTGGTATTTGCATTGGCAACTGACAGCTCAATCGTTTGCTCGGTTGTTTGGCCCGCAGCATCAGTTACTGAGGCGCTAACAATGTGATCGCCAACCGATAAATCAGACTTAGAGAATGTTGCACCGTTGCCGATTACACCATCAATGTTTGAAGTCCAAACGATATTCGCTGTTAAATCACCATCTTCAGTATCAGATGCGTTAGCGCTAAACGTAATGGTTTCGCCACTTAGGAATGCGCCGTTATTAATTGGCGAATTAATGCCAACATTTGGTGCAAAGTCCGTCGTGCTCAGCGGTGCGCCACTAAGTTTCAATGACCAGTTATTAAGTACACCCGCATCGTTATTTGAGTGGTCAGCGACTTCAAGAGCCCATTGACCAAGGCCATTATCAAGCTCGTGATCAAATGTTTTGAAAGCCATTTGAATGCGGTTGCCAGATTGCCCTTCACGATCGCGAAGTACAGTCTCTTTACCACTTGGTGCAATCAATTTAATCACTAAGTCAGCAGCCCAATCATGGGTGATATCAATAGAGCCTTCGACCTGTGTTAACACCATATCGTGAGGTACATCGATAATGCTGATTGCTGGGTCGTTCGGATTTGCATCGGCGATAAGCACGCTGTCGTTGTTAGAGTACTCGGTAGTAACACTGCCTTCTGGCCAGACACGAAGTGTTAGCGGCAAAGTCTTAGAGATAGTACCGTCAGTCGCTGTCACAGTCAGGTTGTAGGTACCTGGTTGTGTCGCAGAAGAAGTGTTAATTGTCATAGTCGTCGCTGTGTCAGCGGCAACTGGGTTTTGGCTGAACACGACTTCGGCATTAAGCTCAGGTACGCTTGAAAGACTCATAGTTGCTTCGCCAGTGAAGCCACCAGCAGCAGTTAGGTCAATCACAAAGTTTTGGCTAACGCCTTGGTTTACTGTTGCGCTGGCAGGAGTCGCGTCCATAAAGAATGACGGGCCTGTACCACCTGAATCTGTCAATGCATTGATAAGATTCAAACGCTTCGAGTTGATGGTTTTACCTTCCAATGACACTAAGTGATCACCGGTATTCATCAAGATGCTCTTAAGCTGTGCGGTCGTTAAATTAGGGTTACCCGACAACAATAAAGCCGCCGCGCCCGCAACATGTGGCGATGCCATTGAGGTGCCGCTAAACACGTCATAAGCGCCATTAGGCGTGGTCGACAAAATGAACGAGCCTGGGGCCGCGATATGTACTTTCTCATCACCAAAGTTAGAGAAGCCAGAAAGGTTATCGGCATTGTCTGTTGAAGCCACCGCCATAACGTTTGGTACGTCGTAACCTGCAGGGTAGAAGCCGCCGCCGTCAATGTCAGCCGAATCGTTACCGGCTGCCGCCACGAACAACATGTCAGCATTGTTTGCTGCGGTTATTGCGTCTTTTAGTGTTTGAGTGAAACCACCGCCACCCCAACTGTTATTAAGTACGCGAACATTGTGACCCGCATTTTTTAGGCCTACCATGTAATCAATACACTGAACACCATCAGCCAGCGTACCACCGCCTGAGCCTAAGAAACTACAGCCAACCATGCTGGTACGCCAGTTTACACCGACAACGCCAAGTTGGTTATTACCCGCAGCGCCGATAGTACCTGATACGTGTGTTCCATGAGCTCCAGTATCTTGCGGGTTACCATTATCTAAAATTGCTGAAATACCGTGAACATCATCAATATAGCCGTTGCCGTCATCATCAATGCCGTTGCCTGCAATTTCATTTGGGTTGCGCCAAATGTTTGCCGCTAAATCTGGGTGTGCAAAATCAAAACCAGTGTCGATAACACC
This sequence comes from Pseudoalteromonas maris, assembly GCF_049257235.1. Lineage (NCBI taxonomy): Bacteria > Pseudomonadati > Pseudomonadota > Gammaproteobacteria > Alteromonadales > Pseudoalteromonadaceae > Pseudoalteromonas > Pseudoalteromonas maris. The sequence goes on from NZ_JBMMUF010000008.1 coordinate 83,362, forward strand.
GACAATGACAGATGCATCACCAATGGTGTAATCCCATGCTGCTTCAGCCGAGATTTTCTGCATACCATACAGTTCGCCGTAGCGTGTGTCGTCAGGAATAGCCGTGTGCTGAACGATGAAGTTAGGCTCTGCATATTCAACGAGAGGGTGGTTTTCAAGGCTAGCCAAGACGCTTTCTACCTGGCGGCCTTTTCCGAGCTTTAAAACAGCAAGACGTCCATTGGCGATGTTACGAAAACGATCATCAACGCCGTCTTCATTTTTGTCTTTAAACGAAACACCAAGGTTTTGTGCAAGAGCTTTACGTTCGTTTTTACTTACCTTTTGTTTGAACTTAACGATCACCGTTTCTTGGTCATACTGCACTGCCGCTTTAGGTGGTGCTTGCAATGGTGCTTGAGCAACCGCCAGAGCAACGGGACTGAGTGTTGCTAGTAGCGAAGTGCTTAGCAATGTTGATAATAATCTGGAAGATGACTTCTTGGGTGTTTTCATCATCTGTACTCCTGTTGTTTGTAAATTAATCATTTGGTTGGTTTAGTTGTACGCACCCACTTCATTCTCCCTGTAAGACGACGCACGGTTCGCACTTCTTGTATGCGAATGTATATATTTATATACCTAGATATGTATATGATCAATACAAAGTTATCAATTAATTCACATTTATTTACTTAAATTGTAATATTTAGATTTATCTAATTGAAATTAAATGATTTAGTTGGTTGTGTTTTTTCTTGGTGTAATGTGGTTTTAGCGAGGTTTTTAAGGTTTTTCGAATCTTAATATGTATGCGAAGGGGTTATTTGCAGCGACTATGAAAGTGCTTACATACATAAATATACAAATTATGGTTGTGTGCGAATTTACCCGACAAGACCAACTCTTGTTACATATCACTTCAGGTAATGCGCTAGGTAAATAGTGCGCTGGCTAACTAATGTGCTAACAACTTGGAATTTTCACTATGTAGAGATTGTGCCCAGAGAGTTGGTCACGCCCAGAGCATGACCTATAGCCCGCCAAAGCGATGAGTTGCCTCGCTGGGTGGGAAGCAGGGGATGAGTGACAAAGATGCACACGTGTTTGTACTGATTAACAATAGGGATAGCAAAGGAGCTGTGTATGTAGGCGTTACGTTGAGTGTGATAGGCGTCGGTTGAACTAATTTAAATGGGCTATGGGGTTAACTAACTTGCTTATAAGTTATAGCAGTCAATATCAGGCACAAAAAAGCAGTGTCCCAATGGGGTAGGGCACACTGCTTTGATTTGAACAAATTTCAGACCTCAGAGGTCAATATGTCCTAAAAACTTACGGTTACGTCACTTGAGCACACACTTGTATCAACTGAGTCGCACGCTTTGTAGACAAACGTACCTGATGAGTTACGCGTAAATTTGTCGCTATATACAACATCGGGTGCAACTGTCGCGATGAAGCTGCCATTGCGATATAGGTTCACGTCTCGGCTCGCCGATGCAACAAGTTCAACCACGTTTTTACCCTTGTTCATGGTGTGAGTTGCTGTCAATTCAGGCGTTGTTGGCGGCTCTGTAGGTGGTTCTGTTGGTGGCTCACTGCCACCTTGGCAACCATTAGCTGTTAAGTAATCGCTCGCCGCTTTGGCTTGAACTATGCCATAGCCGAAGTAGACATCATGCCCTTGCGCACCTGCATCTAATGCGGTGGCCTTTAAAGCTTCGCGAATTTCTTCACCTGTACAGGTCTCATGATTGGACCATACCAACGCGGCAACGCCAGCAACAGCAGGTGTTGCCATTGATGTGCCACTCATATAGCCATAATCAGACGCACCGATTGATATTGATGCTGACGTAGCGTTCACCATAGCATCACGATCTGCCAATGCCACACCGGTTGCTGGGATTGATGTTTGGTTAGCAGTGCCTAATGTGCCGTACAGCATGCCGTCGACATTATTAACTATCACAGCGCCAATACCACCTGAGTTTTCGCAGTTCAGCACTTTGTCATGAAAACTAATATTACCGCGGTCAATAACACATATTTTACCCGCTGCATTGTTATCTATCAGTTCGGCGGTGCCCATAAAGTAAGTTGCGCCACTGGCATCGCCGGTGTTCTCCATACCTGAGTTGGCAATCGCAGTGCCATCAACACTTAGAGATGAGCTAATCGCTAAACCCGCTGGATACGTTGACAGAGTTTGTACACCGCCTGCTGTCGCTTCAACACAAATGGTTTCATCAAATGACGCGCGTTTACCGCGACCGCTGGTACAGCTTGGGAATTGTGAGAACTCGGCGATATTATTGTCTGCATCGTTTGCACCGATCATCATTACAGAAGGGTAACCTGCAGGATATGAACGCGCAGAGTTTCCATCGTTACCCGCTGCTGCAACAATAAAACCACCATTGGCAACAAAGTTCGCAAATGCGTTTGATTCTGTGTTGTTAGCACCACCGCCACCGAGACTCATGTTAATAATGTTGGCGCCGCCTTCAGAGCATTTCTGTGTTGCGTAGGCGAGATCTGATGAATATGCCCATCCGCTTTCGAGGAACACTTTAACAATATGCATGGGCACACCCGGCGCCATGCCGATAACGCCATAGTCATTGTTGGCTGCGCCAATAGTCCCAGCAACGTGAGTACCGTGTGGGCCACCATGTACGTCCCATGCACCCGTACCTGGGTCGTCACTACCAGTAATAGCAGGCCAGTTGAAGTCAGTGTTTGATCTATCTAAACCTGAATCGATCACACACTTTCATATCGCTTGCGCTATTAAAACTGAGTTGGTTTGCTTGTGATTGGTACACCGCATAAGGGGTAAGTTGTTGTGTTTGGGGATTGCCTGCATCGTCGTTATAGAGCGCCATTTGCCAACGTCGTTGGTCTTGCTCTACCAATTTTACATGGGGATTGTTGAGCAGGCCTTTGACTTGTTGCAGGTCTTTTCCTGCAAACGTCGCAGCGATAAAGCCGTTTCCATCAACATGGATATCCGCGCCAGATTGTGCTGCCAACGCTTTAACAATGCCTTTGTTAGCATTATCTACTTGGATGACAAAGCGAGAATCTTGCGCTTGGGCGCCACTGGCAAGGCATAAGGTAATGGCCGATATAGCACTTGCTAACTTCGTTATCTTCATAACATGACTCCTGTTATGTAGGCTAAAGCACGACATGAAGTGTTTCCCTAAACTGCATTTAGTTACTTGGCAACCTACGGCACATACCAAATTGCGTATCTTTTGTTGTCCCTGCTGAAGTACAGATACACATTCGAATACATGCAAAGCATTAATCTTTTGTTTTAACTAATAAAAGTTATTTACGGATTGATCTACTTTGAAATCAATATATACATTTATATACATATAGATTCAAAAGATCAAACTTTATTAACTTCTTTTTTGCATTTGCCTGTTCGAAAGCGGAGTTTTGCTGTTGTTCGCCGCATAAACAACAGGGCAATTACATTAGGGTATGTTGATGTTTGCAGTAGTCATTGAGGTGTTCTGCTAAGGCAGAGCCTACATCGCATAGTGATTCTATGTCTCGTAGGTGATAACGCCGCGAAAATACCCCAATGCCACTTCCTTGAAGGCTGAAACAAAGTCCGTTCCTCAAAGGTAAGCACACCCTAGCTGTTAGTTGAAGTATAGTCAGTGATGTGTGTTCTTGCAGAGTAAGATGGTATTTGTTAGTGGGTCTTTGTTCTGGCTTTTGGGCAGTGAAGGATGATTTTTGCACCGCCTAAGGCGGAAGTCTCAATACTCAATGTCCCTTGATGTGCTTGTATTATCTTTTTCGCAAGCGCTAGACCCAAACCAACACCACCTGAGTCACGACAGCGACTCAAATCTAAGCGCACAAATGGCTCTTGCACACGTTGGCGCTGGTCCAGTGGAATGCCGGGGCCATCATCCTCTACGATAATCTCGTAAAAGCTTGGTTGATTGTTGAGGGTCACACATACCTGCTGTTTGGCAAAGCGCGCGCCATTGCGCACTATATTCGACACTGCTCTGTTAAGCGCTGTGGCGTCAGCCTCAACAACACAGGGCTGCTGTCCTTTCTCGTTTAAATCAAAGTCAATATCTGGGTAGAGGTCTACATGCGACTCCAGCAGCGTAGACAACATATTGCCAAGTTTTACGTCGCTGTATGTGATGATATCGCCATTGTTTTCAAGCTGAATAAAGTCCAAGGCTTCTTTGATAAGCTGTTCTAATTCACTAAGTCCGTCATTGATTTTTATCGCAAGAGTATTGCCTGACTCATTGGCTAAGTTGGCCTCTAGCATATCAAAGGCCAGTTGCACTCTTGCCAATGGCGCTCTGAATTCATGGGCAATGGCTTGGATTAGTTCTCGCTGCGACTTGATGTTTTCGTTGAGTGAACGGTTTATCTTGTTCTGATGCATACGCTTTAAAAACAGCAAAATAAACGCAAATAGTGCACACAAACTGGCGATAACGGTATTGCGGTTATAGCGCTGTTGTTCAATCTCTTTTTGCTTTAGGTTCTTATCGGCTTGAAGCAACTTGATTTGTTGTTCGCGCTTTTCTGCCTCAAAGTGACTTAACAAAAACGCCATGCGTTGATCGCTTTCAGAGTTAAACATCTCGTCATTCAATTGCTTAAACTTTTCTAAGTAGGTGAGGGCGCTGGCTAAATCACCTCTATCTTTAAACAGAATGTATAAAAATTCATAGGCGTCTCGGCGCAGGCGTTTGTCATCGGTGTCGGTCGCGACTTCCACTGAGCGATTCGTTAAATGGATTGCCCGCTCATAATCGTTTTCTAATTTTGCTACTTTGGCATTGACCAATAGGGCATTCGCTTGCAGTGGCACAATTTGCAGTTCGGCTATGTGTTGCAGTGCTGGTTGCGCGTGCTCTTTGGCCTTTGCGGCGTCCCCGAGCTCTATAAAGGTGCTGGCGATATCAATATGAATACGTGCCATTAACCCCTGATCCTGCAGCTGCTCTGCTATCTCTAGCGCTTCGTCATATTGATGTAATGCTGCTTCAAATTGGCCTTTGCGTTGATGGGTCGCTCCTAGGCTGGTGAGTGTTTCTGAGGTGCCTAAGGTGTCTTTAAGGCTTTGGTAATAGCCCAGAGAACGCTGTAAATAAGACAGCGCCAAATCATAATCTTCTAGATAAAAATAGGTAAGACCAATGTTGCCTAAAATTTGTGCCAACCCCGGGATATCATTGAGCTCCTCTCTGATTTTTAGAGACTTCAGTTGATAATCCAAAGCAAGGCTATAGTTACCACTGGTGCCATGCATATTGGCAATGTTATTCAAAGAAACGGCAATGCTTTTAGGCTCATCCATTTGCGTTTGCAGCTCAAGCGCGCGTTGAAAATTTTCCAGCGCCTTTTTGGGTTGCCCCATGGTTTGATAGATGATGGCAATGTAATTGGTGGTATTGGCAATTCCCCGGGTATCGTCTTGCTTCGTAGCTATGTCTTTTGCAATCTCAAATTGTTTAAGAGCCGAAGGGTAATCAGCGGTGCGCCAATAAATAATGCCCTGCATGGTAGTGGCTACGTATATACCGCGGGCATCAGCGAGTTCAGTGGCAATCTGTTTGCTTTGATTGGTGAGCTGTTGTGCACGCTCGTACTGGCCCATGGAAACCAATGTCCAAATCATATTATTGAGCACCGTAGCGTGGCGTTTTGGGTCTGGGCTTTGCGCAAATACAATTAACGCTTGGTCGGCGTATTCCAAGCTTTTTGGTGGGTCATTATCGCGATACGCTTCCACCAGTTCGGTAAGTATGACGCCCTTATCCGTTAATGGTGCGGTGCTAAGTTGCCGCTCTAACTCTGTGATACGTTGTTGACGTTCATCTGCATAAGCGGCGTTATTAAGACATAGCGCGCTCAAGAACAAGAGAATGTATAGCAACTTAGCAGGCATGGTTTATCTATCCCCCACAAATAAGTAACCTTTGCCGTGAATAGTTCTAATTCTAGTGGATGGGCTATTGTCATCGCCTAATTTTTTGCGAATGCGGGACACGCGTAAATCAATGGTGCGATTGGAGCTTTCATATCCTAAACGAGAGAAATGTTCGGATATAAAATCACGGGTGCATATCTCTCCTGGACGTCTGGCAAGTAACGCTAGTAGTTCAAACTCAGCCGTGGTCAAGTCGACCGCCTGACCCTTGTGTTCGGCAGTTTGGTACTTAGTGTCGATAACCAGATTTTTAAACTTAATTAGGCTTGATTGGTCTTGGGCATCATTTAACTGCGGGTCAGTTCTCTCTGCCGTTAGTGGCGCAACACTTTGTTCATTGGGGTTACGACGAAGCAGGGCTCTTACTCGAGCGAGTAGCACGCGAGAGCGCACAGGTTTTGCTAGGTAGTCATCCGCACCGGTCTCAAGACCTGCAACTTCATCAATATCATTATCTAATGCGGTGAGCATTAAGATAGGGCCGTCATATACACCCTCAACACTGGGGTGGCCATAGCGCACTGAGCGACACACCGACAAGCCATCCATATCAGGCAACATCACATCCAACACCACTAATGCGGGCTGTTCATTAACGATACGTTTCACCGCATTTAAGCCATTGTGCTCAATGCGAGTGGTGTAGCCGTTAGTTTGCAAAAAGTCACTGACTAATTGAGCGAGCTCGGTGTCGTCATCAACGATAAGGATAAAGTTGTCTGCTGTGGTATTCATTTGTAAATCCAGACGGTTATGTTAATACTTAAACAATAATACATAGGGTGTATTAATTTGTATATTTTTGTTTTTTAGTATGAACCACTAATGCGTAGCAGGGTAATACGCGCACTGAACCTTGTGCACACACCCATCGCACCGTAAGCCATGATTGAAAATCAGCTTCGCTCACTGATCAGCACATAAAGAACCAAACTGGGGGTGATGCTCTTATCCAAACGGACCTAAATGGACGGTCATCATGCGTTTTCACAAAGCCAATCTATACTTTTAGTATGAAGGTTTGTTTTTTCTACAAATCAATGATGTAGGACGTTCTTTGTTGGACTCTCTGTCATTACGATGAACTGCGCGTGGGGCGACTTACTCTGAAAAACTTTTTAATCACTTTAAGCAAGTATATTTTTATATTTGCCATGTCAGCTTATCCTATACAGAGCCTCGCTAATGTGGACGAATATGCCGTGAAAACGGCATTTGTTTATAACTTTACAAAATTTGTTGAATGGCCGTCGAGCCAAGGGCGTGACGAAAGTGTTTTTCGCGTTTGTGTTGTAGGCGAGCAAGACATATTGCAACGTTTAGGGCAGTTGAACGATAAAGTATCACGTGGCCGGCACATTATTGTTGAACAAAAAGTTCCGTATGACACGTTTGATAACTGCCACATCGTTTATTTGGCATCCCAACCCACTTCACAAGTTACTGAGTTGCTGGCGCGGCTAGCAAACAGCCCAATTTTAACCATTGGCGAGTACAAAGGCTTTGCATCATCGCACGGTATTATTGAATTTCATGTTGATTATGAAAATCGAGTCAGGTTAAAGATTAATGCAGAGCGCGGTAGAAAGAATCACTTAAAGCTCAGCGCACAGCTGCTTGAAGTTGCCATGTTGGTCATGGGGAACAAAGTATGACTTGGTGGCAAAGAGCGTCGGTTCAAACCAAAACCACCATCATTACCACCGCATGTAGTGCGATTGCCGTGTGCCTTGCGTTGGCATTTAACTTTGCGTATCTAAGTCAGGGCGAGAAAGATAGACTGCACACTGAACTTGAAATCGTCAGTGCTATTATCGCCGATAGAAGCACCGCAGCAATTCAGTATTATGATCAAAACACGGGGCAAAGAAACCTTTTATCTTTGTCTAACTTTAGTGCCATTATCGTGGGCTGTTTGTATACCGAAGATAATGTGTTGTTTGCATCTTATCAACGAGACCAAGTAGCCGGGCACAAATGTGAAAATACCCTCAAGGCGTCAGATAGTGTGGTGACAGATGACAGCATGGCGTTGGTAACCGATGTGGTGCTAGACAAGCAAGTTATAGGCTCTTTGTATATTAAGTCAGACCTTTCTACTGTGCAGACCACCATTGAACATCACGGCATGTTTGCATTGGCGATTGTGGTGGTCACTATACTTGTGTCGGCATTATTAGCGACAGGCGCACAACGCATTCTCACTCAACCCATTGAACGATTGCGCAGTACCGTGCTGCGTATAAAGCATAGCGGCGACTATTCGATGCGAGCGAATAAAGACACTGAGGATGAAGTTGGGGAGTTAGTGGATGCCTTTAATGCCATGCTTGAAGAGATTGAAGATACCAATGATTTTATAAAACGCAGTGAAGAGCGCTTTAGAACACTGACTAGCGCCTCGACGATCGGTATTTTTCAATTGGATAAAAAGGGTGCAATTGTTTATAAAAACAAAAAGTTCAGCCATATCACCGAGAACGAAACGCAATACAGCGACCTTAAAGACATCATAGATGTGGTGCACAACGAAGATCGTGAAAAAGTGCAAAGTAAGCTCGAATACGCATTGAAAAGGCAACAGAGCGTTGAAATAGAGTTTAGATTAATAACCAACATCGCTTGCCCACTGCATGTGGTGTTTTCGATGAAACCACTGCGCATTGATGAGCATGCAATTGAGGGATTTATTGGCAGCCTTACTGATGTAACTGAGCTGGCTACAACGCAAGATCAGTTAAGGCAGTTGGCGCTATACGATGACGTTACGCACATTGCCAACCGCCATTTATTTAACAACCGCTTGGAAAAGGCAATTCAATGTGCAGTGCGTGACAATCTCGATATAGCCGTGTTCTTCTTTGATCTCGATAACTTTAAAAAAATAAATGACACCTACGGTCATGATCTGGGTGATAAGTTGTTGCTTGAAGTGGCCAGCGCCATGAAAAAATGCATTAGACCCGGAGATACCATTGCCCGCATGGGGGGCGATGAGTTTACCGTATTAATTCCTAAATTAGACTCCCCGTTAGAAGCACGGATTATTGCTGAGCGTTTTCAAAAAGCATTGAATGCACCAATGGTCATCGATGGCAAAGAGATTATTGTTACCGCTAGTATCGGATTAGTAATTAGCCACCGAGACAATATGAGCTCAGTGGAATTACTCAAAAATGCAGATATCGCTATGTACCGCGCGAAAGCACTCGGGCGCAACCAATACTTATTGTTCTCTGAAGAGTTACAACTGCAAATTGAGCATCAAATCAATATCGAACGTGAGCTTAAGTCGGCAATTCACAACGGCCAGTTGTATCTGTGTTATCAACCACAAATTGATTTGACCACGCACGAACTCATTGGTTTTGAAGCATTGATCCGCTGGCATCATCCGCTAATGGGCTATATCCCTCCGGATGAATTTATCCCCATTGCTGAAGAGTCCGAGCTGATCCTGGCGCTTGGCGAGATGGTCATCGAACAGGCAACGCAGGCATTGAGCGCGATGATCAACGCCAATGTATTAACCCAAAACGCGCGGGTAGCGATTAACCTCTCGGCACGGCAATTTAGAGACCCTAATTTGGTATCACACATTAAACGTTGTGTTAGTGCTAATAACATTTCATACAATGCCATTGAGTTCGAAATCACTGAGACGTTATTGATGCAAAACATTGATAAAAGTCGACAAATTTTGGACTCATTTACCGAGCTGGGCGCTACTGTGGCGATTGATGACTTTGGTACTGGCTATTCATCATTGAGCTATCTCAAACAGTTTCCCATCGATTTAGTAAAAATCGATCGCACGTTTATTAATGATATCCCCAATGACAAAAATGATATGGAACTGACCTCTGCAATTATTGCGATGTCTCATGCGCTTGGCATGAAGGTCATTGCTGAGGGCATAGAAACACAAGAGCAAATGGACTTTCTTACACAAAGAGGGTGCAACTATGGGCAAGGCTATTTATTTAGTGAGCCCAAGCCTCTCGATTTCTGGCTCGAAAACGCAAAGGAAAAACAATGTATTCCTTAACACCTAAACATTCAAAAACAGCAATATCGTACCTTGTGACATTGATACTGGGTTCTGTCATCGCGACCAACCACGGTCATGCATCGCAGCCAGAGGATGATTTGTTTTCAATGTCGTTAGAGCAACTCAGTAAAGTGAAGGTAAGACAAGCATCGACCTTAACTAATACTGTTGTGCAACGCATTCCTGCCAGTGTGACCCGTATATCCAAAGAAATGATAGCTAATACACCTGCCAGAGATCTTGATGAACTTCTAGAAATGTATGTGCCTAACTTGCAACTGATGAAGCACGGAGGCTCCGGTCAGCACATAGGTATTCGGGGCATTATCAGTGACCTAGATAACAAGTTTCTTGTTGTGGTTAATGGTCAAGTGATGAATAACAAAGAAACGTTCGGAGCGATATCAGAGCGTTACATGCCATTTTTAGGCGATATAGACTACATCGAAGTGGTGCGTGGCCCAGGTTCCGTGTTGTATGGAGCAGGTGCGATCAGTGGGGTGATAAATATTAAAACCTTGTCATCGCACACACACAAGGGCGTAAAAATAGCGGCTAAAGCAGGTTTTATTGAAGAATATCAAAAGTTGGAATTTAAATATGGCGGCAAAGTGACCGATGAGCTTGGCTTTTTCGCTTATATTGGGCTTAGCCACTACGACGGTGCTGACCCTGATGATGCTCCATTGGTGTTTAGCCGTGATGGCGACTTTTACAGTGCCGGGCAACGCAATACCAGCGACTTTATCGTAAATGATAACAGTACGTTGTTTGATACCCCGCTCTTTAAAATGCATTTTCAATTGGATTGGGAAAATACCGAACTGTGGCTGCGCAGCACCAAAGGCAGTTGGCTTTACGACAACGCTCGCCATTTTATTGACCGCGAAGGTAGCTTTGAGGGCAGTGGTAGGGGGATTGTTTATGTACAAACAACCGCGGGTCTATCTCATGATTATACAATTGCCGATGATTTAACGTTGACCGTTAACGCCACAGCGGAAATATTTGATACCGGTCAGCATCAATATCGCCTAGAACCCAAAGATGGTCCTTATACCCTAGTAGGGAGTGAGCATGAATGGTCCATAGATAGCCAACTTAATTGGGTAATAGATGCCAATAATGAGCTCGCAATGGCGCTGAGATATGAGCGCGGTTTTTACAACCGTAACGCGCAGTGGCTCGACACCGATAATCTCGATCGAGACAGCTATAGCACTGACACCTTAAGTATGACCGGTGAATATCAAACCTTATTGAGTGAAGATTGGACCTTATTCTTGGGGGGCCGCCTTGATAAGCACAGTATTGCGGGTTCTATGTTCTCACCACGTTTATCACTCGTACGCGCCACTCAAGAGCAACAGTTGAAGCTCATCTACAATCGCGGTGTACGCAGGAGCGATGAACGTATTTTACGCCAGCAAAAACTTACCAATACAGCGCCAGACATCGAACAAATCGACATGGCTGAAATTCGCTACGACTGGCATACACATCTGCCTTTGTCGTACGCCGTTGTGGCCTTTTACTATGAACATGAACTGCTTGGGTTTTTACCTCAAGCAGCGGGCGAAACGCAAATAGGGGAAATTATCGCAAACGGCATTGAGTTTGAGATGAGTTATAAAACAGACGCGCATACGTTCGGAATTTCCCATGCGTACACTAATCTGATTGATTTTGAACTAAAAAGCGATGACTTACGCAACCAAGTTTATTCATCTGAGCCGTATGGTTACGGCGATGACCTAGCCAATTGGTCAGTACATTATTCGAAACTTAATTGGCAATGGACACTCAGTGAAAATCTCAATATTAACAATCTATTGCGTTATTACTGGGGCTACCCAGGCGCTGAAGATTATACCGCTTACAATAACCAAGTGTTGCAGGCATTTAACCGAGGTTTATCCGATGGGCGAACAGATGCATTCGATGCCAGCGTATTTTGGGACATAGGTGGCTACTACCGTATCAATAACACCACACGATTGAGCTTTGAATTGCACAACGCACTGGGTTGGTTTGATAAATCACTTAATAAACGTAATTTCTATGCCCGACAAAGCGGATACCGGCTTGAGGCTGCAGCGGTGAGCGTTGGCATCGATGTGAGTTTTTGATGGTAATGAAGATTAAGAGGTAATTATTTTTAATCCTATAAATTAGATTATGTTAAATGGTGTTTTCGGTAGATCAACACTTTGTGTCGCTTTGGGAATTTCACTGTTCGTCAGGAATATTTCATCGAAATAGGAATCTTGAAAACAGACCTCGACTGATCTTCCCTCAAACAGCTAGACATCTTTTATTTTGAATGATGAAGTAAGATAGAAGGTGTTATGAGAAATAATTTCTGATATATCAATAAAATCCGTTGAGCCAATAAATTAAACGAATACAAGGAAAGTGATGTATAGAGGTTAACTAATCAAATGGGATGATGCGAAGGGATTTGGTTTCATAAAAACTGAGCAGCTAAAATCAAATACCTTTATCCACATCTCTACCCTCAAACATATGAGCCGCAAGCCTAAAGTTGGTGATTTCATATACTTTGATATTGAAAAACACGATGGGAAATCTCGCGCCGCTAACGCACGGATTGAAGGTGTGACGACAAGTAAGCCCAAGCGACAACAAAGATCAAATAACTCTGGAACAGGCAGAATCTTAGTTATTGCTGTGGTTTGTATAGTTATTTTAGGTGGAGTATTTCACCGAACCGTCAACACAAGCACATCGCAGTCCATATCATCAGAATATACAAACCCTAACTTTAAGTGTGATGGGCGCCAGTATTGTAGCGAGATGACTTCACGAGCTGAGGCAGAGTTCTTTATACGGCATTGCCCGAATACAAAGATGGATGGTGATAGAGATGGCAAGCCGTGTGAAAATGATTCTCGGTTCTAAACTATGACACCGGCAGTATACACTGATAAATTAAATAGCCTGAAGCCAGAAAGTTGAATCGACACTAATTGCCTAGACCTCTGTTAGTAAATCTCTTGGTAATAAGCAGGATTGTGAAGTCATCTCCCACTTTAATGTCCATTAGCGATTTACGATGATACTTACCAATGTTGACGCAAGGAACGCATTATTACGTGGTGTTTAAGCATGGGCTGCTTGTGATGAATTTACATTAACCGTCTTGTATGTAATTTAGGTAAACGCTGTATACTTTGTTTGTACCTTTATTATAAGCGCAGGTTTGTTAATTTATATTTACACTTTATTTTTATTCTTTAAAACCCATTGAAATGCAAATTAGTGCAATAAATACAATAGGTTAATTGTAATGACGTAGCGTCTTTGCATTTCATCAATAAAGCAGCAAAAAGTATTACTACCGCATTGCTTACCATAGGCTAAGCTAAATAGGGAGAGAAACCATTTAAAAATAGAGGGCTCCATGCGTTGTTTTAAAAAATTAAAACTCAGGTAATGTATGAAATTTCCTATTGACGAGTCTCATTACAAGTTAATAATTGACGCAGCAACGGACGCAATCATAAGCAAAACGCTTGATGGTATTGTGACGAGCTGGAACAAAGGAGCTGAGCGCTTATTCGGTTACAGCGCAGAAGAGATGATCGGCCAGCCATTATTGAAAATTTTCCCGCCCGATAGAGTCTACGAAGAGTCCCAAATTTTAGCTGATATTGCTGATGGCAAAACAGTCGAGCACTTCAAAACAGTGCGCATGCATCAGCAAGGCTACCCTATCCACATTTCAGCCAACATTTCGCCTATTTTTGATGATAACGGTAAGGTTATTGGAGTTTCTAAGATTGCCAGAGATATCACCAAACAGGTAGAGCTTGAAGAAAAAAGCAAATTACTTGAGGCCATTGTTGCCTATTCTGATGATGCCATAGTGAGTAAAACATTAGATGGCATAGTGACGAGTTGGAATAATGGGGCAGAGCGTATCTTTGGTTACCCTGCCAACGAAATAATTGGTCAGTCGGTGCTCATATTGTTCCCTGAGGACCGTAAAGAGGAGGAAGCATTTCTCATTAGTGAAATTACCGCGGGTAAGTCGGTAAACCATTTTCAAACTATTCGGTTGAGAAAAGATGGTGAGAAGGTCCCTGTGTCTGTGAGCCTATCGCCCATCAAAAATAAACAAGGGGACGTAGTCGGAGTCAGTAAAATTGCACGAGACATTAGCTCTCAAATTGAATTAGAGCAAAAAAATGCTCATTTTCAATCACTTATCGATTGCTCTGAAGATGCAATAATTAGCTGTGACCTTGATGGTGTGATTACAGGCTGGAACTCAGGTGCTGAGGCTCTGTTTGGTGAGCGCGCCCGCAAAATGATCGGGCGATCGATGGATAGATTCGTACCCAGCAAATACGAAGATGAAGAACGCTACCTCATCGCACAAATCACCAGTGGTAAAAAAGTCGAACACTTTTTGACCGAGCGAGTAAACGCGCAAGGTGACACCATGAGTATGTCGCTCGCGGTATCACCGATTGTCGATATAACCGGTGAAATCATTGGTAGCTCAACGGTGTATCACGACGTAACGGCACAAACACAAGCACAATGCACATTGCAAAAGCTCAGTGAAATCGACCTTTTAACACAACTCTATAACCGCCATGCATTTGTTGCCAAGCTAAGAGAGCATATTGCTCAAGTACCGCTTAACCAAAAAAGTGCGGTTATCTATTTGGATTTAGACCGCTTTAAAGACATTAACGATAAACAAGGCCATGAGTTTGGCGATAATGTACTGTGCCATGTTGCTCATACCTTGGTGGCGACCTTAGATGACTCTGCTGTCTTATGCCGAATTGGTAGTGATGAATTTTTGATTATGCTGCCCGATTGCCGAGAGCGCGAAGCAGAAATTATGGCGCAAACAGTACTCAATGAACTGCACAAGCCTTTTGAGGTTAATTCGGTGGTGAATGTGTTATCGGCAAGTATTGGCGTGGCTATATATCCAGAACATGGCAGAGATCCCAAGGCTTTAATCACTAATGCTGATCACGCGCTTGTACACTCCAAAAATATTGGTCGCAACGCCTACACCATTTACAACAAAGAACTAGCAAAAGCGCTTTCTCGTAACCAGCTTATTTCAGTGGAGTTGCCAAAAGCAGTCGTTACCGGGCAACTGTATATGAACTACCAACCCATCATCCATATGAAGTCAGAACAAGTGTCAAAGGCTGAAGCACTTATTCGGTGGAATCATCCGCAATTGGGCTTTGTAAGTCCGGCCGAGTTTATCCCCGTAGCCGAGGAAAATGGATGTATTAATGATATTGGTCAATGGGTATTTGGCCAAGTGGTTACTCAATTGGGTGAGTGGACAAAACGCTATAGCGACGATTTCAAAGTGAGCATCAATAAATCTCCAGTACAATTTCATACTGACGACCACGCCCCACAAACTTGGAGAAAGGCGCTAGTGGAGCAAGGTCTTAAATGCGAAAACCTTGTTGTGGAAATTACCGAAGGTAGCCTCATGCTGAGCACCTCCGTCAGTGAAAGTAAACTAAAGGATTTCTCAGCGCTGGGTTTTGAGTTAGCTATTGATGACTTTGGTACTGGCTATTCCTCCTTGGCTTACATCAACAAATTCCATATTGATTATGTGAAAATCGACCGTAGTTTCGTGAGTAAAATTGAAACCCATCCTGATCAATTAAATATTTGTGAAGGCATTATCTTGCTCGCCCATAAATTAGGATTAAAAGTGATAGCAGAGGGTATCGAAACAGAGGCACAGCACAAACTACTTAAAGACATGGGGTGTGATTATGGTCAGGGGTATTGGTATTGCAGACCCGTGTCAGCGCAAGCATTTGACGAATTTATGCAGCGTGTTCTAAAAGAACCGATAAAAGAGCCAACTGAAATGCAAGCAAGCAAAAAGAAAGTTGCCACCATCGAACAAAAGTCATTTAAAAGATAAATAGAGTTAAGGACTACTGAATATATGAATCATCGTCGCTTGCTTACACTCACTGTTATCACCGCCATCATTGCTTTGATATTATTAGTGGCGTGGAATGTCAGTATAAAAACAAAGCTGACTCAGTCAGCAAATAGCATGGCCATTGTTACTGATGAAATTAACAACGACGTATTGAATTTGTACAAATTGCAGCAAGTTATTGGTTATGGTGGCTTCATTCATAACCTCAAAAATTATGTGCTTAGAAAGGACGAGCAATATTATGATGCGGCAATTCAAAATCTCGTGCTAGCAAAGCAAGTGCTTTATGATATTGAACGAAAGTCCCCTCAAGCAAATTTTGTTCACGTTGAATCTATTCGGGCAACACTTGCTGAATATCAAATCAAACTTTTAGAAGCCAAAACCCTTGTATTACAGGGCCTAGAGGTTCAAGAGATAGACACGCAAGTAAGAGTGAGTGACGCACAAGCGTTAAATGCTATAGAAGCAATTACAAACTCGATGCTTACTGAATATACGTTAGCTAATAACAAAGCAATAGCCAACGTTGCTCACGTCAACGACTTGGTAAATTTGGGCTATTTTTTATTGATACCTTTATTATTTCTCGTTGTTGTTGTGGTTCGCCTCATTCGTGGGTTGCAAAAGCACAACCGAGAAATAGAGGAAACGAAGCATGACTTGCAATCTTTGTTAGATACTACCCCCGACAGCATTTTGTCTATCAACATTGATGGTGAGATTATCCGCGCAAATGCCAGTGCGAAAGCGTTTTTTGGGTATCAAGAAGCGCTCGTTGGCATGAATGTAGATCAATTGCTGCCTAACGATTTGCAATCATCTCACGCCAATTTACGGAAGATGTTCTTTCAACAGCCAAACACTCGCATGATGGCCAAGGGTAGACGCGTCCAGGCGCAAACCGCATCGGCTGAATGTCGAGATGTGTCAGTCAGTCTGGGACATGCCAATATTAATGACATTGACTTGGCAATTGTATGCTTACGGGATGTCACTGAAGAAAATGTGGTTAAACTCAAGCTCGAAGACTTTAGGCAGCGGGTTGAGCTTGCAAGTGACGTTGGCAGAATGTCGTTTTGGTACTGGGACAATGAACGAGAGGTGATGGTAACGGATCATCTTGATATTGATTCAGGCAAACATTTAAAGCAACAGCTATTGTCCATGGACCAGTGGCTTGCTCATATTCATGACGATGATCGAGAGTTGTTTTTGGATGCCTTAAAACATTGTGAACAATCCAAAGAAGCGGTCACCATATATTACCGCGTTAAAGCTCCCAAAGAGCAGTTCAGAGATATGCGCGTGATCATGGTGCCGCAAACTGAATCAGATGTTCCTAACAGTGTACTCACTGAACAGCTTCGTACTCGTACTGTGGGAATGAGTTTGGATATTACCGAGCAACGCAAAGTTGAAACTGAATTGGTATTAGCACGTGAAGCAGCTGAGTCTGCGAATGTCGCAAAAAGCCAGTTTTTAGCCAATATGAGCCACGAAATACGCACCCCAATGAACGCCATCACAGGTATTATGACGTTACTTATGGAAGCGCGTTTACCTGAAAAGCAAGCTAGGCTAGTGCGCAGTGCCTATAGTGCTGGCGACTCTTTGGTCAATATTGTTAATGATATTCTCGACTTCTCTAAATTAGAGGCCGGTGAAGTCAGCATAATGAACGACCCTTTCAGCCTTGATGAAGTACTCGATAAATTGATAGATCTATACAGTGTGGTTGCCCAAACCAAGAGCGTGATTTTACAATTGGATGTAAAGCCCGATGTGTACATTAGCCTCATCGGGGATGGTCTTCGTTTAGGCCAAATTCTAGGCAATGTGCTAAGCAATGCAGTGAAGTTTACACCAGCGGGGAAAGTGCGTATCCGCGTTGAATTAGTGCGTGCTCATAGCTCTAGTTGTCGATTGCGGTTTTCAATATTCGACACGGGTATAGGCATGAATGAGCTACAGATAAAAACCATCTTTAAGCCATTTCGGCAAGCTGATAACTCAACAACACGTGAGTATGGTGGCACGGGTTTAGGGTTGAGTATCTGTCAACGACTGCTGGATATGATGGGCTCGCAAATGCACGTCAACAGTGTGCTTGGTCAGGGATCGGAGTTCTACTTCGAAATCGATTTCTTACTCCAAGAAGAGTCCAAACGTTATCAAGATTTAATCGCAGATGAGAAGAAGGCGCTGGTAGTTATAGAAGACACGAACCTCGAGGAGACCATAACTCAGTATTTCAGCCATTGGGGCGTGAAAGTAGCCTGCTATAACAATGTTAAACGTGCATACAATGTACTACAAAAAGAGCTCGAAGGTTTTGACTTACTGTTGATCCACTTCCCTAGCGAAGGGGCAACAAACCGTGTATTAGACCTTTGCAAACTGTGGCGAGAAAGTCATGAAGACAGAAAAGAAAGCCTCATTGTTATCACTGCTCCGGCCAATTGTGAGCGCACTGAGCTTAAAGAGTTGACGCCAATCTTCATTGTTGAGCCGCCCACCCCATCGCGATTATTTGACGCCATTAACAGTGGTAAGCTTGGACTAGTACTCAGTAGTGATAAAACCAACATGCTTGAGTTAGCCAGAGATAAAACCATACCGATTCAAGGTGCAAAAGTGCTGCTCGCTGAAGATGTGAAAACGAACCAAATTGTTGCGGTAGACTTTTTACAGACGCTGGGATTACAGGTCGATGTGGTAGAGAACGGCTTAGAGGCAATCGAATCGGTGAAAAATGGCGAATATGATATCGTGCTGATGGATTTTCATATGCCCATAATGAATGGTATTGATGCAACGAAGAAAATTCGTCAATTCAAATCTGCTGAACAATTACCAATTATTGCAATGACCGCGGCAGTGTTTGCGCAAGACAAACAAGCCGCATTCGACTGCGGTATGAATGCTCACATCCCTAAGCCCATTCAAATATATCAACTTGCTTCCACCTTGGTTGATTTTGTTCAGCAAAAACGGGGTATGACAACAGAGGCGATGAATGTGCATGTTGAACAAATCGAGTCCATCGATTTGAACAAACTAGACGGCATAGTTGATTTGGATTCTGTAGAGCACAATTTTGGTCATAATCCAGTGATATACCAAAAGTGTTTAGCGCACTATTGCAACGACTTCATAGACTGGAGTTGTGAACTGGACAGGTTGATAGACCAAGAAGAATTTGAAGACGCTGCTAAATTGGCGCATAAGCTCAAAGGCGCTTCTGCCAATATATATGCGACATCATTGTCTCAAGCAGCAAGTGAATTACAATCATCGTTGAAGCAAAAAGATGTGTCTCAAGTCAATCGAGTAAAGAATCAGCTCGCACAGTTTTTATCAAAGCTGGATGTGTTAAACAAGCTGGTCAAAGGTGCTTAGAGTGAGGTTGGGTTGACATGGATACGCACAAAGACTGCGCGTATCCAAAGCAGTGCAGATAATTAATTTAGCTCTGTGTCTACCCAGAACTTAGTGCCTTTTAAAACAGCCTGTAGCGCCAATCCCGTTTCGGTCAACGAGTACACAGTGACATCATCAGCAATTGCCTCTGCGGCAAGTGCGCCACCATCTTCTTTATGTTTTGCTGCTGCATCGGCGTTGCCACCAAATGCCCAGCCATGGTCAATAAAACGATTTAATGCCGCTTCACTGTGGAACACCATAACGACATTGAAATCTTTAACACCCAGCCCTAAACCAAGACCTGCTTCACCCATATTCATGTATGTAGATTTACCGGTTCGATTATTTTTTACGACCCCATATCCGCCACCAAAACTGGCGAAAATAACATTAACATTGGCGTTATCAAAAACAGCATAACCCGCACTGTTAGCGATTTGGTTTTGAACATCTGGTTTTTGAACGTACAGATCTTTGAGTGTTTGGGCGCGCATACTTTGTACAACCTCCCTTTTGGCTTGCGGGCTCGCATTGCCAGAAGTCGCACAGCCACTGATGAGTGTTGTCGTAATCGCTATTACACTGCTCATTATCAATAAACGCGTTAATTTCATAGTCAGTCCTTAAGTAATGTCCAATACTAGAAAGTAGTGGGCTTTGTGGTAAGCTAGGTGAAAAAGTATTACGTTCAATATCTTATGCCTACCCCGTTAGTCGATACGTTTAAACAGCTACGCTATCAAGTTGCACACTTAGAAGATGGCACATTAGCGAGTGAATATCCGCAACTACATGCGTTTTTACATGAAATAAGCTTAAGTGTAGCTGAAACAGAGACTGATTTGTCGTTTATTTATAGATATTTGCACGTTTATGGACGAAAGTCTGATGCCACGTTTACGCGTTTTAGAAATGAAATAGAGCGCTTTGCGTTGTGGGCCTGGTCTTTGAAGAAGTGCTCTGTTTTTTCGTTACAGCGAGAAGATATAGAGCATTACATCGACTTTGTTGTCTCGCCAGATGAAAACTGGTGCTCGAGCTCTGTGCAGTGGCGTTTTAAACAGCATATGGGTCAACGTTTGAGTAACCCTAAATGGCGCCCGTTCATGCGCAAAGATACCAAGCCAAGCCAACAAAGCCTCAACGCCACATTTACCGCACTTAATGTGTTTTATAAATTCGCCATTTTAGAAGAGAAAACATTCGCTAACTTTGTCCCTGTTGTTAAGAAAAACAGTCCATACTTAGTGGTGCAATCACAAATTAATCAACCTGATACGCTCAGTGATCTGCAATGGGAATATGTGTTGAGAGTAACCGAAGAAAGTTGCGAGCACACATCAGAACTAGAAAGGAACTTATTTGTACTCGCCTGCCTTAAAGGGTTGTATTTGCGTATATCCGAATTGTCAGAGCGCGCTAATTGGTCACCGGTCATGTCACACTTTTGGCAAGATGCGGATGGTTTCTGGTTTTTGCGGGTGATGGGTAAAGGTAATAAATTACGCGATGTGACGCTTAGTGAAAATTTCACACAATATTTAACGCGTTATCGCCAATATAGAGGAATGAGTAGTTTGCCTCGCGTGGATGAGCCTTTTCCGTTAGTACATAAGCTGCGAGGCAGTGGCGGCATGACGGTAAGACAGTTGCGCCGGTTAGTGAAGCAAAGTTTTGACTTGGCAATTGCAGCGCTAGCTAAAGATGGTTTTAGTGAAGAGTCTGAAAAGCTAAAAGCAGCAACCTCCCATTGGCTTCGCCATACGGGCGCAACGCACGATGCAGCAACAAGGCCATTAAAACATTTATCAGAAGATTTAGGTCATGCAAAGTTGGCGACCACAGATCAGATATATATTCAGTCGAACATTAAAGAGCGTGCTAAATCAGGTATAAAGCGCAAATTATAGGTGGATTATGGAATATTACATTGCAATCATTCTTGCGTTAGCATTTTTTATATATTCCATCTCCTTTCGCCAACTTGCACGCGCAGAGCTAACAGGGCCAATGTATTTTGTGTTGGTGGGCGTGTTTATGGCAGCGGTGTTTTCATCGCAATTGAAGTTGACTCAACCACTGGACAATTTGCTTCCTTTGATTGAGTTGACCCTCGCGGTATTTCTATTTTCAGATGCTGCCAAAACGCGCATCGCCGTGCTGGAGCGCTCCTATAAAATTCCGCTGATCTTATTGTTTGTTGGTTTGCCGCTCACCTTCTTTGCCACCTGGTTTGTAGGTTACATGCTCTTTAGTAACGAGAGTCTTTTGGCGCTTGCCTTAGTGGCGATTATCCTCACTCCCACTGATGCAGCACTAAGTAAAGGGATCCTTGACGCCAAAGCTGTGCCGGTCCATGTCCGCGAAGCCATCAATGTAGAAAGTGGCCTTAATGATGGCTTGTGCGTGCCCATTTTCTTGTTTTTATTTTTGTCTTGGCAAGCAGGTGCATGGCTAGAGCCGCTAAAAATGCTGGAGTTTGTCGTGACAGAAATAGGTATTGCTTTGGCCAGTGCAGCATGTATTACGTACATTGCAACACGACTCATTCACTTTAGTGCCATGCACCATTATTTCGAAAAAGCGTCGAGTCCGTTTTTAATTTTGTCATTAGCGATTATTAACTATTCTGTTGCTCAGGCGCTCGGCGGGAGTGGCTTTGTAGCAGCGTTCAGTGCAGGATTGCTGTTTGATAAACTATATGTGCGTCAACCACAGATTAAATTAATTGAGCAAAGCGAGAATATCGCGGACTTTTTTGCTTATCTCATTTGGTGTTTGTTCGGAGCGTATACTTACTGGCAATTGCACAGCATCGAGTTGACAGTCAATAAAGTTGCATTTGCATTGATTGCTGCAACAGTAGTGAGGGTGCTACCTGTACTGATAAGCTTGTGGTTATTCAACGGTATGAATTTTAAGGATAAATTTACGATTGCGTGGTTTGGTCCACGAGGCTTAGCATCAATTGTGTTCACGCTTATGGTCATCGACTCGGATGATGGTTTGATAAGCGAACTGGCTATTTTAACCATCCTTGCGAGTGTGTTCATTCATGGGGTAACGACTCGGCCAATTGCCAAGTCATACGAACACACCCACAGTGAACGCTAAGTTAGTTTAACAACTGAGCAAGTACTTCAATCGGGTGTTTGGGTTTGTATTTGGCAAAACGCTTGACCTGACTCCTACAAGAAAATCCGGTGGCTAAAAGTTGAGATTGCTCTGTGTTATCGACCTTACTTTGCCAACTTAGCTCATACAAAGCCGTGCTATTTTCTTGATTTTGTAACTCATGGCCATAGGTCCCGGCCATACCACAACACCCCGTGGCTTGCGGTGATAGCTCAAGGCCTAAGTCTGAAAATATCTTTTTCCATACGTTAGCACTTTGTGGCAGTGAGGTTGTTTCACTGCAATGGCTTAATAGCACGTAGGGTTTACTTGGCTCAAACACTTGCTGTTTAAAGGTTTGTGTTGCTAACCATTCGTGCGCTACCAATACTTCAAACTCTCCCCTGCTCTGGCCGAGCACGGTGTTATATTCATCGCGATAACACAACACCAGCGAGGCATCTAAGCCAACTAGCGGTATACCCAGCTCGCTCACTTGCTCTAAGAACTGCGCACTTGTTTTTGCTGTGCGCGCGAACTTGTCTAGGAACCCTTTAACGTGCTGCGGTTTTCCGTTTGGCTTAAACGGCAGTAAAATTGGCTTTTTGCCCAACGCTTGCGCCAATTTAATAAAGCTCTCTACTAACTCAGCTTCATAAAAACTGGTAAATGGGTCTTGTACAATAAGCACGTATTCACTGCGTTGCTCATCACTTAAAGACGCGAGTTTTGCTAAATCAAACCGCTCTAAAGACGCTGTGCGTGAGGCCAGGTTCGGATGACTCGGGGTCGGTGTGTCGACATAGCCAAGCGTATTTCTTATCACCCACTGCACAATATCGGACTTAACGAGCGGGTTGGTAAGCGCTGAAAACTTCGCAAGTAACGGCGCTGTTTGCTCAATACCCGCGACTAAATAGTCTTTTAGTGGTCGGTTGTATTGGCTGTAGTAAAAATTCAAAAAGCGAGCTCTGAATGTAGGCACATCTACCTTTATTGGGCAGGCGGTGGTGCAGGCTTTACACGCCAAACATTCATCCATGGAGTCTTTCACTTCATGAGAAAAGTCATATACGCCTTTGCGCTTATCTTGCGTGTTTAAAAAACGTTCCCACCATGTTGGGCCATCTTTTTTGCTGATAATCTTTTCTTGCTCAAGAACATCAACACCTTGCTCGTTTTGTAGCCGGAGCCACTCGCGCATTAAACTCGCTCGACCTTTAGGGGAATATCGTCTGTCACCTGTGGCCTTGTAACTTGGGCACATAGGTGAGCTGACATCGTAGTTAAAGCACAAGCCATTACCATTACAATTCATACTGGTATCAAAGCTGTCTCGCACTTGGATATCAATTTGCCTATCGAACCAACCGCGCTTTTTGTCATCGACACTGACCAGTTTGTCGTTACTTTCAAGTGGTGTACAAATTTTGCCTGGATTGAGTTTATTGTTTGGGTCAAAGGCTGACTTGATGCGACGCAGTTCGTTAAACAGTTCTTCGCCAAAGAAATTTGGACCATATTCACTGCGATAACCTTTGCCGTGTTCGCCCCACATTAAGCCACCATATTTCGCTGTTAATTCAACTACTTGATCAGAGATTGAGCGAAGTGTCTTTTCTTGTTCGGGGTCGCACATATCCAGTGCCGGGCGAACATGAAGCACGCCGGCATCGACGTGTCCGAACATGCCATAATCGAGTTGGTGACTGTCGAGTAACTGGCGAAATTCACCAATAAAGTCAGCTAAATTTTCAGGTGGCACAGCGGTGTCTTCAGCAAAGGCGATTGGCTTTTTAGCGCCTTTTGTATTGCCAAGCAGACCCACTGACTTTTTGCGCATGGCATATATTTTTTGGATGTCGCTGACGTCGTTAGTTAGCTGATAGCCAATAACGCCCGCTTCACGATTAGCGATAAGTGCATCAAGTTTTTGGCATAGGCTGTGAATCTTATCGGTCATGTCCTCTTCACGTTCCGCATTGAACTCAACCATATTGAGTCCTTGCATGGTATGGCCGGGAACGTCAGTTATTAAGTCCGATACTGAGTGCCAAACAATGTCCTCGCGCGCCAAATTTAGCACCTTACTATCTACGGTTTCCACCGATGTTGCTTGTGCATCAACCAAAAAGGGGGAATTTCGAAGCGCAGAGTCAAAACTATCGTATTTTATATTGATAAGAGTTTTAAACTTCGCAATTGGAGTTATGTTCAATTTGGCCTCGGTGACGATTGCCAGCGAGCCTTCTGAACCTGTGAGCACACGACCGATATCAAATTCACTCATGTGTTCATTAAAAACATGTTCTAAGTCGTAACCGGTTAAGAAGCGATTTAAACGTGGGAACTTTTCTAAAATTAAATCGCGTTTTTGTGTCGCAACATCGAGTACCGTTTTGTATAGACGACCAACCGCGGATTCTTGTAGCGCGATGACTTGTGCTTGCTCAAGCGTCATGGCTTGAGTATTTAATTCGCTGCCATCAGCGAGATAGGCTTTGAGTGCTAATGTGTGATCTGACGTTTTCCCATACACTAAGCTCCCCTGCCCTGATGCATCGGTATTGATCATACCGCCAACGGTTGCGCGATTACTGGTTGATAAATCTGGCGCAAAAAAGTATCCGTAAGGACGCAAGAAATCATTGAGCTGATCTTTGATAACACCGGCTTGCACTCGCACCCAACCTTGCTCTTCATTGATCTCCAGAATCTCACGCATGTGCCGAGACAAATCGATGACAATTCCAGGGGTGAGTGATTGGCCATTTGTGCCCGTGCCACCGCCACGAGGACCGAACGTTAACGATAAGAATGGGTCGCGAGATGCAGTGTTAAGTGCAAGTTGTACATCTTTGTTCGTTCTTGGAAAGATGACTCCTTGAGGTACTTGTTGATACACGCTGTTGTCGGTCGCCGCGAGTAATCGCGTTGAGTAGCTGGCATCAACCTCACCGCTGAACCCTTCTGCTTTTATTGTTTTTAGATAGTGAAGGACTAACTCTGAGCTAACTTGTTCGGCACGTAACTTTGCAATCATGATGGCTAAATAATTTAAGAAAAACGCGATTATTATAACACGGTCGTCATGGTTAGAAATTGAAGAATATACAGATTGTTACAAATTGAAATGACTTTTTGTCATGCACTGGGCTATGGTCAATAAGTAACTTGAATCTTAGGGAAGTAGTAATGAAAAAATGGCTTATGAATGCAGCGGCTGGCTTGTGCTTTTTATTGGGCATTGTCTTCGCTGTGGTGCCCGGACCTTCTGTCATTTTCTTTTTGATAGGCTTAACCTTGTTAGCCTTTCACTACCCGTTTGCGCGTAAGTATCTGAAAATTTGTCAAAATACATTAACGCGTGGGTGTCAGTTGCTTGATAAAAAACTGGCAAAAAAATAAAGGGCGAAGATTTCGCCCTTTATCATATTTGCTCAGCTTAGTTTTCTTTTAGCTTGTCAGCTAAATATAACCAAGTTTCTAGCACTGTGTCTGGGTTTAGTGATACTGAATCAATACCCTCTTGTACTAGCCATGCTGCGAAGTCTTCATGATCTGAAGGACCTTGACCACAAATACCTACATACTTACCTTTGGCTTTAGCGGTTTTAATTGCCATAGATAGTAGCTTCTTAACCGCTGGATTGCGCTCATCAAATAGGTGCGCAATAAGACCAGAGTCACGGTCAAGACCAAGGCTAAGCTGCGTTAAGTCATTTGAACCGATTGAGAAACCATCGAAGTATTCAAGGAATTCATCCGCAAGCAGTGCGTTTGATGGTAGTTCACACATCATGATCACTTTGAGACCATTTTCACCGCGTTTAAGGCCATGCTCTTCAAGTAATTCAATAACGCGCTTACCTTCTTCAAGCGTACGCACGAATGGGATCATGATTTCAACATTGGTCAAATCCATGTCATTGCGAACACGCTTGATAGCTTCACATTCAAGCGCAAAACATTCGCGGAAATCTTCACTGATATAACGTGACGCACCACGGAAACCAATCATTGGGTTTTCTTCTTCTGGCTCGTACTGTTGGCCACCAACAAGGTTCGCGTACTCGTTCGACTTGAAGTCAGACATACGAACGATCACTCGCTCAGGTGCGAATGCACAACCCAGCGTTGAAATACCCTCAACAAGTTTTGCGATGTAGAACTCACGTGGAGACTCATAACCTGCAATGATATCTTTAATTTCTTCTTGTAGCTCAGGTGATTGCGCGTCGAAGTTAAGTAGCGCTTTAGGGTGAACGCCAATCATGCGGTTAATGATGAATTCCAAGCGCGCTAGGCCAACACCTGCGTGTGGTAGACGAGCAAAGTCAAACGCGCGGTCTGGGTTACCCACGTTCATCATTATTTTTAATGGCAGGTCTGGCATTTCATCAACGCGTGAAGTCAGTACTTCATACTCAAGTTGACCTTGGTAAATGAAACCTGTGTCGCCTTCGGCACAAGACACAGTCACTTCTTGATCCGCTTTGATTAAGTCAGTGGCGTTACCACAGCCAACTACTGCTGGAATACCTAATTCACGCGCGATGATTGCAGCGTGACATGTACGGCCACCACGGTTAGTAACGATAGCAGCAGCACGTTTCATGATAGGTTCCCAATCAGGGTCAGTCATGTCAGTCACAAGGATGTCGCCTTGTTGTACTTTATCCATCTCATCGATAGAGTTAAGTACGCGCACAACGCCAGCACCAATTTTGTGACCGATAGCGCGACCTTCAGCAACAACGCTTGAAGTTTGCTTAAGCTGGAAACGTTCCATCACATTCGCATCTTCGTTAGAGCGCACAGTTTCTGGACGTGCTTGAACAATGTAAAGCTTGCCGTCGTTGCCATCTTTTGCCCATTCGATGTCCATTGGACGACCGTAGTGCTTCTCGATGATCACAGCTTGCTTTGCAAGGTCCATGACTTCTTCATCAGTAATAGAGAAAGTGTTTGATTGCTCAGGTGCTACATCGACAATTTCTACTTGCTTACCATGCTCTTGGTCTTGCGAGTAAACCATTTGAATTGCTTTAGAGCCGATGTTGCGACGTACTACAGCTGGTTTGCCTTTTGCTAGCGTGCCTTTATGAACATAGAATTCATCTGGGTTTACAGCGCCTTGCACCACCATTTCACCAAGACCAAAGCTTGATGTAACGAATACTACGTCTTCAAAACCAGACTCAGTGTCGATGCTGAACATAACACCTGAAGATGCTTTGTCAGAACGAACCATGCGCTGAATACCCGCAGACAAAGCAACGCCTTTGTGGTCGTAACCTTGGTGTACACGGTAAGAAATTGCACGGTCATTAAAGAGTGAGGCGAAAACGTGTTTGATTGCAGTCATTACTGCGTCGATACCGCGCACGTTCAAGAAGGTTTCTTGCTGGCCAGCGAATGAGGCGTCTGGCATGTCTTCTGCGGTTGCTGATGAACGTACTGCGAAAGATACGTCGTGGGCTGGGTCTGCGTGTAATTGGCCGTAGGCCTCGCGGATTGCTTTATCTAAAGCATCTTGGAAAGGTGTGTCGATGATCCACTGACGGATTTCGGCACCAACTTTGGCCAATTCATTAACATCTTCAACGTCTAATTTATCTAGTACATCGTAGATGCGAGCATTCAATCCAGATTGCTCAAGAAACTCGTTAAATGCAAATGATGTCGTTGCAAAACCACCGGGTACTTGCACACCCGCATTAGCTAGGTTCGAAATCATTTCACCAAGAGAGGCATTCTTGCCTCCTACTCTCGGTACATCTTGCATACCAAGTTCTTGATACCAGAGAACGTATTCTTGCACGGAACTTTCTCCAAAAAACAAATTGTAAGTTTGGTCATTGTAAACAATGACCTTTTAAATGAGGCGCCGACATTCTACACTGGCAACCGCTATTGCGTAAACCGCTGCATTGCGGTTTCACCGGTGTAATTTAAAAAAGGGAGCGTTATGCGCAGCGCATTTTATATCTCAGATGGCACTGCCATCACCGCGGAAGTCTTTGGAAACGCGACATTATCTTTGTTTCCTATGGAATTTGAACACACTACAATTCCATTTGTTGAAACGACTAAAAAAGCATTACAAGTGAAGGCTCAAATCGAACAAGCTGCGGCACGCAGTAATGAAAAACCCATTGTCTTCTTCACTTTTGTTAACCCAGAGCTCAGTGAAATCATCTTATCCAGTAACGCAGTGTGCTATGACTTTATCAGCGCATTTAGCAAGCAGCTGCAAGGGGAACTTGGTGTAGAGCCGGTGCCAAAAGTTCATCGCACACACAGTATTCATGAGCAGAGTTACGATTATCGGATCGCCGCTGTAAACTATGCATTGGCGAACGATGATGGTGCCAATATCAAAGACTATCAGCAGGCAGATGTTATTTTAGTGGGGGTAAGTCGCAGTGGTAAAACGCCGACAAGCCTGTATCTTGCGTTGCAATACGGTATTAAAGCGGCAAACTACCCGTTGACTCCTGATGATTTAGACTCAGGTGAGTTACCTAAATGTTTGCAGCCATACAAGAATAAGCTGTTCGGTCTAACCATAGCACCAGAGCGCCTAGCGGCGATTCGTAATGAGCGTATGGCTAATTCTAAATATGCGTCTTTACGTCAATGTCGAATAGAAATTCGAGAAGTAGAGATGATGTATAAGCGTTTTCGCATCCCACATTACAATTCTACTCATCATTCGGTCGAGGAAATGTCAGCGAAGATAATGGCGGAAACCGGTTTGCAACGTCGCAAATATTAACGTGTTTTAAGTAGAAAAAGCGCCGCTTAGAAAAGTCCGGCGCTTTTTTTGTACGTAGGCTATTAGCTACGAGCGTCTTTGAGCAAATCTGCCACTAAGAAGCCAAGCTCCAATACTTGATCAGCATTGAGGCGTGGATCACATTGAGTGCGATAGCGCTGAGCTAAATCTTCGTCTGACAAGCCGTATGCACCACCAGTACATTCAGTGACATGCTGCCCCGTCATTTCAAGGTGTACACCACCGGCGTGAGAACCTTCCGCTTTATGTACTGCAAAGAATTGGCTAATTTCACGCAAAATGTTATCGAAGCTTCGCGTTTTATACCCAGAGCTGGCCTTTTCAGTGTTGCCATGCATTGGGTCAGAACTCCAAATTACTTTGCGACCTTCTTGTTGTACGCGACGAACCAGCGCTGGCAGCTTTTCAGGCAATACATCTGCGCCCATACGCGTGATCAGCGTGAGGCGACCTGGAATATTGTCTGGGTTCACGGCATCAATCAGCTCAATCAGTTCATCAGGGGTCATGCCAGGACCAACTTTTACGCCAATTGGGTTTTTGATGCCACGGAAAAACTCAATGTGTGCATGATCGAGTTGGCGTGTGCGCTCGCCAATCCATACAAAATGCGCAGAACAATCATACCAATCACCACTTAGGTGGTCGCGACGAGTTAGCGCTTGCTCGTAACCAAGCAGTAGCGCTTCGTGAGAGGTATAAAGTGACGTTTCGGTTAGCGATGGTGCATTCGTTGAGTTAATGCCACATACTTCCATAAACTCGAGCGCGTCTTGAATGCGATCAGCTACTTGTTGGTACTTCTCTTTTAGCGGGTTCGCTGCAACAAAGCTCATGTTCCAACGGTTTACTTGGTGTAAATCAGCAAGACCACCCTGTGCGAATGCGCGTAGCAAATTCAGTGTAGATGCACTGTGATGATACGCCTTCATTAGACGCTGTGGGTCGGGTACACGCGCTTGCTCGGTAAATTCATAACTATTGATAATGTCACCGCGGTATGACGGAAGGCTTACGCCATCAATTGTTTCTAAATCACTTGAACGTGGTTTTGCAAATTGACCAGCCATACGTGCGATTTTTACAACCGGACATTTGCCGCCGTAAGTCAATACAACCGCCATTTGAAGCAGTGTTTTAAATGTATCGCGAATGTTCGCTGCATTAAAATCGGCGAATGACTCTGCACAGTCACCACCTTGCAGTAAAAATGCTTTACCTTCACATACATCTTCAAGTTGTTTAAATAAACTGCGAGTCTCTTCAGCAAACACGAGCGGCGGCGCGCTGTTAAGCTCTGCTTCAACACTGCTTAGGGCGTTTTCATCTGGGTATGTTGGTTGTTGGACGATTGGGAAATCTCTCCAACTATTTGGGCTCCAGGGCTTCACTACTTATTTTCCTCATTCCTATTGTTACCTCACACTCGAAAGTACCGAATGGCGGGCCCTGACGCAAGGGTAAAACAAAATAAATGGCAAATAAAAGATTATATCTTATAGAGTGAACGCAAAAACAATAATGAACACATCATACTATAGGGTGTGCACTGGTATACTCAGCATCTTATAAATTGATTAACGATATTGTTCTAACAACGCATCAATCGCTATTTCGCACATTTCAATTACCTCAACGAAACCTTTTGCCCCGCCATAATAAGGGTCTGGTACTTGGCTTAATGTTTCGTCAGGGTGATAGTCCAACAGACGTTTGAGTTTTGCTGGCGCATCTTGTGGTTTAATAGCCTGTGCATTAGCAAAATTTTCGTCATCCATAGTGAGGATCAAATCATATTCATAGAAATCATCCGCGGTTAATTGCTGCGCTCTTAAATCACTTAAGTCGTAACCATACATTTTGGCGTGTTCACACGCGCGTTTATCTGGCGCCTCTCCTACGTGGTACGCTGCCGTTCCTGAGCTTGCGAATGTAAAGTTGTTAGCGCCTAGTGTTTTTGCTTTGTGTCTAGCTATGCCATGCGCTGTTGGCGAGCGACAAATATTGCCTAAGCAAACAAACATTATTTTCATATCCATCCTTTTTATAAATATGTGGTGGTGTGAATTAACAATACCTGAGATGTAGCCATTGGCAACCACACTATGAACACATCATACTTACACAAATACCAAGAAAACCTCAGCGCTTGTTTCGTTTATAATTGTAAGTTAACCAAGAACATATGTGCTAAACTGCCAATATCGATTATGTATGATGTGTTCGCTTTTATATGAGTAATTTGAAAACCAATCTTCGTGCAACATTTGATTTAGCCCAGGAATACCTTGAGGGTCTGTGTAAATTACTAGATATCTGGCAACCCCGACAAACACATTATTTTGAGTTACCAACACCCTTATCTCACGAAGAAACAAAAACCAAAGAGCATATAGAGGTTAAACATCATGAAAATGATATAGCGCTAACACACATAAAAAGTGCGTTTACTGATTTTTTCAAAGTCGGCGATCAAAGTGGAAAAGTCATGAAGCGTCACCCTGGCGTAGTGTGGCTACCTAAAGAAGCGTTTGTACAATTTGAACCTTACCTTCTCAAAATTAATGAGTTGAAATCTCAATTTAAGAACACGGTACTAAGTCTGGATAATAGTGATGCACGTTTTGATCTTGTTCACAGTGCTGTACCGGGTTTAATTACACTTGCTTTTTATCGGCAACTTCATTTTGAAGCGAACAATCCTTATTCAATTCGTTATACTTGGATGACTAAACATTCGACCAAATCTCTTACTCGTAAGTTAGCGCTCACTATGCTTGAGAGAAGCAGTGCATATTCTAATCCCCGAATGATTGATCAGACATCTTGGCAACAGCTCGTTGAGCAAGAAAAACGTAAAGTCGCCAGTTTAAGTGAGAATGAAATGTTGCGTATCCGTCGTCCCATCAAAGTAACACCGGAAGTGAATGTTCGTTTCGCTGACAATCGACGCTACCATGTCAGTGGTGCTCTGCCCTTTTTAGTATTTGATGATAACCCTGATTTAAAGCTAGGTTTGCTAGCGAATTATCAACCCAAAGACGATCCGCGTAAACAAGAGCACGAGTACTTGGTTGAACGGCTCTATCTAGCTAAAGGTGTGTAAGTACAAACTAACTTCCTATTACTTTAAAAAGCCCACATTTCGTGGGCTTTGTTAGGTATTAGCTAAACTATTTCTCAACGATTTCTTCTAATCGTTCCTCATCGATGATTTCTGCATCTTCGACAATGCGTTTACCACCTTGGATTTCTATTCGCTTGTTTTGTTTATTCAATGTGAGAATCTCTTCACAGAATTGATCTGAAGGGTGCATCTCATAAACGTAGTCGATTATTTTTCCACTGTTATCATCTTTCACATTAGAAATACTGTAATCAGAGATCGCGCCTTTATCGATCAAATCCTTCATTGTCGTGGTCATATCACGACGTAACGCTTTGAGTTTATTATCGGTAATTTTGTCATCAGCATAGATAGTGCCGTACTTTTCCATTATCGACAGTAAGCGAAAATGATACGTTTTACCTGGCGCTGCGTATCTCCATAAGTGATATAAACGCAGCATCATCCAGCGAGACAAA
Organism: Pseudoalteromonas maris; assembly: GCF_049257235.1. Taxonomy (NCBI): domain Bacteria; kingdom Pseudomonadati; phylum Pseudomonadota; class Gammaproteobacteria; order Alteromonadales; family Pseudoalteromonadaceae; genus Pseudoalteromonas; species Pseudoalteromonas maris. The sequence goes on from NZ_JBMMUF010000008.1 coordinate 116,288, forward strand.
CCACGTTTTAGTTCTTGGGCGCGGTTAAAGTAGTAACCCTTGTACTCAAGGTTATCAATCATGTTATGAACAAAGGCGTTCAAACATGCTACGCATTTTACATTACCGCCCTGCCCTTTCTTACCACTGAAGTGCAAAGAGGATAAAAAGTTCATATTCGACTCATAAAATGAGTCGTCTATATTTGAATTTTTTGTGTCAGTCGCTGTGTACTTAAAAGATAGTTTCGAACCTTGTAGCGCTTCAAGAGATTCTTTAATTTGCGGGTATGGCATTGATTGGCCAACGGCTTTTAGCTCTTGCGCCAATTCGTTCATTGAAAAAATGACCGCATATTGAATGCCTGACTTAAAGTTAATTTTTACGATTTTACCTTTAGAGGCCAAGCGGATCAGCGCGCGTTCAACTTTCTCTTCTCTGTCAGATGGCCACACTAAGCATTCAACTTCTTCGCCTTCAAGCCGAGTACTGACTACCGCGGGTGTTATTTTGATTTCACCTTCATACAAAATGCCGTCAACTTTCTCAGAAATACGACGTGTAATGATGGTCTTTTTAGGAGCATCTTCAAGTGGCAGTTTTTTGTGGCCAGAACGAACAAAGCGACCCCATAAATCATAATGATTAAACGTATTCGAGTACGCACGCAATCCGTGCATTGAATTTTCTATGGAAATTCGAACGTCTTTGTTATCTGTAAATAAAGCGAGATTTTCATTATCTGTTGCGCTTTCAACGCCATTTATCTGGCCTCGCAAAGAGTCTGGTAAGTTTTCTACCGAGATGTTTACCTTGCGGTTCATTATTATTTTCCATTGATATCGATGCCAACGTTAATATCAACACATATAAAGATAAAAGTTAATCATCAATGTTAGTAAAAATCTGATCCCATTGTCATATAGTTTCTCGAGATCACATTTTTACCAACTCTTTACCTATATGAATACATAGGTGTAGTTTTTGGATCAGAATTTTACTTACTCGGCGCTACTCAGATCAGTTTTTTACTTACTCAGCTCGTCTTTTTGGCTCACATGCACAGAGATAACTTATTTTTGTTTTATTTTTGTACAAAAATAAGTGAGGATTTTTGTCTGTGTGCATAACTACGAATGCGCTTAGTAGAGATCTGATCTATAGCAAGTAAGGATCCGATCTCTATGTACTTATCACGACGTTTTCATAGTGGGAATGTGCATAACTGGCGGTTGTAAGTTAGTAAAAATACGATCTATACAGTAAATTTTGTGAACATATATGTAGGTAAGCTGTGCATAACTCACAAGCCAGATTTTTACTCAGTAAAACAATGATCTAAGTGTTAGTACGAATCAGATCTTTACCAAGTAAAAAACTGATCTAAAGAAAACATAAATATTTATATAATTCAGTAAGTTAGCCTCTTATTTTCGCTCTCTAATCTATTATTACCTATATATTTAAACGTCATTAATCTTCTTATTACCTTGTAGTAAATTTATCAGTAATTTATTTTTCATGTTTTTTGTAGAATGTCGTCTAAAATATATGTTTACAGCTAAAGAAGTGGACATTATACTTAAAGCTCAATGTTAGGGATACAATAATGACAATAAAACAAAGTGCGCTAAATACTTATCAGTTACTCAAAGCAACTGCTGAAGTTGCAGAGAAGTCTCTTGAAGGTCGGATCCAACATTACCGAGCTCATCTTAAATCTGACGAAAAAGAGTTACGAACCTACACTCAAAAAGCGGCAGCCGATCTCCTTGGTTGTAATAACAGAACATTGAAACGCCGTCATGATCAAGGTGATTTTGATCACATTGATATTCGCAGAGGTGCCAACGGCCATTATGCCTACACATTAGCGAACATCTACAAAATGGCTGATGTAATGGGTATTGAAGCTGATCATCGTGGCGCAGACGATAAGCTACAAGTGATTGTTATTAATTCACTTAAAGGCGGTTGCGGCAAGACAACCAGTATGGTTAATATCGCCGCAGCGTTGGCGACTACGAATATTAAGCGTTATCGTATCGGTATTATTGACCTTGACCCACAAGGCTCTTCATCGAGCTTTTTCCCACCAGGAGAACCCGATCCAATAACAGTTGGCGATCTAATGCGTGATTGTATTGAATTGGAAGAAGGCGAAACATGGTCAGATATTGTCAGTGACGCATTTTTGCCAACCCATATTCCTAACATCCGTATATTGCCATCCGGCATGGACGATTTTTATTTTGAACACGAAATAGCGACAGCATTGCGCCAAAGCGGTGATTACGACAAAACTCGGCACTATCACAAGTTGCTAGAAAAGGTAATTGAGCCAGTGCAAGAACAGTTCGACATCATTCTTGTTGATACTGCGCCATCACTTAACTTTATGTTTTATAACGCATTAATGGCATCAACGGCGATGTTAATCCCTGTTCACCCTGAAGCGGTGGACTTCGATGCAAACAATAAATATCTCAAACGCCTAGGTGAGATTTACCACACCGTTGCGGCTTTGGGTCATGATGGCTGGGACTTCATGCAGTTCTTGGTTACAAACTATGTTAAGGGTAATCACTCGCAGCGTGACATTGTAAAAGATGTGCGTTCCGCGTTTGGACGCCAAGTCATGAGCTACCCAATAAATCACAGTAGTGCTATTACAGCGAGTTCTTCATCTTTCAATACAATTTTTGATCAGAAAACATCTGATAGTTTGGCTAGCCGCGAGTCTTTGGTTAAAGCACAGGAAAATATTAAAGACGTGGTTGATGAGTTAGAAATGCTAATTCGTTCGAATTGGCTATCAACACAATCACAACTTAAGGCTGCACAGTAAGGTTTAACAATGGCAAAGAAACGTAAAAACGACACGCGAATAGACCCGTTTGCTACCGCTGTTGAAAGCAGTAGTTTGGATCAACTTCTCGAGCAAGCAAAGGCTGGTGATGTGATCAGTATGCCCGCTCCTAGCGATCCCAACCGAACTATTCGGCTGACTTGTCAGGTTATTCCTCACATCGATATTGAAGCGCGTACCAAGGTGTACGGCAAGAATCGGCGTGTACAAGCGCTACTTACCGAAAAGTCCGTTGCTGATATTTTACCGGCGATCACAGAAGATGGGCGCAACCAACATCCCGCATTGGCATGGGAGCACGAAGGTGGTTTGTTCGTATTGGCGGGCTCAAGGCGTCGAAAAGCCTGTATTTTGGGTAATGCCGATTACTTGGTACTGAGCTCTCCTGATTTCAATGACGAAGACGCGAAGATTTTAGCTGTTTCATCGGATCAGTATATTGCGCCAAGTCTTTGGGAATTGGGCCAGGCCTATGCCTCGACGCGTGACGAGTTGAAGCAACAAGGTAAAAAAGGCTCTTACCGCGAGATTGCTCAAATTGAAGGCGTATCACACACAGCCATCGCTGATGCGATTAAAGCATATGAATGCCTGCCAAAAGAAGTGTTGGCGCTTTATCCAACTGCTAACCATGTTGGCCGTGAAGTGGCTAAGAAGCTTATTCAGGCGCGCGAGAAAGATGTAGATAACTTTAATAGCCGTGTTGCGAGTTGTGCTGACGCCTTTGATGATGTGACTTTTGATACCGATGACAAAGCTGCATTGAATGTCACAAAATACTTATGTGAAGTGGTTGCAGCACCAAAACGTACAGAAGATATCAAGGTAGATAATGATTTTGTTCGTATCCAAAGGCACAGCAAAAGTGGCGATTTGACTATCAAAATAGATAATAAGGTGATGACAGATAAACGCTTTTCTCAACTGGCTAAGGTCTTGGAAAGCTTTAATTAATCACTGCAATATTGAGTCTAAGAAAGCCTCTCATTGGTAATGTGGGGCTTTTTTGATGGCTGCAACCCAAATAGCAGGTCTTTTTACGGCTGCTTAAAAGCGATATACTGCCCTATTTCAATTTGCGGGTTAGTCCATGTCGTCATCGTTTACAAAGGAAGACTTGTTAGCTGTTTTTGCTCAGTTCAATGAGCAAGGACCTGACTTTCCTTTGTCCGAGCAAGAGTTAAAAGCGCTTTTCACCAAAGGTGTCTATGCTCGTGCTCAACAAATGCTGCGAGATGAACAAGTGCTGTGGGTGAAAGCTAATGACGCTTTTTCACACATTGATGCTCAAGTAATGGATGATGACGGCACCACGTTTGATCAACAAATCACCATAACCCTCAAGCAAGCTAAACCTCGCGTAGAGGCACACTGTAGTTGTAACGCCAAGATCAAATGTAAGCATGTGGCCAGTGCATTACTGCACTTAAAGTTGCAAAGCCAAGGCGAGTATGCGCAGCATTATCAATTGGAAGATTGGTTTAATGAGCTAGCCGACAGCCAAATGGCAAGGCCAGAAAAAGACAATGTATTGTTGTTCGAATTGCACTCGCATCAAGGCCAATTGCAGGTGGTGCCCAAAGTGGCTCCTAATACACCTGAAGGGCTCATTTCCCAAGGACGCGCACTCACAGAGCAGCAAAGTAGTGCGCACGTCACCCCCAAAGGATTGGATGAAGACGACTTTCGTCTTTTTAGCCTTGTTCGCTCTCAGAACTCTCCCGGTCAAAGCGCTTTGCTTGGCTCTTGGGGAGCAAAAGTGCTGCATCAACTGCTTAATCGCCAACGCTTATTTTTTGAAAAAAGCCGAACCCCCTTATCCATCAGTAAACCACTAAAGGTGGAATACGACTGGCATATTGAGGGAGAAAAGGCTGCATTGACGTGCTCATTAGCTGGGCTTGACGCCAACTGTATACTGGCCACCGCCCCGCCCTACTACGTTGATGTTGCAAGCAATTGTGTGTACGCACTCGAAACACCGCTGAGTGCTGAACAAATAAGGCAATTGGCTAAATTTCCGTTGGTCCCAAAAGATGAGGTCGAGACTGTTTCTAGGCGTTTGCGCAAAGCGCTTGGTCCTGTAATTAAACAGCCAAAAAAAAAAGCGCGCGTAAAGTTCAGTCTAAAGTTCCTCACTAAGCAGTCGCCATTTATTGTTAGTGCAAGTGGTGAGGTGCCCTCAGAGGCCGCGCTGTTGAATATGGGCTTGGAGCCATGTAAAGGTCCTTTACATTCGAATTACCAACTTTTTATCGACCCTCAAAACGCACCTAGAGCCCTGTTTGAGCTAAACCACGCGGTTGAGTATCTCGGTGGCAAAACTGTTAATGCACCGCGCAGCGCATTACAAAAAGTACATAATGGTGAGTTGCAGTTAGTGATCACTGCACTTAGTGGTCACCACCTGCTTGGGTTCTTCCAAATAGTCAGTGGCGCGATAACTCGTCCATTAAGCGTATCTGACCTCCATGATGCCAAAGCTTACAGCGCGCAATATTGCTTTATTGAGCATCAGCAAGGGGTGTTGATTATAGAGGCTGAAGCAGCACAGAGTGCGTGTGCGTATCTCAAGCGTTATGTTCATGATAAAGCGAACGTGCACTGCACAATACCGCGCAGTTTGTTTGACGAATTGCAAGCAAGTCATTTTTGGCGCGTTGAGATCAACAGTCACATAGAGCCTTTGTTGCAAAAGCCTACCTTAGATTCTTTGAAGCCAGTGGTGTTGGCCAACGATGTCTCGTTGCGAGAGTATCAAAAGGCCGGTGTTAATTGGTTACAGCTATTGTCTATGCAGGGGCTCGGTGCTGTGCTCGCGGATGATATGGGGCTGGGTAAAACACTGCAAGTAATTGCTTATCTATCGACATTGGATGCACAAAAGCAACACCCCCATGTGGTGATCTGCCCCACTAGCCTAGTGGGGAACTGGGTTAAGGAGTTCAGTCGCTTTGCTCCTCGCATCAGTGTGCAGGTCGTTGCTGGCACGAACCGAGTGGATGTGTTGCAAGGTCTCAGTAAATATCAGGTGATAGTAACCACTTACACACTATTCAAGCGTGACTTCGTCTTTTATCAGGGCGTCGACTTTCATACGGTGGTGCTCGATGAAGCGCAGGCAATAAAAAATCCTCAATCTCAATTGAGTCACAAGGTAAAGCAATTAAATGCCCGTTTTCGTTTGGCCCTCAGTGGTACACCATTTGAAAATAATTTATTTGAGCTTAAGTCGGTATTCGATTTTGCCATGCCTAGTTTGCTCTTTAGCGATAGGCATTTTAAAAAGCTGTATGTTGAGCAAAACAGCCAAGGGCGCAAAGCGCTCGCCGATGTCATTCGTCCGTATTTGCTAAGACGAGCAAAAGCCGATGTACTCAGTGAGTTACCTGGTAAGACTGAAATCATCAAACAACTGGATATGTCTAAAGAGCAAGCTGATGTATATCAGCACTACTATCAGGCATTACATAATAAACTGAATAACCTAGTGTCAATGCAAGGCATTGGTAAAAGCAAGCTGCAGTTCCTTGATGCATTGCTAAAACTCCGCCAAATTTGTTGTCATCCTCAGTTGGTTGACGAGCACTATGGCGCTAGCAGTGCGAAGTTGCAATGGCTTGAAGAACACCTTCCTGCGATGCTTGCGCAGGATCATCATGTGATCATATTCAGTCAGTTTACGTCTATGTTGCGTATAATTGCCCGCCAACTAAGCACACAAGGCATTGACTATGCGTTACTTACCGGACAGACGCGCAACCGAGAGCAACAAGTTGATGATTTCCAAAGCGCACGTAAACGGGTGTTTTTAATAAGTCTCAAAGCCGGTGGCAGCGGACTAAACCTTACTCAAGCTGATACGGTTATTCATTTTGATCCATGGTGGAACCCAGCTGTTGAGCACCAGGCAACGGATAGAGCGCATAGGATGGGGCAAGAACGATCAGTGTTTGTGTATAAACTTATCGTGGCCAATTCTGTAGAGCAACAAGTGCTAGAGTTGGCTGATAAGAAACGTCATTTGGTGGATGAATTACTCAATGGTAGTTTATTGTCGGATAAAAAAATTGATGATAATCAATTGCTTGAAATGCTGAACTTAGAAAGTTCAGAAAAAGTCTAAAATTCTTTGAACTTAACTGTGAATACGCACTCTATATCTATGCTTGCCACGCAAGCACCCTATGTTGATTTCCCTGATTAAAAATGAATTTAAGGCCAGCTGACTAAGCTGGCTTTTTTTGCCTCGGTTTTATACCAATCAACTTAAATAGATGATCATTCAATAAGGCTAAATAGCGTGCTCATGTTGTTAAAATTTCCTATGTACAATAGGTATAAGATCTATAAAACCGTACTTTGCTGATACAATGAGTAATATCACCAAATAAAGAATAATAATGAGTGTGAGATAGGTATGTTCGACTTTTTATCCGCTTCTTCCCCTGCACTGCTAGCATGCCTTGCTGGTTTTAGCCTTACTACCGGTTATCTTGTTTTACGCGTGCGCCGTCTGAAAATGCAATTAGTCTCTGCGACTGGGCACCACCAACAGCAACTCACAGATTTAAACAATCAACTAGAGCATGCACACCATCGTTACAGTGAGGCACAACAACAAGTTGCAGCGGAGCGTGACTCAGCGAATCAATTACAACAAAAAGTGACCTTACTCCATGGCCGATATGAATCACTAAAAGCAACTCTGGAGCAAAAAGAAAGTCACTTTGCACAGCAGTTAGCCTTACTTCAAGAATCAAAAGAGACCTTAAAACAAGAATTTTCTGTATTGGCGAATAAATTGTTTGAGGACAAGTCGAAACAGTTTAAAGACTTGAATCAAGAAAGTATTGAGCAACTTCTCAAACCCGTGCAAGGTGAGCTCAAAGGTTTTCGCGATAAAATGGAGCACATTCATAGCCAAGAGTTGCAACAGCGCGCAGCGTTAAAAACAGAGCTTGTGCATCTGCAAAAACTCAATCAGTCAATCACAGAGCAAGCTGAGCGCCTCTCTAACGCCCTACAAGGACAAAAGAAGACTCAGGGTAACTGGGGCGAGTTGATGCTAGAAAACGTCTTAGACAGCGCTGGGCTGCGTTTAAATGAAGATTACCGCCGTGAAGTGAGCTTAGAGTCCGAACAAGGCCGATTCCGCCCTGATGTTGTCGTTTATTTGCCGCAACAGCGTCATATCGTTATTGACGCTAAAACGTCACTGAACGCCTATACCCGTTATGTTAACGCCGAATCTGAGTTTGAGGCGGCACAAGCGCTGGCCGATCATGTTCAGGCCGTCAACGATCGTATTAATGAATTAGCAGCGAAAGATTACTATCGCCTAGAGCAGCTAAACTCGCCTGAAGTAGTCATTATGTTTGTGCCCATAGAAAGTGCGTTTGTTGAAGCCCTAAAGTTTCAACCTGATTTGTATCAACGCGCAATTGAAAAGAATATTTTGGTTGCAACGCCGACCACGTTACTTACCAGCCTCAACATTGTTAAGCAGCTATGGCGCTTCGAAAGCCAATCAAAACATACTCAAGAACTAGCAAAACGCGCAGAGCGATTTTACAACAAGCTCAATAGTTTCTTGGTATCTATGGAAGGCGTTGGAAAGCAGTTAGACAAAGCGCGTGAAACCTACGATAAAGCCTTCGCGCAATTATACAGTGGTAAAGGTAACCTCATTAAACAGGCGAATGACTTCAAGGAACTCGGTGTTGCTGTGCAAAAAGAATTACCCGAATCACTGACTGAAAAGGCGGAACTTGAATTAAAACAATGTGATTAGTTATTCAGCTTTTGTCCGTGCAAGTTGCACGATGCCGATAATAAAAAACAGACTTGCCAACACATAGAGTGCCCAAAACTCACCAAGCAGTGCTGCGCCTGTGAACGCCGCTGCACTGCAAATAAACAGCCATCCTGATAGCTTTACCATTGCCCTTCCCTAGTCTCTTTTTGCGTAACCTGTTGTTTCTAAATTAAAAACAGGGGCGTAAACCCCCTTTACACTTCATAAAAGTGTCATTTAACTACTCTATTCTTGGCTCAAAAATAAACATGGGCTAACACATGAACACGCATCATCAACCCTCTTGGACTCAGCAGCTAAATGAACTTCAAAGTGTAGTGCAAAATAAATACGGCATCGAAATTATTGCCGAAAAATTTAATCGTAATGAATCTTATCGCACTCTCGTGCTTAGCGAGTTAACTTTGCTAGAAGACCCAGTGGTAAATGATATTATTGCAGCAATAAAAAAGTCCCACCACACGCCAACTCAAAGCTCAACCCCCTCTAGTGCCAAAGGCACAATCTCGCGGTCTATTTTAGTAACAGGATTGTTAGTGACACTTGTTGTGTTTATCGCCTCTTATTTCTTGTTGTTTACTAATCAGTTGCAGCCGATTAAAGAGTCAAAGCAAATGGCACCGCAACAGCCTGTGAGTAAAGTGAGTGAGCGCTCTGCCAAGGCACCTCTAATGCAACCCAAATTGGCTTTTCATATTCATGGTTCAAATACAATTGGTGAAAAACTTGCTCCGGCGTTGTTACAAAGCTACTTAGAACAAAAAGGAGCAACCGACCTTACATGGCATCAAGGTGATACAAGTGTGGAGCGCGAATTGTTTTATAAATTAGATGACAAGCCATATTTTATAGAGCTTCATGCCCATGGTTCTAGCACGGGGTTTGCTGATATCCTCTCTGGAAGTGCTGATATGGCCATGTCATCTCGACAAGTGAAAGCCAAAGAGGTCGAACAACTCAAACATCAGTTTGGAGATTTTTCGCAAGTCGGTAATGAACACATTATTGGGCTTGATGGCTTGGCGGTCATAGTGAATCAAAATAACCCCATAAGTCATTTAACCACCGCACAACTAGCAGACGTGTTCTCAGGGAAAATTAGCAACTGGCAGGAACTTGGTGGAAAATCAGGGGCGATTAATCTGTATGCCCGAGATGCGAAATCTGGGACCTGGGATACGTTTAAATCCCTTGTATTAAAAAAGCATCAAGCTCAGCTTAGTACATCAGCACAGCGTTATGAGTCGAGTTCAGAACTCTCAGAGCAGGTATCTCAAGATGAGCTCGCTATCGGCTTTATCGGTCTTAATTATATTTTATATAACAAAGCCATTGCCGTGTCAGAAGGGCAACAAACCGCGCCTATTTATCCTACTCGGTTCACCATAGGCACCGAAGATTATGCCTTGTCACGCCGCCTTTATCTTTACACTCCGACCACGGCCGACATGTTCGTTAAAGATTTTGCTCACTTTGCTATCTCGCACAGCGGGCAAGAGATTGTGTCTGATACCGGACTTATCTCTCAGAACATCCATGTTGAGAAAGTCATTGCGCCACCCCTTGCGCCTGCGCTTTATAAACAATATGCGGCCCAAGGTCAGCGCCTATCCCTGACATTTAGATTTCACTTTGGCAGTGATCAGTTGGACAACAAGGGCAAGCGAGATTTACAGCGGTTACTGGCGTTTTTGGAAGACAACCCGAGCAAACGAGTGGTGCTAATGGGCTTTTCAGATAACTCCGGTGATATGAGTAAGAATCAATTATTATCCAATCAGCGTGCCGTATCAGTTGCAAATGAACTGAGCGCCAGGGGGATAAGCGTATTTGATACGCAAGGGTTTGGAGAATCCTTGCCGGTCGCTAATAACGACTCAGCGCTAGGGCGAGAACGTAATCGACGAGTTGAAGTCTGGGTTCTTTGAATGTTAAACAGCGAGGCGAGCCCTGATGCTTGCCTCCCTAACTTTGATAAAGGAATAGGTATGTTTGCAATACTGTCGGATTATCATAACCTCAGTCATGCATTTGCACGTTTGAGTATGCTTGAAGCGATCCGTTTGAAGCGAAACTTGGATCAGGTTTTTACTGACTTGAAAATGCCATCGACAGCGCTCATTGAAAAAATGCGTGAGGAAGGTCTGCTGGTTGACGCGCCTATTGTTAATAAACGCGCAGACAATGAAGCTGCTCAATCAATCATCCAAAGTCATTTAGGGCAGTTGTTTTTGGATTATGGCAGGCTAAAACAGGCGTTGTCCTCTTTGACTTTGGCGCAACGTGTGGCTTTCAAAGAGTCTGTTGATATTGCTGTGAAGGCCCTTAACTTACCCTCTGAATCCCTTACGCAAATGATGGCACAAGAAGGGATATCCATAGACAACCTAGAGCAGGATGCGACTCACACCGCATCACAGCAAATTCGAGCCCGCCTTAATACCGCTGCAAGCGAACAGTCCACCCTAGCACAGGAAGTCAAAGAGCGTTTGAATGCACTCGCTCGAGCCCATGCCAATTCTGAGAAGGAAATGTTGTCATTGGCTAGCTCTGATGTTGTGCCGCTTAGGCGTAATCAAGCTTAGAGCGTGATGTTGAGGTATTACAAAAAATATAGGCCATCTAGTTGATGGCCTTTTTAGTTAGTAAAAAAGTGGTCTGAGATAGTCTGTGGAGTTAGTAAAAATGTGGTTTGCGTTAAAATTTCGCTTCAATACAGTTAGTAAAAAAGTGGTTTGAGTCCTCAAGGCGCTACCAGTGGAGTATTTTCTCTGTGTTATCCCCTAAGTTACACATAATGACAAAGGGGCGCAGGTTCTACCTTGTCAAAACAAGCCAACGCACGCTTTAAAAACACGCTGGTAAGGCGCAACACAATCAATGGTTTTTTGGCAACTAATCCGGTTTAGGTAAACTGGGTAAAATGCTGATCCAAAAAAAGAGCCCAATTGGGCTCTTGGTTGCAACACACTTTGATTAGAACTGGTTCATGGTATTGGCTTCGCCACCTGCTTTAAGCGCATTTTCGCCAGAGAAGTACTCTTTATGCGTGTCACCAATGTTCGACCCTGCTAAGTCTTGGTGTTTCACCGAGGCTTGCTCACGACGGATCTCTTGGCGCTGGACATCTCGTACGTAAGCGAGCATACCTAAGTCACCAAAATAACCTTCGGCAAGAATATCAGTGCTCAGTGCCGCAGTGTGGTATGTAGGTAAGGTGATCAGGTGGTGGAAGATACCAGCTTCACGCGCGCCATCGCGTTGGAAGTTCTGCACCAGTTCATCCGCTGCACTAGCGAGTTCGGAATTATCCAAACTGATGTCCATTAATACTTTTGCATCTGCACTTGGGTCTGGGTAGGCACTTAAGTCGCGGCCCTCTTGTTGCCATTGTGCGTAAACTTGCTCACGGAATTTAAGTGTCCAGTTGAACGACGGTGAGTTGTTGTACACTAATTTAGCATTTGGAACGTGCTCTCGTACACGGTTAACGAGCTCTGCAATTTGCTGCACATTAGGCTTTTCTGTTTCAATCCATAGAAGGTCTGCACCGTGTTGCAAGCTAGTAACACAGTCCAGAACAACACGGTCTTTTTCCGTGCCCGCACGGAATTGATACAAGCCGTTATCAAGTCGTACTGGCTTGCATAGCTGACCGTTGAGTTTAATCGCCATTTCATTGTCTGCTAGCTCATCCGCACTGCTGATAGGTTGCGCATCCAAGAAGCTAATATATTGACTTGCGAGGTCGCCAGACTCTTTGCTTACCGGAATTTTCTGAGTCAAACTTGCGCCTAAAGAGTCAGTTCGCGCAACGATAATCCCGTCATCAACACCCAGCTCCAAAAATGCATAGCGAACAGCATTTATTTTCGCTAAGAAGTCTTCGTGAGGAACCGTAACCTTCCCCGCTTGGTGACCACACTGTTTTGCATCCGATACTTGGTTTTCGATTTGGATGGCGCATGCACCGGCTTCAATCATCTTTTTGGCTAATAAGTAAGTCGCTTCTTCGTTACCAAAGCCGGCGTCGATATCGGCAATAATGGGTACCACATGGGTTTCGAAATTATCTATTTGAGCCTCAATAGCGCTGGTATCCACTCCCTTTTGACGTGCGGCGTCGAGGTCGCGATAAAGGTGATCCAGTTCACGAGCATCTGCTTGTTTTAAGAAGGTATAAATTTCTTCGATGAGTGCGGGTACCGACGTTTTCTCATGCATACTTTGATCAGGAAGCGGACCAAATTCAGAACGCAACGCCGCGACCATCCAGCCGCTGAGGTATACATAGCTGCGCTTTGTTGTTTTTTGGTGGCGTTTGATAGCCATTAGCATTTGCTGAGCGGTAAAGCCATGCCAACACCCTAAAGACTGTGTGTATTGGCTTGAATCTGCGTCATAGGCTTGCATGTCTTCACGCATTACCCTAGCTGTGTATTTGGCGATATCTAACCCTGTTTTAAAGCGGTTTTGTAACTGCATACGTGCTGCATACTCTGGGCTAATTGTGCTCCATGCGGGACCATTTTGCTGGCAAAGCGTAGCGAGATTATCTATCTGTGCGTTGTAATGTTTCATAATGCGTATCCTTTGAACGAGTAACGGTTATACAGTGCGGAACAAGGTGAGAGGTTGCCGCGTTGTTTTTTTTACACTAGGCGCTTTTTTTGTGATTTATTAAATTTATAGTTGTTATTGTGGCTATATTTTCAGTGAATGGTTAAACAGTTCACATTCGGGTGATTTAAGTTACAGTGAAATGACACTTTCTCGTTTAAAGGAATTGATCATGGCACAGCGCATCTCTCACAGCGGCTTGTCTATTGACGCTTGTCTGTATGAGTTCATCACGCAAGAGGTTTTGCCTCATGTAGGGATTAATGCAGACACTCTGTTTCAAGGTGTGGCAGATATCGTTACCCGACTGACTCCCATCAATAAAGCGCTTTTAGCAAAGCGTGACACCTTACAACAGCAGATTGATAGCTACTATCAACAACATACCGAGCATAACCTGGATGAATATACTGCCTTCCTTAAAGAAATAGGTTATCTCGTCGACGCACCTGAAGATGTGCAAATTGAAACTTCCCACGTTGATGCAGAGATAGCCACCATGGCTGGTCCACAGCTGGTCGTGCCGGTGAGTAATGCACGCTTTGCACTTAACGCAGCGAATGCCCGCTGGGGCTCTCTGTATGATGCGTTGTATGGCAGCGATGTTATTGGCGAGGAAGAAGGGGCTGAGCAAGGCGGTCAATATAACCCAGTGCGCGGTTTTAAGGTGATGGCTTATGCTCGTCAGTTTCTAGATAGTGCGTTACCTTTGCACAGTGGATCTCATATCGAAAGTACCGAATATGCCATTAATAACGGTGAGTTGGTTGTCACACTTGGCGACTCTCAGCAGGTGACACTTGCAGACAAGACACAACTGATTGGTTTTCAAGGGCAGCCGCAACGACCCAGTGCATTACTTTTCAAACATAATGGTTTGCGTTTTATTGTCTGCATTGACCCTCATCACCGTATTGGCAGAGACGACAAGGCCGGAATCAAAGACGTTATTCTCGAAGCTGCATTGACCACCATTATGGACTGCGAGGATTCGGTCGCCGCGGTTGATGGTGAAGATAAAGCCCATGTATATCGCAATTGGTTCGGATTAATGATGGGGGAGCTCAGTTGTGAATTCACAAAAGGTGAACAGACACTAAAGCGCACACTTAATGAGGATCAACAATTTACTAAGTTAGATGGTACGCACATTAACTTGCATGGCCGTAGCTTGATGTTTGTGCGTAACGTAGGCCACTTGATGACAAATCCGGCTATTTTAGACGGTGAAGGTAATGAAATCTTCGAAGGTATTATGGATGCCGTGTTCACCACCTTATGTGCTCTTCCCCAAGTGAATGGCCAAGCTAAATTGGCCAATTCTCGCCATGGTAGTATCTATATTGTAAAACCTAAGATGCACGGCCCCGAGGAAGTCGCGTTTACCAATCAGCTTTTCAGTGAAGTCGAATCGCTATTTGATTTACCTGCGTTCACGTTAAAAATGGGGATTATGGATGAAGAGCGTCGTACCTCAGTGAATCTTAAGGCCTGTATAGCACAAGCAAAACAGCGTGTTGTATTTATTAACACGGGCTTTTTGGATAGAACTGGCGATGAAATTCACACCGCAATGAAAAGTGGCATGGTGTTACCTAAAACCAAAATAAAAGAACAGCCTTGGATTAATGCATACGAAAAGCGCAATGTTGCCATTGGTTTAGAATGTGGTTTGAGTGGGAAAGCGCAAATCGGCAAGGGAATGTGGCCGATGCCAGATAAGCTTGCCTTGATGATTGAACAAAAAATTGCCCACGTTCAATCAGGTGCCAACACGGCGTGGGTGCCCTCCCCTACTGCCGCCACTTTGCATGCTTTGCATTATCATCAATATAACGTATTCGACCTGCAGCAAACGCTTGCACCCGCAGACCACACGTCATTGGTTGATTTGTTGACGACACCTATCGACAATCAGCAGGCGTTAACGGCAGAAGACATTCAACTTGAGCTTGATAACAATGCCCAAGGGATACTCGGTTATGTTGTGCGCTGGGTTGAACAAGGGGTTGGTTGTTCTAAGGTACCAGATATCAACAACGTTGGCTTAATGGAAGACAGAGCTACATTGCGCATTTCTAGTCAGCATATTGCTAACTGGCTCTACCATGGTGTGTGCAGTGCTGAGCAAGTAACCATGACGATGCAACGTATGGCTAAGGTCGTAGACGAACAAAATGCTGGGGATCCAAACTACCAGCCTATGGCAACTGATGAACAAGCCCTTGAAAAGAGTATTGCGTTTAAAGCGGCGATGGACTTGGTGTTCAAAGGTTGTGAGCAACCAAGCGGTTACACAGAGCCATTACTGCATCATTATCGTCGCGTTTTTAAAGCGCTTTGTGCATAAGTGTAAAGCCCCTTTACACCAAAAAGCCGGATATTAATCCGGCTTTTTTTTGAAATTAATCAGATGCTTACTTATCTACAATCGCGTTGTGATACACGTTTTGAACGTCGTCACAGTCTTCAAGCATGTTCATGAACTTCTCAAAGTTCGCAATGTCATCTTCATTCGTAATTTCAATGTGTGTTTGTGGTACGAAAGTGATTTCGTCTACTTCGAAATTAATCCCTTCGAATGCTTCAGACAGTGCTGTTTTCGCTTTGAAATACTCAGTGTGAGGTGCAAATACAGATACCTTGCCGTCTTCAACTTCAACATCAGTAACATCAACATCAGCCATCATGAGTGCTTCAAGTACTGCTTCGTCATCATCGCCTTCAAAGCCAAGGATAGCGAGGTGGTCAAACATGTGTGCCACACAGCCTGGGCTACCAATTTTTGAGT
Source organism: Pseudoalteromonas maris (assembly GCF_049257235.1). NCBI lineage: Bacteria > Pseudomonadati > Pseudomonadota > Gammaproteobacteria > Alteromonadales > Pseudoalteromonadaceae > Pseudoalteromonas > Pseudoalteromonas maris. The sequence goes on from NZ_JBMMUF010000008.1 coordinate 132,365, forward strand.
CCGTCTTAGTGAATGGTAGACGTACATCTTTAATCGTACGGTTTGGGTTGTCTGTTAAACAATCGACAATGACCATGCAATTGCCAGGACCATAACCTTCATAACGAGCTGGTGAATAGTCTTCCCCTGCTCCACCCGCGGCCTTCTCAATCGCTTTATCAATAACGTGAGCTGGTACTTGGTCTTTCTTAGCTTTATCAATTAAACGACGAAGAGAAAGGTTTGTTTCTGGGTCAGCTCCGCCGTTTTTTGCAACGACGTAGATTTCTTTACCGTACTTTGAGTTTACTTTTGTTTTTGCCGCGGCTGTTTTAGCCATGGCGTTTTTACGAACTTCAAACGCTCTGCCCATTTTCGATCTCTCAAGTTTGAATATTATTTCTGGCGATGATTTTATCAACTCAAGGCAAAATGGGCTAGTACCATGTTTTTATAAAAGCGATATACGTGTCGGTTAAAAAAGAAAAACCTTCTATTTAACATAACTTAAAAATAGAAGGTAACTCACTGAAGCATTTCATTACATAATCAGCGCTGTGAGCATATTCAGGTAAATCGTCTGGCGCGTACAAGCAAGAACGCATTTTTGCATTGTGTGCGGCCTCAATGTCGTATCGGTAATCACCTACGTAGATAAGATCGGATGGATTCATTTGCCATAACTGCGCGATATGAAGTAACGCGCTGGGGTCTGGTTTAGGTGGTGCATCATCGCGTGTCAAAACCACATTAATCGGCAGAGGGTTTCTGGCAATCTTGATTTGGGTGGCTTGTTCACAATTACGCGTCACTATGGCCATCGGGATGTCATGTCGGTGAAGTTGGTAAATGGCCTGCTCTACTCGAGGTAAGAAGCTCGCTTGATGTGCATCTGCTAATTCATGTTCTAATATAATATTCTCAGCGCGAGCCTTTTCTTCTTGGTCAAGGTTTGCCACAAAATCTAGAATATCCTCACTGGGGTGGCAGTTAATTTCATCTCTTATTCGCGAAAAATCCAGAATTGAACTGAACAGTGTGCCGTCCATATCAAAGATTGCTCCACGCAGCTGTGTGTGTTTGCTATGTATCATTACATGCCCTTTTCATATTTTTTTAAGTATACGTTGTGAGCTGTTCAATAGCGCATTAATTTACTAAATTCTATGCTTTTTAAAATGCTAATGGATGTAGAAATATGCATTTAAATCATGTTGTTGCATCGTTTTGTAAAGGGGGTTGCCAATGAAATTATTTCACCCCCCTCTAAAGGGGTTGCATTCAGAGTCCTTTTAATTTTAGAATTTCGCACTTTTTTAAATTGTGATCTATAAAAAAGGGACAACGAAAGCGGTTAAATCTCGTGTCGTTTTATAAAGTAAGCGAAAGGAAGATCACTTAGATTCGCACATAGCAGAATAATAATTTGGTGGCGCTATGGATTTTTACGTCCTGAAAAAGAACGAAGAGTTGGTTGCTATTCCAGCCGATGAGCAGCATTGCAAACAATACTTAGATAATGGCTATTATTACGTTGATAAGGTCGCTGCTTGCGATGAAAATACAGCTATTCGGCAAACAAAATCTCAGTATCAACGCAATCTACGTATACCATTGATGGCATTTGCCATTGCTATTCCGGTGTTGTTTGTAACCTGGTGGCAACTCACTCACTAAGCGTTTAACGACGACATCGCTTTTTCTTCCATGATATAGTGAGCGCATAGAATGATAATAATATAGATTCATGCGCTTATTACACACTTCTGATTGGCACTTAGGTCAGCTTTTTTACGATCATGAGAGATATGACGAACACGCCGCGTTTCTAAGCTGGTTGCGTGAGGAAATTGTACAACAAAAGGTCGACGTGCTGCTTATCAGCGGCGACATCTACCACACAGCCACTCCCCCTACTCGTGCTGAAAACCAATTTTATCAGTTTATAAAATCAGTCAATTCCGACAATCCACAACTGTCTATCGTCGTGATTGCAGGGAATCATGATTCTTCGAAGCGCATTACTACGGCAAAGCCTCTTTTGGCTCAGTTTAACACCCATGTGGTCGGCCACTTTGAACATCAACATCCGTCACAATGTGTAATTGATATACACAAAGACGACCAACACCTCGCCGTGCTCGCTTTACCTTATCTACGCGCCTGCGACATCGCAGATGTGAGACAAAGTTACAGCATGTCAGTGAAAAACGCCTATCAGTCCATGTTAGATTGTGTGGATGTGACAGACAATACGCATATTGTTGCTTTGGGTCACCTGCATGCTCGCGGTGCAGCTGTGAGTGAAGACTCAGAACGTGCATTGGTGATTGGTGGCGAAGATGCAATAGGCTGTGACGTATTTCCTGAGCAAGCTAGTTATGTGGCGTTGGGTCATTTACATAAAGCGCAAAGAGTTAATAACAACGAACATATTCGTTACTCAGGTACACCCTTCGCGATGTCTTTCGCCGAGCGAAAGTACCAACATCAGGTGGTGTTAGTCGACTTACACACAGATCAGAGTATTAGTGTAAACCCCCTTTACATACCCCAATTTAGAAAGTTGCATCTTGTGCCCCAGAGTGAACTGTTATCCCTTGATGAAGTGTGCTCACACATTCGAGAGATAGAAATGGCTGAAAACGAAGTCGGTTATATTCGTGTGCGTTTGCCTAGCAGTGAATTAGCCGTCGATTTCAGAGCAAAGATAGAGGATGCCCTGTTGAATAAGTCACTCTTATTCTGTGGGGTAGAGCGGGTACGTAAGGACTATGATGAAAAATCAGCTGACTTTGAACTGCAAGACCTTGGAGAGTTAGAGCGCCTAGATGCTACGCGCTTGCTGGAAATTGCTTTAGAAGATCATCCTGAATTGTGCAAAAACGACATGTCTGAAGAAGTAAAATCTTTATTCGAGCGCCTAGTGGAGGAGGTTGAGCTCGGAGGTGCTAATGAAAATTAATCGCCTGCAAATCCATAATTTAGCGTCCCTTGTAGACGCAGACATCGATTTTAGTGCGTCTCCACTTTGTGATACTGGCTTGTTTGCGATAACCGGTGATACCGGCGCTGGGAAAAGCACACTTTTAGATGCTCTTTGTCTTGCTTTGTATGATAAAACCGCTCGCCTATCTAACGAAAGTACTCAGAAAGTAGAATTCAATGGTGACAATGTACGCTTGAACGACCCTCGGCATCTGTTGAGGCGAGGCACAGGGGTCGGATTTGCTCAGGTTGACTTTACTGCAATCGACAATAAGCAATATCGAGCTTTGTGGAAAGTATCCAGGGCACGAAAGAACCCTAAAGGCCGACTTCAAGCACCTGTGCATGCATTGTATGAACTCCCAAGTGAGCAATTGGTGTGTGATGCAAAGTCTGAAACAAAGAAGGTGATTGAGCGCCTTATAGGTCTTAATTTCGATCAGTTTTCACGCGCGGTAATGTTGGCGCAAAATGAATTTGCGGCATTTTTGCGAGCACAAGGAGACGATCGTGCTGCGTTACTAGAGCGACTCAGTGGCACACAAAAATACTCATTAGTGGGGCAACGCGTCTATGAAGGCTATAAGCAAAAGCTCACTGAAGTAGAGACGTTTCAACAATCAATGAATGCGGTTCATCTACTCTCACAAGAGCAAGTTCAGAGCTTTACTGAGGAATTAGCAGATTCACGCACTAAGCTAGCCGAGCGCAAAGTTGAACATGAGTCCATTAAAGCGCAAATGCAGTGGTACCACAGCGAGCAACAGCTTGGACAAGAGTTAATGTCTTCGCGTGACGCCCTCGCTAAAAACGCTACCGACATGGAGGCAATTGCGGCGCCCTATGCACAGGCAAAACTCAGCGCTGACTGTTGGCAAATAGAAGAGGTGGTTAATAACGAGCGACGGTTAACAGAGCGCCTTATACAGCAGCAACGTCGTATCGACGAATTACGTCAAAGTACCACGGAACATCAGTTAACAGAGACCCGCGCAAAACTTAATCAAGCTGAGCAAAAGCTCAAATCCGCTCAGGCTGAACTCACTGAGCAAAAACCTCAGTTAGAGCAGGCCACAATTATTGATGTGAAGGCAGCACAGCTAGGTGATAGCTTGGCTAAGTTAGCAAATCAAGAACAGCAACTTACACAGACGCAACAGGCATTAAATAGCAGTGTCGTTGAGCTTGAAAAATCGCAGCAACAGTTAGCTTCGCAATTAGCGCTAGCCAAACAGCAACACCATGCTCAGCCTTGGCTTGCCGAGTTAGTAAAAAATTGGTCTCACTATGCCCATCTATGGCATGAAATCATGGGATTAGTAAAGGGGACTGATGAGAAAAAAGCCCAGTTACACTCTGTTTCGCAAACGCTGAGTAATGCGCAGGAACAAGAGACTAAACTGGCCAGCTCGGTTGAGCGATTACGCGCCAGTGCATCTGATTTAAATACCCGGGTCGACCTTGCTCAACAACATGCAGCGCAAGTATGTCCAACTAGTTTGCAGCAGCAACTCAGTGAGTTACATCAAGGACATGAGCGTTTTGCGCAGCGCCATCACACGCAGCAACAGATTAATCAGCTCATCGAGCAACAGCACATAGCTACTGAGCAGCTGCATGCCTATGAGCAAGAGCTGTGTGAACTTGCACCACAGCAGGGCGTACTTGAACAAGCACTGGCGAGTGCAGAGGCGGCGTATCAACATACACAGTTGCGTGCGAGTGAGCAGATCACTAATTTACGTACTCAACTCGTAGATGGTGAACCATGTGTAGTATGCGGTTCACAGCACCATCCTTATGCCAACGATGAGCACAAAGACAGCGCTTTTGCAGCGTTATTAGCTGATTTCAAAGAGCAAGTGCGTGTTGCTAAAGCGAATTTGGATCAGTATTTAACTAAGTGCAATGATCTGCACACCTCAAAGCGCTTGGCGCAACAAGGTTTGGCACATAATCACGAACAACTCGCTACATTAACTGCCCAAGAGCATGAGCTTACAGCGTTATTGTCAGTGTTTGCGCAGCAGGTTGCCCCTGACGAATTAACTGATCAGTATTTTACTAACGCGATAGGGGTCATTGAGGAGCAGCTAGCGCAGCAGCAAAAGCGAGAAACTGAGTTAGTAAAATTACGATCTGAGTATTCACAGTGCTTACAGACGCTTGAACAAGCTGCAGGCCAACTTACCCAGCATCAACAGCACCACCAAAATCAACAACGTGAGTACCAACGATTCAGTGATGAAATTAACGCGGCACAGACACAATGTGATGCACATGTTAGTCGCTTAGCATCTACTTTTGCCCAGTGCGATTGGTGGAAGGACGATGTCATCCATTTGTGTGATATATGGCCTGAACTGGTGAAAAGTAAAGAAAAATTCGAGCGTCAACAAGAGGATATAGAGACGCTTGAGCGACGTTTAGCGCAGGGTAAAGATACATTAGATCAGAATTTTACCAAGTTAGAGTCCGTATCTTCATCACTACAGGAGTTACACGCGCAGCAACAGGAACTAGAGCAAGAGATCACTGTTTTACTAACTGAGCGATACACGCTTGTTGCTAAAGAACGCCAACCAAAGGTCCTGTTGGGTGAACTTGAATCAGCGTTGGTAAAGGCCAGCGATGCGCACAAAAGCATGCTAGAACAGTTACATAGTTTGGATAGCCAATTAGCGAATGAGCGCAGTGAATTAGCGCACTTAGTAAAAAATTGTTCTCAGTTACATGCCGACTTGGATGAAGCAAATACCGCCTTTAGCCAATGGCATCAACAGACATTTACAGACGGCACTGCGCCAACTAAAGAGCAGATCATTGATTTACTAACTCAAGATAGAGCGGCTGTGCGCGAAGTGCTTGAACACTATGCGCGTTTGCAGCAACAAAGCATACGCCTTGAAGCGCAACTTGAGCACACCAAGGAGCGCATTACCAAACACCAACAGCATGCTCCAGAGCTCACTTTGCCCATGCTTCAAAGCAAACTCACCAGTGTAGAAAGCGACATTGATGAGGTGCAGCAAGCGATGACTCTGGTTGCCGCTAAGCTCGAAAATCATAATCAAAACCTTGCACAGCTGGCCGATAAGGCGCAGCAACTACAGCAGTTGCAGGCGCAACTGGAGACGTGGAGCGTGCTCAACAGTGCGCTCGGTGACGCGCAAGGTAAGCGTTTACGTAATTTGGTGCAAAGCCAAACCCTTGCCATTTTGCTGGCGTATGCTAATCAGCATTTACAAAGTCTTTCGAAACGCTACCGGTTAACGAGAATAGCGGGTACCCTTGATATCGCCATCATCGATCAAGACATGGCAGATGAACAGCGCAGCGTAAATACGTTATCTGGCGGCGAGTCATTTTTGGTTTCACTCGCATTGGCTCTAGGACTGGCTTCTTTGTCATCCAATAAGGTTAAAATAGAATCCTTGTTCATTGATGAAGGCTTCGGTACGTTGGATGCGCAGACGTTAGATGTGGCCATGGACGCGTTGGATAACTTGCAATCGCAAGGGCGCAAAGTTGGCGTTATTTCGCATATCGCTCAGCTTACCGAACGCGTTGCCACGCAAATTAAGGTAACCAAACGCCCAGGAGGCTATTCACAGGTGAGCTGTGAGTAAATAAAGGAGGTCTAATGCCGACATTTACAGGTGATGAAGCGATACATTATGACAGCCGTATTCAGCGTCTTGTACCCGGTTATGAGTTACTGCACCAACTTACTCGGGCGCAATGTCAGGTGCAGCTCAAAGCGGATGCCAAGGTGTTGGTTGTAGGAGCCGGAACCGGTAAAGAAGTGCTTGAACTGGCCAAAGAAAACCCACAGATGCAGTTTGTGGCGCAAGATATTTCGCGCGATATGCTAGATATCGCTCAGCAGCGTTTTAACGAAGCGGGAGTGCACAGCAGGGTAAAGTGTCACCTTGGTTCATTAGAGGGCTTAGAAGGGGCCTTTGACGGCGCTATATGCCTGTTAGTCATGCATTTCATTGCTGATGATGGTGGAAAAGCACAGTTGCTTAAACACATTCGTGCACATTTGCACAATAACGCTTGGTTGTGGATAGCTGATCTGATGAAGCCCGAAACTCAGTTCGAGCGCGACGCGCAATTTGTTGTGTGCCAACAACTCGGGCTAACTGACATTGGCGTTGAGCGCACTCGTCAGTCATTTGCTACGTCATTTTTCGCACTCGATCGAATGCGCTTCGCGCAATTGCTAGACGATAGTGGCTTTAGTGTGGCTCATTGCTACTTCAAAGCATTGAGTTTTGCAGGGTATGCAATCAGCTGTGAGTAGCCTTTTGGTCTTCTTTAAAAACTAAATCCAGCTGTTTTTGTAAGGTCGCAAAGTTGAATGGTTTCACAATGAAGCCATCGACTTTTGCTTTAATGAGATCTGTCACCACTTCTTTTTGATCCTCACAACTGACAACGATAACTGCGATATCATTCCATTTTTCATTGGCTCGGATACTTAGGAACAGGTCTTTGCCACTGATTTTAGGCATGTGCAGATCGGTCAGAACGAGGTTATACCTTTTCTTCTTGAGCATCTTTAGAGCCTGCTCACCATTGGTTGCCTCATCCACGTGTTTAAAATCTAATTTACGTAGCATATTGGTCAATACATGGCGCATTAGAGGCATATCGTCAACAACTAGTACTCTCACATAATCCCTTAAATTCGTTGCAATCTTTCTAGTGTAGCTCAGTTTTAACACTGTGCTTAATACCAATTCACTTGAAAACTATCGTGCTCACGTCGTTAAACTTTTTCTAAGTACAATAATTACATAAGAACAATTTTAATGAATTCAGCACATCATTGATCCAGCGCTCTACCTAATCACGTGTTTTTGCCGAGGTCTATAAATCAATTTTCATTACGCTACGCATTTAAATTATGATCAATGAGCTGGCATAACGTCTCTATTTTTACATTACTTAGTTGTCTGTAGTCAAAATAAGGACAAACAATAACGTTATTTTCTTTATCTATAGCAAATTCATCATTGAGCCAGATCAGATTTATACCAAGTGAAGAGTCACCACTCAGTTCTTTAGCATGTTGACGACCGGCTATCACATGCAATGCCGCTGTGCTGAGATCTGGGTCGCTAAATAGCAAAGCTGTTTTCGATTTTGCACTGAGAAGACATTCATCGCGCAATTGCTGCCATGATTGCACACAGTTCAATGAAAGCGATTTAGGTTGTAGCGTAAAAAGCCACTTAGCATACACATTAAATACTTTGCGCCAGCCGTTGCCAGCTTCGCTATTAATCTGTTCAATCAAGTGTTTATTCAATGGCAAAACCGTATCGAGTTGTTGGTATTGAATTAGCCTTGGTCGGTTTTTAACATAGACTCTAATAGTAGCTTTCTCATCACCAAACCCAATGCTGTGGTGCATAATTTAAATACTCTTAGTAAAAATTTGATCTGTTACACGTGCCGAAGTTTACTAACGCGTTAAACCAATCTAGTTTTATGAGCGTACATACGACGTCGACTCGCTCGTAATCGTAACGATGGATGACAAAATAATCTACTTCATATCAATAAATTACTTTAAGAAGAGGACCTTCGATGCGTAATAAGATCATTATTTTACTAACCTTGATGCTGAGCGCCTGCACCTCCATGCCTGAGCAAGTCGCTCCGGTGACCCCTTTCGACCTGCAAAAATATACGGGCACTTGGTATGAAATTGCGCGCATGCCGCACTCATTTGAGGAGGGCCTGTCAAAAGTAACAGCCACCTACAGCATCAATGAAGACGGGACGGTTAAGGTATTAAACAAGGGTTTTGATGCACAACAGGGGCAGTGGTCCAGCGCTGAGGGAAAAGCTAAGTTTGTCGGTAGTGATAATGTAGGGCATTTGCAAGTGTCGTTTTTTGGCCCGTTTTACTCGTCTTATGTTATTTTCAAACTCGACCAACAAGGATATCAGTACGCTTATATTAGCGGCTACAACACTGACTATGCATGGTTGTTAGCTCGAACGCCTGAGGTAGAACAGGCACTTATTGATGACTTCAAACAAGAGTTATCACAACGGGGCTTTGCTTCAGATAAGCTGATTATAGTGGAGCAATAAACTACTAAAAAAGTTGTAAAGGGGGTTTACAGATCAGTTTTTTACTAACCTGTCAGTCATGAGTTAGTAAAAAACTGATCTGTACTTTCACAAAATAGTCATTCACTTAACCTTTAGATTCAGTATTCACATGCGAATAAATCGCATCGTTTGATGTTCACCAAGCTTGCTACATGACGACACTAGGTCGTGTTGACACTTGCTGTTAGTTTTAAACAAAATACCTACCTCAAAAGTGAAGACGCTCTGGGCTAAGTTAGTAAAATGCTGATCTGCGTATTGATGAGTCATCAAGGCAGTAGAGTTAGTAAAATGATGATCTACAGCAAACATTAATGCACGTGTAAAGGGCGAGAATGGGATGCTTATACACGTAGGGGAGGGCGCATGGCCTTGATTGATGACATTAAAGACTGCCAGCTTTGCCGTGACACTTTGCCCATGGACCCCAAGCCGATTGTGCAGTTCAACCCTGAAGCTCCCATATTGATTGCCGGGCAGGCCCCGGGAATAAGAGCTCATAAACATGGGCGGCCCTTTTGCGATCCCAGCGGGGATAGATTGCGACAATGGTTAGGGGTGACGAGTGAGCAATTTTATAACAGCAAGTATTTTGCTATTTTGCCGATGGGATTTTGCTACCCTGGTACAGGCAAAAGTGGTGATCTGCCTCCTATGCCACTGTGCGCGCAAACGTGGCGCGCTGATATTATAACCCAGTTAAAAGATCGAAAACTAACGCTGGTTTTGGGTCAATACGCTATGAATTATCACAGCAAAAGGGGCTATAAAACAGTCACTGAGGCCGTTGAAGATTGGCGTTCAAGCTGGCCTGAACAACTTATTTTGCCACACCCAAGCCCCCGTAATAATCGTTGGTTTAAGCGCAATCCTTGGTTTGAGCTAGATGTTATCCCGCAACTGCAGGCGCGTGTCAGACAATTATTATGGTCTGTTGACCTTTGAAGTAAGTCTTTGGTTGACCCCATTGGGCAGCGCCATTGGGGTGTTTTTTCTGCGTTTTCGCCTGACTTACATAGAACGACTATGCGACGCAGGCTCTCCCTTGCCAAGAGGCCCCAATGACAGCTGCAAAAACACACAGAAAAGGTCAACAGACCCTAGAATAAGCTGAAATAAAATACTACCCAAGTAGGTCTAATGACACGTATTTTCTGATCTCATCTTTAATATCAAACGAAATATGGATACTCAAAATGACCCATTATCTTAGTGCTTTGTTGTTGCTGATTTGCGTGTGCTGCGTTGTACCATCACTTCATTCGTAAGGATGATGTTCTAAAAAGTATGCTGTAGAAAAAACACGGGGGGTGTAAACCCCCTTGCCAACATTAAGCCTTATTGGGCTTGTTGAAGTATTTTTCATTAATAATCAAAGCAAGCATGATAATTGCGCCACCTATACTCAAGCGGACGATATCGGCATCACGATTCCATATCAGGACGTTAACCAGAATCCCTGCGGGAATAAGCAAGTTATTCATGACCGCCAGGGTGCCTACGTTTACCTGAGTAGCCCCTTTATTCCATGCAAAATAACCCACTCCTGAAGCGATTAAACCCAGATAAATCAGAACCCCCCATTGGGTTGGTGTGTGTGGAAGTTGCTCGCTATTGCCAAATAGGGCATAACTCAATAACGCAACCAGCAAAGCGCCAATAAAGAAGCAGCCGAAGACTTGGTGTTGTGACACATGGGCATGGTCGCGCATCAGTCGCTTATACAAGACCTGACCACTGGCAAAACACAGGTTAGCAGCTTGAACGATGGCAAAGCCGATAACAAAGCCCTGATTGATGCCATCATAACGGATCGCCACGGCGCCAATAATCGCAAGCAATGCCGCAGCTAAGAAACCAAGATTTAAGTGCTTATCTAACGCGTCATTTAGCAAGGTGACATAAAGCGGGGTCATGACTGTGAAGAGCAGCACCTCGGGCACAGTTAGAAATAAAAATGAGTGGTAGTAAAAACCATACATCAAACCGAGTTGAATGCCGCCGATGCCCATTAGTTTTAGCGCCAAATGAGTGTTTAATTGCTGTAAACGTAAAAAGGGTAAAAACACACACGTTGCCAGTGCAATGCGAGTAAGCGCAGAAAACCAAGGGTCTACCTGTCCTGCTAAATAAACGCCGATAAGGCTAAAAGAAAAAGCCCACAGTAAGGTGGTTGCTAATAGATAACTCATGATGACACTAACTTGATGACACAAAACGTTATTATGGCGCGCAATAGCGCCTATAAACAACCGAGTAGTTCGGAAATAAAAAGGGGCGTCTAGCCCCATGTTTCTCAATAGCGTTGTTTAAAGGAGTAAATGCGTATTAAAAAACGCGAGGGTGTGCTGCCACGCCAGCTCTGCATTCTCTTTGTCATAGCGGGCTGTGGAGTCATTATGAAAGCCATGCTTGGCGCCTTTATACATATGCATTTGGTAAGGAACTCCTTGCGCCTTCAAGTCTTTTTCATAATCGGGCCACGTGTTGTTTACGCGCTCATCAAGTTCTCCAAGCTGGATGAGTAAGGGCGCTTTAATATTCTTGCGCAGTGCTTCGCTCGCTGGGGTGCCATAAAAAGGCACGCCTGCGCTTAGCAAATCACTCTCTACAGCGGCAAGATAATTGACAATGTAGCCACCGAAACAAAAGCCCACCGCACCCAATTTGCCATTGCTTAAGGGATGTGCTTTTAAGAAACGGGCGGCGGCGACGAAGTCGTTCTGAATTTTCTCTCTATCCATAGAGCGCTGCATTGCTCTGCCATCATCGTCATTGCCCGGATAACCGCCCAGCGGATACAGCGCATCAGGTGCGAAAGCGATGAACCCTGCTTTGGCTAAACGCCGTGCCACATCTTTGATATAGGGATTCAGGCCTCTATTTTCATGCACTACGAGTACAACAGGCCAGGAGGCTTTGTCGCTGGCGTTGTTGCTTTGTGGGATGACTAAGTAGCCCTGACCAGTACCGTGGCCTTTAGGGGATTCAAAGGTTGTATAGTTGGCCTTTATGTCTGGGTCGTTAAAGGACACTTGCTCGGCGAGTGCATAGTTTGGCAGCAGTGCGCTGGTGAGTAGCGCCATGGAGTAACCTGCTGCGACTAGGGTACCTAACTTCTTCATAAAGGTGCGCCTGTCCATTAAGCCATGCGCATATTCGTCGTACCAATCAAAGGCTTCTTTGGGGATGTGGTCATTGCCTTGGTAGCTCATATCCATGTCCTGTAAGTTATTGGTTTAGCGGTTAAGTGTAGACCAAGAAGCACACTTAGTTGTGCCCCTATCGAGCAGATTGATACGCGCTAAAATTGTATTTAGTCCACATCCAATAAGGTGTGACGTAGCCCTGCTTCATAGCGTGTGATTTCAAAATCAGGAAAGCGTGTTTTGAATTTTGTCGAATCAAAGAGGTTATCTGCAGTGTATCGCCCTAACAGCTCTTTGGTTTCACGTACTTGCTTGTTAAATAGGCCAATTAGGGTGTGTTGCCAAGGCTTTAAAACAGTGTAGCCACAAGGACGATTCAATATACTTTGTGCAAGAGTAATTATTTCTGCGTAGGTAAGGCGATTGTCGTCACAGGGGAGGTGCCACGTTTGATTATAAGCATCAGGAGTATTACCCAGTAGCGCCATTGCTCTACTTGCATCAGGTGTATAAATCAAAGTGCGCAGGGTATCGTCGCGCATAAAAACGAGTGCCTTTTTGCCTGATTTTAGTTTGTCTAATACCGTTGCGTTGGTGATGCTTTGGGTTTTGCTCGGGCCGTAAAACTCAGGCGCACGACAGATCATGGCTTCGATTTGATGGTTGTCCATCGCGGTTAATAACATCTGTGCTGCTTGAGCGCGCGCATGGCCTTTGCTGCCATGGGGCTCAAAAGGTGATGACTCGCTCTGCAATTGCGCACTTTGTTGGTACATGTAGGTATTATCAAAGTACACAAGTTTTGCTTTATGGTGCGCGCACGCTTTGATGACATTAGCCATCATGATGGGCCATTGCTTTAACCAAAGCGCCGAATCTATCGGCATTCCTGCACATAGGTAAACAATATGAGAGCCCGCAATGGCGCGCTCAGTTTGCGCATAATCGAGCAGATCAGCACTGACGATTTCATCACTGGGATGAACCTTGTTGGGATTGCGACTCACTAGGCGAATACTCTGCGTATATTCTTGGCGTAAAACCTGCGCTAATTCAGTACCTATTTGCCCATTTGCGCCCAAAATAGTTTGCATCTTATTGACTCCTAGTAGTTCATTGCTTGGAACCGAGGCTGGGAGGCAATATCCTCAAGCCACCGCACAATATCAGGGTAGGTTTGCAAATTAAAACACGCCCTAATTATTGTTTGCGTTAGTTTCTGTTTTTATTAGCGCGTAAGTGTATCGCCAATATGCGTTATAAGGACATCTACAAATTCTGTAAACCCCCTTTGCAGTTCACAAAAAAGAAGTGCGCTTTTTCCGATTAAGTCGCGATGTTACACTTATGCCTTCTTTGCAGTTATAACATTCACGGCATGCTACAGATATCAAATAATGTCACCATTGATGAGTGGGAAGTGGAGCTTTCAGCTATTCGCTCACAAGGGAGTGGTGGTCAAAACGTTAATAAAGTGGCGACAGCCATACATTTGCGTTTTGATATTCATCGCTCGAAGTTGCCAGATTTCTATAAAGAGCGCTTGCTCGCCTATCGTGATACCCGCATTACCAAAGATGGCGTGATTGTGATCAAAGCACAAAGCCATCGCACGCAAGAGCTCAATAAAGAAGAAGCGCTAGCGCGTTTGAAAGAGCTTATTTTAGCTGCAACTAAGGTGGAAAAGGCGCGCCGGGCGACTAAACCTACTCGCAGCTCTCAACGTAAACGCGTGGATAAAAAGGTACAGCGAGGGCGTACAAAAGAGCTTAGAAAAATGCCTAAGATGTAGGCATGACTTATACGATCTTTTTATTACCTCATTTTGTATCTATAATAAATCCAACGTATTGATACTTGGCCTAATAGCGTGCGCAAATCCAGTTCCGGTTTTACCCTTATTGAGCTCATCGTTGTGATTGTATTATTGGGAGTGCTCGCGGTGACCGTGGCACCCAAAGCGCTAAATTTAAAAACCGATGCCCGTATTGCCGCTTTGCAAAGCGCTGAAGCAGCGTTTAAAACGCTTGATACGTTGGTGTATGCAAAGGCGTTAATACAAAATCAAACTGGAGTCGATTCTGGCGTGTTCAATATTGATACCGATGATGATGGTAGCAATGATGTCATTGGTTATTATGGGCATATCAAGTTTGTTGGCTCTGTGCGTAATTTGCTTGAACTTGATGATTCTTTGGCAATTAGTAAATCATCCGGGCCAACATTTAGCACGGCTTACTACCTAATTTATTATGTAGATACGCTCCCTACAGCGAATCAACGTTGCATGATAGAAGTCTTTTACCCAGATGCATCTGCGCTTAGCGCGCCAATTACAACAAATCTCGTTGTTGACGATTGTTAAAGGGAGCAGCGCTTCACTGCTCCCATTGAGCCACCAAATTACTGCTCTTTATCTCCGTACTTTTCAAACCACCAAAGAATATAAGCGACTTTGGCCATCAAATTAGATGGGCGCTTGGTGATGCCGTGTGACGCATCAGGAATACGTACCATGGCGGTATCTACACCTTGTAACTTCAGAGCTTGGTAATATTGTTCGGTTTCTGATATTGGGGTGCGGTAATCCGCTTCTCCGGTTAATAACATGGTTGGCGTTGTAACATTACCCACATAGCTAATAGGAGATCGTTTCATGTAATGCTCAGTGTGATCCCAAGGTTTGCCAGGGAACCAATAGTCGGTAAAAAATGGATAGAAATCAGCAGTTAGCACGAAGCTGAACCAGTTGATAACGGGTTTTGCAACAACCGCTGCGGCAAATCTATCTGTGTGCCCAACAATCCATGAGGTTAACACTCCACCGCCTGAACCACCGGTCACAAATAACTTATCTTTATCAATGAAGCCTTTAGCTAGCAGCGCATCTACACCTGTCATCAAGTCATCGAAATCATTACTTGGGTAGTTATGATGAATCGTTTGCGCAAACTCTTTACCGTATGAATCACTCCCTCTTGGATTCATATATAAAACTACATTGCCTTTTGCCGCAAAGAGCTGTGCTTCAGCACTGAAATGAGGGCCATAGTTGGCAACAGGACCACCGTGGATCTCAAGGATAAGCGGATACTTCTTGCTAGCATCAAACCCCGGCGGGTAGACAATCCACCCCTGAATATCGAGGCCATCATGTTGGGATTTCACCCACAGCTCTTCAACTTTACCTAGATTTTTATGGCCAAGCGCATCGTCGTTTAGCTGTGTTAAACGACGTATTTCGGAGCGTTTGGTGATAGCAATATCAGCAGGCCGTTGAGTGTCTGCAAGAGTGAATGCTATCTCGCCATCTTCGCTGATATCAAAATCACCCCCTGAATACGGGCGCCCAAACGCCGTGCTACCTATTTTTTCGGTAATGAATTTGCGTTTCCCTTTCAAAGGCTGGTAGGCGAGGGTGGTTTGTCCTTCACTGTCGTAACTGAAATAAACCCCTTTGCTTGTGCTGTCCCATTGGATGCTTTCAACCGAGCGGTCTAGGTCATCAGTGATACTTTTTGTGTCCCTTGACTTTAAGTCACGAATGTATAGGCGCGTGTTTTCGTAGTTAGTGCGTTTATCGTCGTAGCCCGTGTAGGCAAGGTAGCGCCCGTTGGGCGACACCTGGGGCTGGTTGTCGGGACCGTTCCTGTCAGTAAGCGCGGTAATTTCTTTGGAGTCGAGATCCAGCGTATAGATTTCTGAATTAATCGGTTTTAATTTGGCATCATCATGGCGATTAGCTGAGAAATAAAGTGTTTTACCATCACCACTAAAGCTCAGTGTGCCACCATGATTGAAATCTCCATGGGTTAACTGATTAGCATTTCCCCCTTGGGCAGAGATGCTAAATAGGTGGCTAAAGCCCGCTTTGGTATAACCTGCGCCGTCAGCACGATAGTACACATCGTCAATGAACACAGCTGGGTCTGCCCATTTCGCACCTTGTGGTTTGCCGGGCAAGTTTACTGGGTTTTTCGCTGGCGCAGGCACAAACATACTAAAGACGAGGGATTTACCATCGGGTGCCCATGTCGGTTTAGAAGGGCTTTGGGTGAGATTGCTTATTTTGCTCAGTGCCCCCGTTTTTAGCCATTTCACGTACAGCTGCGCGCTGCCATCTCTGGTTGAAATAAAAGCAAGACGGTCACCGCTGGGCGACAATACTGGAGCGAAGTCTTGGTGCAACCCGCTCGTCACTGGCATCAGTGTTTTATCGTCAGTGCTTACTTGCCAAATATTGCTGAACTTGGTGTCAGTTTTAATATCCATGCGGTTGCGGACAAAAAAGACTTGTTCACCATCATCAGCAATATCGATTTGGTTGGCATATTCTAAGTCGAACACATCTTCAAGCTGCAGGGGGGTGAGCTCTGCTGCCATCGATAGGCTCCCTGAGGTGAGAGATAGAGCGCACGCAACGTGGCGCACAACATGTGTAAATTTCATATTCAATCCTTCGCACTAAACAGAACATTAGTTGTAGATTGACTGTTACACGATTGCAACTTGTTGCGCTGAGTGTATGGGGTAGCTCTTATTGGCGAGAAGAATAAAGTGAATAGATTTTATAAATGCAGCTAACTCAATTGGGGTGCTAATTTTTATAGTGATAAGGGGCCGTTAACGCACAAGCATATTCGGTTTCATTGCTAAACTTGATTAACAACGATTGTGGGGGATTGCTACTTGCTCATAATAAATTACAGCGACACCTTTTGCTTACATCTTTTAGCTAAGACTTTGTGTTAGCTTAAATTGGCGGCGTTAATTTGTGGTTTTGCGCCGATACCGTAAATAAACCAAACATCACTCAATTTATTTTTAGGAGAAAAGGGCCTGCACCGAGCCCACTGCAGCTATGAAGCAAATAATAATTACACTTATCACCTTGCTGTGCTCGTTTTCTGCTGTGGCGGCACAGGAAAGCACGGCGAATTTGAACCTCACTTCCACCACTGCCGGTTACGCGGCGCTCATTATTTTCACTATTGCCTACATCTTGGTCATGGCTGAAGAAAAGCTGCATATGCGCAAGTCTAAGCCTGTACTGGTTGCTGCAGGCTTGATATGGATTATCATCGCCAGTGTCTACCCCACTGAGCATGCTGCTGTGGTGGAGTCAGCGTTTCGCCATAACCTACTTGAATTTGCTGAGCTCATGCTCTTTTTACTCGTAGCAATGACCTATATCAATGCCATGGAAGAGCGGCGGTTGTTTGATGCCCTGCGCGCATGGTTGCTTAAAAAAGGCTTCACCTATAAGCAATTGTTTTGGATCACAGGCGCGTTAGCATTTTTTATCTCTCCTGTGGCGGATAACTTAACCACAGCACTGTTAATGTGCGCTGTGGTAATGAAAGTTGCTGAGCACGACAAAAAATTTGTGGCGTTGTGTTGCGTGAGCATTGTGGTTGCAGCGAATGCGGGCGGTGCTTTTAGTCCGTTTGGTGATATTACTACGCTTATGGTGTGGCAAGCGGGGCAGGTGACCTTTACCGAGTTCTTGCGCTTGTTTATACCATCGCTTGTTAACTACCTAGTGCCTGCCATTGTGATGAGCTTCTTTATTGAAAACCGCACTCCGACAAGTGTCGACAACGACGTTGAATTAAAACGCGGTGCGCTGCGCATTACAGCGTTATTTTTGTTAACCGTTGCTACAGCCGTTGCATGCCATATCGTACTGCACCTGCCGCCTGTGCTTGGCATGATGATGGGCTTGGGTTATTTGCAATTCTTTGGCTATTACCTACGTATGACCTTGCCAGGCTCTTTGGCGCGTAAACGTGCCATGGCTGAGCGTCAAGGAGATCAAAAGCGGCTATCGCAACTTGGTAGCGTGGTGCCATTTGATGTGTTCAGCAAAGTATCACGAGCCGAATGGGATACCTTATTATTCTTCTATGGCATTGTGCTGTGCGTTGGCGGGCTTGGTTTTATGGGGTATCTCAGCCTGCTTTCAGAGTCGTTATACGGCAACATGAGTGCGACCTTAGCAAACAGTATTCTCGGTGTGGTGTCGGCGGTTATTGATAACATTCCGGTGATGTTTGCAGTGCTGTCGATGGAGCCTGACATGTCCCATGGTCAGTGGTTGTTGATCACGCTCACTGCGGGCACTGGTGGTAGTTTATTGTCTATTGGCTCTGCCGCAGGCGTGGCACTGATGGGCCAAGCGCGAGGCTATTATTCATTTGCATCGCACCTAAAGTGGACACCTGTGATTGCTCTGGGTTACGTTGCCAGCATTGCCGTGCACTTGTGGATCAATAAAGCGGTATTTTAGTCATATAAGGCGCGTATTCACTCACGCTTAACGAATATGCGCCTTCATGATGCACCCGGTTATTGCCACTGATAGCGCAAGGTGACTAATGCTGTTCTGGGTTTACCTGGGAAGTATCTATCGCCACTGAAGGTGGTGTAATCAGCGCGCTCTGCATAGCGCTCATCAAATAGATTCTCGATACGCATAGTGGCTTGCCATTGCTCACTCAGTTGCCAGTTTGCTCGCAAAGCAAATACGTCGTGGCCCTCGTAACTGTGCTGATTTTCTGCGTCAGTAAAATAGTTATCCATGTGGTGCCACTGTAACGATATCATCAACGCATCTGAGGCTTGCCAATTGATGCGGCTATTTGCCACCCATCGAGGAGCGGTATCCATGATATTGCCTTTAATATTTTGCTCACCCGATATTTGCTCATGCTCATAGGTATGCAAAGCATTGCTGATTGCTGTTTCTAGACGCCAGTCATCCGTTAGGGTGTAGCTCAATTCTAACTCGAGTCCTCGGTGCTTACTTTGCCCCTGACTGACATTGAAAAAGTCACTGTCGCGGTAGATGACATTGTCTTTATTCATCACATAACCGGCCAATGTAAACTGTATGTCGTTGTAAGCCCCCTTTACACCCATCTCGATGCTGTTGAGTGTTTCACTGTCTAAATCGGCTATTTGCTGCGCTCGTTGCAGCTGGTATAACTCCGAAGTTTGTGGCGCCCGGTAGCCCTTTGCGATGTTGGTGTAGGCAATGAGGTCGCCATTTACTTGATAGCTTATTGCTAACTTTGGTGAAAGCTCACTGAATGTTGTTTGGCCGCTGGCTGGACGGGAGTATCTACAACCACCCATGGCACAGGTGCTGCCATCTTCTTTGGTGCGCCCAGCAAGCATATGATTTTGATAATCATATTCTAAATGTTCATAGCGTGCGCCAAAATCTAGTTGCCACCGTGTACTGCGATATTGCAGCGCTGCAAATGGCGCAAACTGACTGGCATCAACTCGGTAATCATAGTGCTTACCTTGTGGAATCGTCGCTTGCAAAAATGCTGAGCCAGATGTGGGATTACCTTGGTATTGCCACATATCACCTTGGGTAAATTCTGCATCCAAACCAAGTTGCACGCGCCAGTTGGTTGTCAATGTATGTTGTAGCAGCGTATTTACGCCAACACTGCGTTGCGCATTTTTCTCGAGTGGTTGTCCGGGTAAGAAATGCTTTAAAAATGTCATTTTTTGGTCGCGTACATAAGGCGTAATAGCAATGTCAGTGGCTTCATCGTATTGCCACAGCACGTTTGACCATGCGCGTAGCGCACGATTATCACGAAACGCTTTTGGGTTGGCATTTTGCTTGGCCAAGTCTCGGTCTTTGTAGCTTTCAAACCCCTCAATATAGCCAGCTGTTTCTTGGTTTAGGTTGGTATAAGTGATACCGCTTCGCACGGTGATAGTACTAGTCTCGTAACGATGCTGAAGGTTTACTTTTTCTTGGTCGACTCCCTCATCATCGCGGTAGCCGCCGTCACGAGTTAGGCTAATATTGACGCCAAACCCTTGCTGGCCTAAATCCTGACCTAATTGCAATTTACCCCGTGTGTAACCGTAGGAGCCAACATCTAATGCCGCAAAACGCCCGCCATAGGTCGGGTTGTCGGTGATCACATTTATCACACCGTGCACGGCGTTTGCACCATAAAGCACAGATCCAGGTCCTTTTAGCACTTCAATGCGCTCTGCCATTTCCATGTGCGCTTCAAAGAGCTCATTCACGTTACAAAAGCCCGAAGCGCGCAATGGAATGCCATCTTCGAGCGTAAGAATGGCACCACATGCACCCGAGCCGGTAAAAACAGGAGAGCGCAAAGCGGGGAGGTACTCTTGACCATTACCATGTTGGATGTTTGCGCCGGCGATGGTTTGTAATGCCTTTTCGATGTGTGTGGCACCAATTTGCTCAAGAGTATTTTGACTCACGCTACTAATCGCTAATGCTTTGATGTCGTCATCAATGGCAAAGCGTGAGGCTGTGGTGGTGATGCGTTCGATACTTTGTGTGCCATCTTGCGCGAAGGCGATAGGCTGAAACAGTGAAGACAGAGAAAAAACGATAAAGAACTTACTAAAGCGCATAGACATGTCGAATTCAAAATTTTTTGTTAATGGTAATGGGCTTACTTATACGCCGCAAACCTATGCGATGGATTATCCCAATTGAATTTAATCTCTCAAGGAGGGGGCAATATTTAAACAATAAAAAAGCACACAGTCTTCATTAGCTCTGTGTGCTCCTACTCAATGGTTTTGGGGCTATTGTGCTTCTACCCACATTACGCCGACATCTTTTTTGACCACTTTTACTTTGGTTCCGGCAGTAAGTGGGTGCTTACTTTTTAGTTTCCACTCAATGCCAGAATAAGCGTGAGTCGTCAAACCTTGCTCGTCCACATCATTGCTCAAAACAAAGCTTAACTCGGCGAAATCGGAGTTAACTTCGCCACTGTCTCTTTGTTCCTGCATACGCTTAAGCGGCTTCCACAGCACCACAGACAAAATAGCTGTGACGAGGGTGTTACTCCATAACGCCGTGGTGACGGTGCTGTGTAGTAAAGAGAAGTTCATCAGCATACCGGTTGCCAGTAAAGACAAACCTAAAAACAACAGGATAAAAGTAGACATACCGAGCACCGCCACTTCGATGATCAGCGCAACAACGCCTAAGATCATCAAGGTTTCAGCGAGGTTATTGGTTATAAACTCCATAATCAACTCCTAGGTTTAGCTACTTTTTTGTTTATTGTTCAAGGAGTTGATGATTGACATGCCTTGAGCAACTAAAGAGCTTGCATCTGTACCACTGTCAGGTAGTAACACCACTGAAGATTCACGAGCAATGGCCTCTTTAGCTGCGATTGCTTTCGTTGCCAAGTCTAGCTGAATGGCTTTTTGACCTTTTTCAGTTTCTGCTGCTTCACCGACTTTTAGAAGTGCGTCGGCTTGTGCTTCAGCAACCGCGATGATGGCTTGCGCTTCACCCTCTGCACGTAAGATTTGCTCAGCTTTTTCAGCTTCAGCAGCAAGTACTTGTGCTTGCTTTTTACCTTCTGCAACGTTGATTGCAGATTGGCGATCACCTTCAGATTCTAGAATTTGCGCTCGTTTTACACGCTCTGCTTTCATCTGCGCTTCCATTGCTTCCATAACAGAGTTAGGTGGCACAATGTCTTTGATTTCATAACGCAGAACCTGGATACCCCACGGCTCAGACGCTTGGTTTATCGCCGCAACAATATTGGTGTTGAGCATATCACGCTCTTCAAAGGTTTTATCCAGCTCCATTTTACCCAACTCTGAACGCATGGTCGTTTGCGCCAATTGAGTCACAGCGAACACATAGTCATCTACGCCGTAGGTTGCTTTGTAGGGGTCAAGAACACGGAAATAAAGTACACCATCAACAATCAGTGAAATGTTGTCTTTGGTAATCGCAGATTGTGATGGTACGTCTTGCGCCTGCTCTTTTAAGCTTCGATCCGCGGCAATGCGATCGATAAATGGCACAATAAAGTTCAAACCTGCTTCTTTGGTTGATTGATATTTACCAAAGCGCTCGATAAGCCATGCACGATTTTGTGGCACGAACTTAACGCTGCTTTTTAGCATCACAATGACAAAGATCAGTAAGAAAGCCTCGACAGTGAATAACATATCAAGGATTTGCGAAATTGGGTCCATAATACTCTCCTTAGAAAAGACCGTTGGTACCTATTTTGTTGATAGAAGTGTTTAATTTAGCACCGGTTTTTAGACTAGCATTGGTACTCACTTAGGGCTACTAAAAAGTGCAATGCCAATGCGCATAGATATGTGAGTATGATACCTAACCTGCATAAATAACCGCGATTTAAGTAGGTCGCTATAACTCCTGTGTAAAGGCAAATTAGTTAGCGCATCAGCAATAAAAAAGGCCGCTTAGCGGCCTTTTTGGTATTTTGAGGGTTCTAATTTTATTAAAGCATGGTCGATTTGCAGTGGTGATTAATGAAGTCTTGGTGGCTTGGCAACTGCTGTGCTAAGCGCAGAGAATTCATTTTTATATGTTCTAAGAAATCAACCAGCTCTTTGTCTGTCATTGTATCGACAATAGGGTGGTACTGTTTTGGCATGATCCCTTGACCCAGCATGACTTGGATCCACGAGTTTTCGCCAAAAAGCTCATTGGGCACTTTAAATACGCGGCCTGTCTCACGGAATAAATCGATACGATGTTGTAAGCTCTCAGGTATTTCCATGCTCTTACAGTGACGCCAGAAACGACTGTCTTCGCGATTAGTCACGTGGTAGTGCAGCACGATGAAGTCGCGAATATTATCCACTTCATGCGCCATTTGCGCGTTAAATTCGTCAACATCGCTCTGCTGTACCTGATTTTGCGGGAACATTTGCAGCAGGCGCACAATACCGCGTTGGATCAGGTGAATGCTGGTCGATTCTAACGGCTCGATAAATCCTGAGCTCAAACCCAATGCGATACAGTTTTTATTCCAATGTTTACGACGTTGTCCCGTTTTAAACTTGATTAGTCGCGGCTCAGTCAATAACTCACCCTGTACACTGGCAAGTAAGCGCTCTTTGGCTTGCTCATCAGATACATACTTGCTGCAATAAACGAGGCCATTACCGACACGACTTTGCAGTGGAATACGCCACTGCCAGCCCCATTCATGGGCAATTGAGCGAGTGTATGGGATTGGATCTTCAACCGCTGTTGTTTGCACGGCTAACGCCGAGTCACAGGGTAGAATGTGAGTCCAGTCGTCATAACCTGTGTGTAACGTTTGCTCGATAAGCAGCGCTCTAAAGCCTGTGCAGTCGATGAATAAGTCACCGTCTATTACTTGTCCTGACTCGAGCGTTAATGACGTGATGTAGCCTGTTTGGTCGTTAGTTTGGACCGAGGCGATTTTGCCCTCTTGGCGTTTCGCGCCATGTTCCTCGGCCATGTTACGCAAGAATTTAGCGTACAAACTGGCGTCCAAGTGATACGCGTAGTTAACGCCGTTTTTGGGCAATACTGCAAATTTATTCTCGTAGGCTGCGATGGTTTCAGGGCTATATTGCGCATAGTCGCCGGCAATACCACGCTCTACGCCTTTGGCCCAAAAGTGCTGAAAGCCACACGCCCAACAATCCTTGCCCGTTGTGCCAAACGAGTGGAAGTAGTCTTCGTTAACGTTGCGCCAGTTCTCAAAGGCGATACCGAGTTTAAACGTGGCGTTGGTTGCAGCCATAAACTCTTGCTCTTTGATACCTAATAGCTGGTGCAGGGTCAGTAACGGCGGAATAGTGGCTTCGCCCACACCCACAGTACCTATGTCATCGGATTCAACGAGTGTGATATCAAGGTGTTTGCCTATCAGCTTGGCAATAGACGCCGCGGCCATCCAACCTGCGGTGCCACCTCCGGCGATCACGACCTTTTTAATGCCTTGTGTGTTCATGTTACTTCTCCGCCATTAACGGTTTAATTTGTTTAACAGCTGCGCTCTGAGTCTTTTTGCTTGCACCGGGTCAATGTCGCCCAATGTGCCTTTGCGCTGCTGTGGAATATGGTTATGAGCATCCTCGTCGTCATTGAAGACGAATTGCTCAAATATGTTCTGCCACGCTTGCTTTTGATTAGCAGGTAATTGCGCAATCGATAACAGTGCGTGGTTAAGTGCATCAGCTGGATTGCCCAAATAACTCGGAGTAGAGCGCCACCAATAGTTTACGAGTGCATTAATATCACTCAAACTTTCAACATGGTGCCACCACATACTTGGAATAAATAGCGCATCACCCGGCTCTAGCTCTGCGACCTGAGCATGGGCAAGGGCTTTAACAAAGCGCGGGTACTTTTCTAAATCTGGTGCATTGAAATCCACCAAGCTGATAGCTTGTCCTGCCGGTGTAAAATCCAGTGGGCCAATGTAGAGGTTTTTAACTTGCTCTGGTGGAAATAAAGTGAACTTGCGACGCCCAGCTACCACACAAGCAATGTTATCTGGAAAATCAAAGTGTGCGGCAATGCGGCTTTTGTTACCAAACCACAGACTCACTAACGGGTTTAATTGCTCAACACCAAGCGGGTTTTCGGCCATGAGTTTGGGAAACCACATAGGCACAGATGTTGACCCCATGTACAAGGTAGGGGGCTGGTTGTCATCTTTGTGCTGGCGTAGTTTTTCGATTAGCTGCCCAAGAGAAACGCTTGCTGGTGAAAAATTGAAACCAGACATATCGTCATTGTAAAAAATGCGTCCTTCAATCTCTGGAGCACCGTAATACGCCGTGATCGGCTGGCCACTATAATGCTGCAACAAATACTCGCAGAAGGCATCGTCGCCGCGCTGCGCTTGTTGCACAAGGGGCCAGTCACTCACTAGCCCTTTGAGTATAAGTGGCTCTTGGCTTTGCAGTACGTCTTCACCGAGCGCATTGATATCAACGCCCTCAATGGTGCGTACTTGCTGCTTGAGTGACAACATGGCCGCTCCTACAATTACGCTTGTTCGATTTGTTGGTTCTTCATCGCAACCAGTTTTGCAAACTGCGACTGTGACGCCAGCATCATATAAATTGCGAACAGGTAACCACTTTGATGAATCGCTGACATTTGCTCTGCGCCGAGTGCTGCTAATTTATCTTCATTGATGGTGTAAAAGCCAAGCAAACGGTGCTCAGCGCCGTTGTTCAAGGTGATGTCTAAAGAGAAAGACTCAATTAAATCAAATTCATTGAGCATTTCGATGAACTTTTTGTTGTCTTCAACACCATGGTGCAACGTTTCGAGCATATCGCCTACACGTTGCAGGTAAGGGGTGTTACCACCAAACTCTAGAAACAGCGGCTCACCTTCATCGGTGCTTACGCGCGGGCTTTCCATATCGATATGGATAACGCGTTGGCCGTTTTGTTGACCAATTGAGAACGGGTGTCGCTCAATGGCCAGTGGTACATAACCAGATTGCCAGCCATCAGCATTCAAAAATAGGTTTTCACCCGCTTGAAAGCCAAACAGAGTGACAGGGTAAAACTGACCTGTCTGTGCATCTTTATGAAGCACAATAGGGTAGTACGCTTGTGCTGTTCTGAACTCAGCAGGGAAGGTTAGCGATAGCATTTGGTCGTCGCCAAATTCTGCTGATTTTTGTGTACGCACTTTGATATTTTGGTGGTCAACGTTGTTAAGTAATTCTGTTCTTGCCATCTTCTTATCCAAATTTAAATCTTGTTGAGGCCATGGGCGCGAATTTTATCGAGCAACGCTCGATTGGATTCCAATGCACCAAGCATTTTTTCAGAGGTTGCGCGGATCCGTGCAAATTCATGCTGCGCTTTTTGTTGGTTTTTGTGCCAACTTGTTGTTGTTCTAAGTGTAGGCAAGGAATTCATGCCATAAAGTATGTACTGATAACTCGCCGCTGGGAATAACTCCTCTGCATAAGGCAGATCGTAGCGACTTGGAATTTTGTTTTGCCAATGCGCCAAGCGCTCCTGCAGTGATGCAGGAATAGAGTCTGTGTGGCGATTATCACGCCAGTAATCGCTGTCATCGCGCTGTGACAACACATAGTGCAATTTTAAAAATTCAATAAGGTGTTGCCAGCGATAGCTAAAGGTTTGGTTGTAACGCTCACTGACAAGCGCCATATCTGCTGATGTTGCAGGCAGTTGTTCGGCAATAAATTTAGCGCCGAGTTCAATCATTACCAACGCCGAGGCTTCGAGTGGTTCAATAAACCCCGCCGACATACCAATTGCCACACAATTGTGGTGCCAAAACTTTTCACGGTAACCCGGATTAATGCCAATGGTGCGAATGTCCAAGTGCTCGACATCAGCGCCTACATAAGCCGCAAGCTCCAATGCTGCATCCTCAGGTGAACTGTGGGCGCTCGAATACACGTAACCTACGCCGCGGCGCGTTTGTAGGCCAATATCCCAAATCCAACCGGCTTTTTGCGCCGTTGATAATGTTGCTGATGCAATCGGGCTATCTTCATCAGGGTAGGGCACTTGCACAGCAAGTGCTCTGTCGTTGAACAAGATATGCTTTTGGCTCTTAAATTCAATACCGTAATGTTGCGCCAGCAACAGTGATGAAAAGCCCGTGCAATCAATGAATAAGTCGCCAGATACTTCACCATGATGTTGTGTACTCACGCTGGTAATTGCGCCGTCAATGGGGCCATTCACCCCAGTGACATCATCAACAATACGACGAACATGCAGTTGCTCTTGGCAATGGCTTTGCAGCAAGGTAACAAACTTGCCTGCATCTAGGTGGTAACCGTAGTTGTTTACGAATGCATATTCAGGTGTCGATATTTGTTTTGGGGCTCGCCCGCGCTCAATTTGTAGTGGTTGCGCAGACGCCGCATAAGCAAAATCAATTTTATCGTGATGAGCAAACCAGTAGGCCGCCAAATCTAGCTCATTGCTAGCACCTGGCACTGTAAAAGGGTGATGATAGGCGTCATTATCAGCGCCGTTTCGCCACTTTCTAAATAAAGAACCTTGCTTGAAACTGGCGTTACAGCAGTTAAGGAATTGTGTTTCACTGATACCGATGCGTTCAAGGGTTGAGCGCATAGAAGGCCATGTGCCTTCGCCTACCCCAATGTGGGCGATGTTATCAGACTCGATAAGGGTGATTTGAATACTTTTGTCAGGAGCATACTCTGCAGCAAGTAGTCCCGCAGTCAGCCAGCCAGCGCTGCCGCCGCCAACAATCACTATGTTCCTCACAGGAGTATTCATATTTACTTCACTTCTTTTTGCCTTATTTGCTACTACATTATTAATACACACTTTCGTGGTTAAAGAAAACGGTAGCCACTAAGGCTACGGCTACCGTTTCTTTATTATCAGCTTCGCTTAGAAGGTGTAACGAGCACCAATGTTAAAGCGACGACCAGTTTCCGCTAGGTTAACTAGCTGCTGTGAAGCACGTTCATGAGCACGGTTGTATTCATCTGTTAGGTTAATACCTTCTAGGAATACAGTTACGTTCTCAGTTGCTTCGTAGCTCACGTTAAAGTCCCACTGACCGTATGACTCAACGTAAATTGGGTTCGGCTTGCCGCTGAAGAATGATTCACCAGCAAGGAACTCATCACGCCAGTTATATGCGATACGCGCTTGTAGGCCATCTTTATCGTAGAAAGCAACAAGGTTGTATGTATCACTCATACCTGGAAGTGCGAACTGAGGCTCTTGACTTGCATTGTCGTAATCAAAGTCACCGCTTACAAGAGTCGCATTCGCTTGGAAACCAAAACCAGTGTCACCGATTAGGTGCTGAACCGCTAGCTCCCAACCTTTTAGAACTGCGTCGTCTTGGTTCACAGGGATAGTGATGTCAAACATTGCTGCATCATCGTCACCCGCTACACCTAGAATTTGACCAAGCTCATTCACTGTATCTGGGTAGTTAGCAATGATGTAGTTACGAATTTCAGTCGTTGTTGCATCTGCACCTAGTGCTGCTACGGCTGCGTCGTAACGAGAGCCTTGCGCTGGGTGAGGTAGGTTAAACGTTGCTTCACGCACTACGTCTGTACCGATGAAGTTCTTACTGTCTTTGTAGAAGAAACCTACTGACGCGTAGCTACCTTCTTCGTAATACCATTCAGCTGATAGGTCGTAGTTTGTTGATTCGAAAGGTTTCAAACCAGGGTTACCACGTTGACCTGAACCGCCGTTGATACGTACAAGAGAGTTCAGTGTTTGACCACCTTGGATACGGTCATAACCAGGACGTGCAATTGTCTTACTGATTGATGCACGAAGCTTCACTTCTTCAGTTACATCGATATCAAAGTCGATGTTCGGTAGGAAGTTGCTGTAATCACCAGTTAGTTCTGAGAATTCTTGCTCACCCGTTGAGATAAGGTTGAATTCGTTATCACCTGCCCAGGCAATGTTTGAGTAGGTAGGAACTAGTGCACGAGACGTTACGTCAGTTTCTTCGTAACGCGCACCCACTGACACGTGGAATGGCATGTCGCCCATTTCGCCTGCGAAGTTAAATTCAACGTATGCCGCTGTGATTTCTTCTTTAGTGCGACGGTCTGTCGTCATGTCAGAAGATGCACAGAATGATGTGCCACAATCACCTACACCACCAAGAACACCATATGTTTGGTCAGCAATAGCGCGGATTGTGTTGAAGTCCCAACGGAAGAATTCTTGTAGTAGTGCAGGATCACCGCTACCAGATGCGTCGAACTTGTCACCGATTGAGTCAAGTACGAAAGCGTCTAGAGGTAAATCGCCAGCAGCACCTACGCCACCCCAGTTATCTTGTTGAACGTTTGAGAACGCAGAGCGGTTGTTCATTTCAGAAGAGCTAATACCAAAGTTGATGCTTTCAACGATACCATCGTCAAATACATAGCTACCTTTGATTTGTGCTTGCTCGATTTCACTCTTCATTTGGCTGTTACGGAACGAGCTACCTGTTACGCGCATATCAGCTGCATTGATACCTGAAACGCCATCAGGGTATGTGATGCTAAGCACAGGGAAGTCATTGCTGAAATCAGTTGATGTAACAGCACGAACCCATGTCGCCATACCAATTACGTTGTTACTACCGTAAGGGCTATCAGGGCGTGATTCAGCTGATGAATCGTGGTAGTCGAACTCTAGCTCAAAGTTATCGTTAACTTGCCACTCTAGGTTAAAACCAAGTGACTTGTTTTCGTTCACAGTTTCGAAGCTACCGGCACCCATTGCTAAGTCACCCGGTGCGCCGAACGCTTCTGTGTATACAAGTGGTGCAGACACTGGACCATCTGTCCATACGCCGCTTGACGGACCAAAGTTGTACCATGCTGATACGTCATTGTATTGGTCAGAGAATTCGTTTTTAGCGTACGTGTAGTCAAGTGTTGCTGTTACAGAGTCGACTGGGCTGTATTGCAGTGTTAATTGACCGTTAGTACGAGTACGCTCTACTTCGTGGAATGAATAACCCACGCTTTGTGGTACAGAGTAAATACCATCTGCGTCTGGGTAGTTTTCATGTGCACCTTCACTTGCTGGGATTAGACCACCCCAGTCTGCGTTGCCGCCAGCCCAGTCGTAACCATTGATGTTACCTGGGAACGTACGCCAACCGCCTGTGAATGCTTGTTTGTTACCACTATCACGCTCTTGGTATGAAGCCGAGATAGCCACACCAATTGTGTTATCAGCAAATGTATTGCTGTATAAGCCTGATAGTTCAGGAGTGATTGAATCGCCTTCATCCGTTGAGTCATCCATCACGCCTTTAACACCAAAGGTTGCTTTTAAACCTGGAGCGTTAAGAGGACGAGTTGTCAGGATGTTGATAGTAGAACCGATACCACCAGTAGGTAGACTCGCTTTACCAGTTTTTGATACTTCAACGCCAGCGACACCTTCAGAAGCGATGTTAGCGAAGTCATATGCACGAGAAGATGATGCGTTTGTTGCTTCAAGTGAAGAAGCAGGCATGTGGCGACCGTTTAGGGTTACAAGGTTAAACTCTGGGCCGAAACCACGGGCTGTAACTTTTGAACCTTCACCGTTTGAACGGTCAATTGCGATACCTGTAATACGCTGTAGAGACTCAGCAAGGTTTGTGTCTGGGAACTTACCCATGTCTTCTGCTGTGATTGCATCTACAACACCCGTGGCGCTGCGTTTAACGTCCATAGACTTAATTAAACTGCCGCGGATACCTTTAACTTCAATGACTTCGATGCCCTGATCGTCTTGTGCACCTTCTTCTGCTGCATTGGCTTGGAAAGCCATCATAGAAGAAGCACCAAGAAGCAACGATAGGCTCGTTGCTAAGGGCGTCTTTCTGAATTGTTGTTTTCTCATTATGTTTCCCCTTGATACACCCTGAAGTCGTTAACCAACCAAATGAAAGCGCTTACAAAAAAGTGTAAAAAATATATTTTGTTGTCGCTTACTAAAAATGTAAGCGCTTTCAAATTTAAACCATGCCTAAAAATAAATCAATAAAAAGTCTGATCAATTAACGGTGTATTTACATTCATACTCACATCGTCATGATTATCAAGGCTTGCAGCTTTGAGGAGGGGTATCGTTATAGCGCATAATTCCACCTAAAGTATCACCTTGAAAGGTCATTTTTATTTATTCTTATCATTAGGTTACCTAAGTAAAGACGACAAATTTAAATCTCGCCAGAATAAAAGTACACAAGAAGGAGGGAGTGTTGAAAGTGTGATGGTAAGTCTCTAATTTTAATCACTTTTGTATGAAGGTATTAAATGTGGAATGACGAGCTACCGTGGCTGCTCGTCATCAAAAATATCTTCAATACGCATTTCAAACAACCTTGCGCACTTAAATGCCAGTGGCAAACTTGGGTCAAACTTGCCTTTCTCTATGGCGTTGACTGTCTGTCTAGAAACATCGAGCGCATTAGCCAAATCAGCTTGCGTCCAATCACGCTCAGCGCGAAGTACTTTTAAGCGATTCTTCATTCTTCGCCCTCATCATTCAGGCGTTTGTTCATCACAATGAGGGTTGTTAGGTAGGTTAGCGACATGAAGATGACTAAATGGGAGATGTCCTCATTGAAGTTGAGTATGCCGCTGGATTGCACCACAGAATACGCTAAACCAAATACCACGCTCGCACCCAATGTAATCCCCATGGCATTAAGCTGTATGCGTTGTTGCATTTCATCCAACCCCAAAATCTGCTTTTTGTTTGCCATAATCATCATCACTCCGACCAGCACATTAATACTAATAGCGATAATGCTGATAAATGTTTGCTCCTTGGGCCACATTACGTGAGGACCGAATGATGCAATCGCTAAGGTGATTAACCACGCAGTCGTCCACTTGGCTAAATTCAATGTGTTTAGCTTATTACGCTGTTTAAACGATAGTTCTTTCTGGCTCATAAATTTCACCTGTTAAGCAATTTAGTTTGACTAAATATCAATCAAGCAAGCCGTTAAGTCAAGTGTATTTTACATTAAGGTTGGTTTTATTTACTTTTTAGACGCTCACTTTCTGATAAGTTGATCGTTTCTTCTATGCCACAACGTGCACAAAAATGGTCATCGTGGCTTATGAGTATAAATCCGCCGTGATACTCAAAAAGTGCCTTAGCAACATAGTCCTGTGCATCTAAATCAAGGTGGTTGTCTGGCTCATCTAGCAGAACTAAACAAGACAGCCACCTTAAAAAGGAAGAAGAGTTCATAACTTTTCTCTATGGTTTGCTAGATAAAACGCGCATTTTTGCACTCCATGTGATTAAAGCAAACGGTTAATTCACCTGAAATATCTGATTTTACACATTTCAGACGTAGGTTGGTCAAAGAGGGTTAGCTCTTTATCAAATCAGCTGTGTTCTGCGAGTTAAGCAAATAAGGCTTTGCTGTTACTAAGGCAACTTCGTCGCTGTCGGTGCATATGGTTGGCGTAGGTGGTGATTGTAGACTCTTTACCAACGACATTTTTAAATACCTTAGTCAAAGTGATGGTTAGTTTAAGCCAGTTATCAGGGCTGATATCGAGGCGCTCCAATATGGGGGTTGCAGCATTGGGTATTGCCCCGCGTTTATCTTCTCGTATGCAGCGGCCTGTCCAATCAAGAAGCTCAAGGTAAGTACTGAGCTCAAATGGCAGTCCTTTGGGCATATGTTTGCGCGGGTTGCCTGCAAAGCGAAGAAGGCTTTTTGGTTGTTTTGTTTCTTTGGCTGCCTCA
>NZ_JBMMUF010000009.1:0-148966 GCF_049257235.1 Pseudoalteromonas maris
GGTCTACAACTGCCAATTTAAAAGCGAGGGAATAATCTCGTTGAGTTCTTTTGCCAATTGATTTCATTACACTCTCCAAATTAAGTTTGAAAAGTGTCAACGCTATTTAGGACGGGTCAATAGCTATAAAAAAACCGCTCATGGAGCGGCTTTTTTTATGTTTGGTCAAACGCTTAGTAAGTAGCGCTACCTTTGGTACGTGGGAACGCGATTACATCACGCACGTTGCCCATGCCAGTCACATACGCAACTAGACGCTCGAAACCAAGACCGAAACCTGAGTGAGGTACAGTACCGTAACGACGTAGGTCGCGATACCAGCTGTAGTCTTCTTTGTTCAGGCCCATTTCTTCAAGGCGTGCATCAAGCACATCTAAGCGTTCTTCACGTTGAGAACCACCGATGATTTCACCAATGCCTGGCGCTACAACGTCCATGGCTGCAACCGTTTTGCCATCTTCGTTTTGGCGCATGTAGAAGGCTTTGATATCACGTGGGTAGTTTTTGATAACTACAGGTGAATTGAAGTGCTCTTCCGCTAAGTAACGCTCGTGTTCTGATTGTAAATCCACGCCCCACTCAACAGGGAATTCAAATTTCTTACCACAACCTTTAAGAATCTCGATTGCGTCTGTGTAATCAACTTGTGCAAAGTCTTTGCTCACGAATTCTTCTAAGCGTGAAATCGCTGTTTTCTCGATGCGCTGAGCGAAGAATTCCATATCATCACGGCGCTCTTCAAGTACTGCTGCAAATACGTATTTAAGCATGTCTTCTGCTAGCTTAGCGATATCTTCTAAGTCAGCAAAGGCAACTTCAGGCTCTACCATCCAAAACTCTGCAAGGTGGCGAGAGGTGTTTGAGTTTTCAGCACGGAACGTTGGGCCAAATGTGTAAATTTTTGACATCGCACTGGCATACGTTTCGCCATTCAATTGACCCGATACGGTTAAGAATGCTTCTTTACCGAAGAAATCTTCACTGTAGTCAATGTCGCCCTTATCAGTGCGTGGTAGGTTCTGCATATCCAATGTTGATACACGGAACATTTCACCCGCACCTTCACAGTCACTGGCGGTGATAATGGGTGTACTGATCCACATGTATCCACGCTCATGGAAAAAACGATGGATTGCTTGTGATAAGCAGTTGCGCACACGCGTTACCGCACCAATTACATTGGTACGTGGACGCAGGTGAGCGTGCTCGCGAAGAAATTCGATACTATGACGTTTTGCAGCCATAGGGTAGGTGTCTGGATTCTCAACCCAGCCGATCACTTCTACTGCATCTGCTTGAATTTCGAATGCCTGACCTTGGCCTTGTGACGCAACAAGTTTACCGGTAACTGATACCGAGCAACCTGCAGTTAAACGTGTTATTTCATCATAATTATTAAGCGAATTTGGCACTACTGCTTGGATAGGATCAAAACTCGAACCGTCATGGACGGCTAAAAACGAAATACCTGCTTTAGAATCGCGACGTGTGCGCACCCAGCCTTTAATAGTTACTTGGCTGTCTACTGCAACAGCGCCTTTTAATAGCTCGGCGATTGCTGTATGGCTCATTTTCACTCCAATGATTACTTGTGCCAAAGTGTCAAATACAAACTGATGACACCCTACTTATGATGAAAGTTAAGAGGCCTATCTTAACCGTGATCGAATGAGAAAAAAACTGTCAATTGGCCTGTTTAATGCTTTATTCCTCAAAAGTGCACAATATTTAGCCTAAACTTAATAGGAACAAGGGATTATTAGGACAACTGTGATGTTAAGAGGTGATCGAACAAGCCCATTTGTTTTTGTTGCATGGTGCGCAGCGATAGGCTGGTGCTTGTTTGTGGTCGTTTTAGTGTTAATTCACTATGGCAAACCCGAAGTACAGTACGGCATTTTAAGCTACTTCGGCGTGGAAACTCGTCACCATTGGTTAGTAAAACCAAAAAATTCTGCATTAATCTTACTTGGGCTGTGCAGTATTTGTAGTGTTTGTGGCATTATAATAGCCACAAAGATAAATAAAATGATGCACCTAGCGTCACTATCCTTAGTTGCTCTGGCGCTTTTGAGTGTCAGCTTCACGCTAGCTATAGTGAGTAGTAAATGAAACAAGTGTTTATTCTAAGAGGTTTACCGGGCAGCGGAAAAACCCATTATGCGCAAAACTTAGCAGACGATTTGGTGGTAGGAGACTCCAGCCAGTATTTCATTTGCAGTACTGATGATTATTTCACATCGGCTGATGGTGAGTATCAGTTCGATAAACACAAGTTACCGCAATATCACAATCTTAATTTGGCGCGCTTTATCAAAGCACTTAGTGACGGTATCCCACTTGTCATAGTGGATAACACTAATATTAAAAAATGGGAATTCGTAGCCTATGTAGAGGCGGCACATGCGTTAGATTACCAAGTTAAAGAGGTTATTGTTGGTGAGGTCAAAGACAAGGCCATGCAGCATTTGTACGCACAGCGTAACACTCATAATGTGGCGCTCAGGACCATAGCCAAGATGGCTTATCAATTTGAATGGTAATAAAAATCCCGCTAATAGCGGGATTTTTTAGTTTGGCATAGTGTTGTTAGTACGCGTCTTGCGCGATAGCCTTATAAATTGCACTGCACAGTGCGTTGATATCGTCTTCGCTACTGACAAAAGGTGGCATGAGGTAAATAAGCTTGCCAAACGGGCGAATCCACACACCGTTATCGACAAAGAATCGTTGAATTTTTGCAACATCAACGGTGCGCTTTAACTCTACAACACCAATCGCACCGAGAGTACGAACATTGGTGACAGCTTCAAGGGTTTCACAGGCTTTTAGTTGCTCTAGCCACTGGTTGATGTTTGCTACCTGCGCTTGCCAGTCATTTTTATACAATAAACTCAAGCTTGCATCGGCAACCGCACACGCTAATGGGTTCCCCATAAATGTTGGGCCGTGCATCAGAACACCGGCTTCACCTTCACAAATACCACGAGCCACTTTATCCGTAGTTAATGTCGCAGCGAGTGTCATATAACCGCCTGTAAGGGCCTTGCCCACACACATAATGTCTGGACAAATATCAGCATGTTCGACTGCAAACAGCTTGCCTGTTCTACCAAAGCCTGTGGCAATTTCGTCACAAATCAAGAGTACGTTGAATTCATCACAGAGCTGGCGCACGGTCTTGAGATATTGCGGGTGATAGAAATTCATGCCTCCTGCATTTTGCACTATAGGCTCAATGATAAAGGCAGCGATATCTTCATGATGCGCTTGGAAGTGTGAACGCAGTACTGCAGCTTCGCGTTCATCAAATTCGTCGTAAAAACCGCTTTTGGGTGCGGGAACAAAGTGTTGTTCTGGTAGGAATCCGCGATACATGCTGTGCATTGAGTTTATCGGATCGCACACACTCATCGCTGCAAATGTATCACCATGATAGCCCTTAGCAGGGGTCATAATTGTGTGCTTACGCTGGTTGCCCTGACTAAACCAATACTGAATCGCCATTTTTATCGCGACTTCAACACTCACAGAACCACCGTCAGCTAAAAATACCTTTTGCAGTGGCTTTGGTGTCATCGCAATCAGCTTTTTACACACGTCAATTGCCGGCTTATGGGTAATACCACCGAACATAATATGGCTCATTTGTTGGCTTTGCTGCTGTATCGCCGCGTTTAATTCAGGGTGATTATAACCATGTAAGGCGCTCCACCATGATGCCATACCATCCACCAATGACTCCCCACTTTGCAAATAGATGCGCGTGCCGTTGGCATGTGTAACAGGGTAGTTTGGCAGTGGTTTAAGCATTGACGTGTAGGGGTGCCAAATATGTTGGCGGTCAAATTCAACGTCAATCGTGTTGTCTGTACAAATATTGCTCATATGTAAACTTGGGTGCTTTGTAATTCGTTGACAATACTAAGGCAAGTCGTAGACTGATACAAAATTAGTTTTAGTGCCCATGTATAAAGAGAACTCTATGGAACAGGCCCAAGTCCGCAATAACTGGACCCATGAAGAAGTAAAAGCCCTATTCGAAATGCCGTTTAACGATTTGTTATTCAAGGCTGCGAGTATTCACAGACAAAACTTTAATCCAAATGAAGTACAAATTTCTACGTTGCTCTCGATTAAAACCGGCGCGTGTCCTGAGGACTGCAAATATTGTCCTCAGTCAGGTCATTATAAAACTGATCTAGAGCGCGAGCGCCTCATGGAAGTGGAAAAAGTGGTTGAACAAGCACGTTTGGCAAAGCAAAAAGGCGCAACGCGTTTTTGTATGGGTGCTGCCTGGTCTGATCCTAAAGACAGAGACATGCCTTACATCGAAAAAATGGTCCGCGAAGTAAAAGAGTTGGGCCTAGAAACGTGTATGACCCTTGGTATGTTAGACAATGACAAGGCACACCAACTTCGTGATGCTGGTTTGGACTATTACAACCACAACCTAGATACATCGCCGGAGTACTACCAACAAATTATCACTACTCGTACTTACCAAGACCGCTTAGACACTCTGGATAACGTCCGTGACGCCGGTATGAAAGTGTGCTCTGGTGGTATCGTAGGTATGGGGGAGCAAGCCAAGGATCGTTATGGTCTACTGTTGCAACTAGCAAACTTACCAAAGCAGCCAGAGAGTGTGCCAATCAATATGCTTGTTAAGGTTAAAGGCACGCCACTGGAAAATGTGGATGACTTAGATCATTTTGAATTTATCCGTACTATTGCTGTAGCGCGTATCATGATGCCTAAGAGTTATGTTCGTTTGTCGGCAGGTCGCACGGGAATGAATGAACAGATGCAAAGCATGTGTTTCTTCGCAGGCGCAAACTCTATCTTCTATGGTGACAAATTGCTTACCACAGAGAATCCAGAAGCGGATGCAGATATGAATCTGATCCGTAAATTAGGCATGAATCCTGAAAAAGGCCAAGATTATTCAGATGAAGCGTATGAAGCGTCTTTGAGCTCTGCAATCGCAGATAAAGCCGAGTCTGAATTATTCTACGAAGCGAACTAAATGGCGTTTGAATTCATCACTGATGCTTTAAATGAACGACAGGCGCAGCATTTGTTGCGCCAGCGTGTTGTTGTGCAAAACAATAGTGCGCGCGTGATTGAGATAGCCGATCATCAATTTTTAAACTTTGCGTCCAATGATTACTTGGCGTTAGGTGATGAGCCTTTACCACTAATCACACGCCGAAGTGGTGCCAGCAGTTCACCGTTAGTTACAGGGTATCAAGCATGTCACCAGCAATTAGAGCAACGTTTTTGTGATCTATTAGGTTACGAGGCGGCAATGCTCTTTGGCAGTGGATTTAGCGCGAATATCAGTGTTTTAAAAGCGCTGTTCAACGAAGCGCCCGATGGATTCATTGTTCAAGATAAGTTGAATCATGCGAGTTTGATTGACGGTGGTTTGCAAGCAAACGCGCAAATGCAACGCTTTAATCATAATAATCTCAGTCACTTGCAGGCACGCCTTGAAAAGTCCAAGTCACGCAACAAGTTAGTTGTCAGTGAAGGGGTGTTTTCTATGGATGGAGACTGCGCACCGGTGGCAGACATTAAAGCGCTATGTCAGCACCAAGGCGCATGGTTTATGCTCGATGATGCCCATGGCTTTGGCGTCAAGGGCAATGGATTGGGCTGCGGCGCAACCACAAAGCCCGATATTCTCGTCATTACCTTTGGTAAAGCGCTAGCATGCAATGGTGCCATAGTGTTGTCGAGCAAACCAGTGATTGACTTACTGCTACAAAATAACCGTGACTATATTTACTCTACTGCGATTTCG
Organism: Pseudoalteromonas maris; assembly: GCF_049257235.1. Taxonomy (NCBI): domain Bacteria; kingdom Pseudomonadati; phylum Pseudomonadota; class Gammaproteobacteria; order Alteromonadales; family Pseudoalteromonadaceae; genus Pseudoalteromonas; species Pseudoalteromonas maris. The sequence continues at coordinate 5,810 of NZ_JBMMUF010000009.1, forward strand.
CCTATGAGCTGTGAAGTTGCAGATCACCGTTTGACCCAAGTATTAGCAGCAGATGACAAACGTGCGCATTTATCTGATTTAATCAGCTATTTTAAATCTCGTTGCGCTGATGAGGGGTTGGCGTTAATGGACTCTGACACGCCGATTCAACCATTAATTATCGGCGATAGCGAAGGTGCTTTAAACGCGCAACAAGCGCTGCGAAAGCAAGGGATTTGGCTTAGCGCGATTCGCCCGCCAACCGTTGCTCACAACACTGCACGGTTGCGGATCACACTTAATAGTGCGCATACGCATCAAGATATTGATACGCTCGTCAATGCGTTAAGGAGCTGCCAATGACAGCAGCTCTAAAAGTAAAGACGCAATCGCACTTCTCCAAAGCTGCCAGCCAGTATCAGAGTCACGCCAAAGTACAGGCGTTAAGTAGTGATATTCTGCTCTCACGCATTGGCGATAGTCACCTTGGCACATGTTTAGACTTAGGCGCAGGGCCAGGCGTCAATACAGGTGTATTAGCGGCGCAAAGTGATAACTACATTGCGTTGGACTTATCGCAGCAGATGTTGACTCGTATTGATGCCAATGCCCATAAAATATGCGCTGATATGGACATGTTGCCCGTGCAAAGCAATGTGATTGACACAGTCTTTAGTAACTTTGCAATGCAATGGTCTGACGATTTTGCCAGTGCCGTTGAAGAGTTATATCGTGTTATCAAACCTTCTGGAAGAGCGTACCTTGCTGTTGTTGCTTCAAACTCCTTGGTAGAAATTAAGCAGGCATTTGCAACTGTAGGGCGCAGCGCTATCAACCACTTTGATTCGATGCACAGCATGATTACTGGTGCACAAAACGTAGGTTTTGAGGTTACGTGGCAGCAGCAATCATTACTGTTTGATTGTTTTGATACGGCGCAAGAGGCATTAAAAAGTATCGGTGCCATTGGTGCGTCGAGTACACAAAACAATCAAGGTAGTCTCACGAAATCGCAGTATATTCAAGTACTTGACGCATTACAAAATGGCAGTCAGTCAGTAAAGCTGAGCTACAACGTTGCCTTTATGGAATTAACTAAATGAAACAGTTTTTTATTACCGCCACTGACACTGACGCGGGGAAAACGCATATCGCAAGTTTGCTTTTAAAGCTTGCGGTGCAACACAAAAAAAAGGCGGCGGGTTTTAAACCCATAGCCGCTGGCGCCGAAGAAGCGTTTGGCAGGCTAGTGAATACAGATGCATTAACGCTGATAGAAAGTGGCAATTGCAATGTGTTGTATGAGCAAGTGAATCCATTTATATACGCGCCGCCCATTGCGCCGCATATTGCCGCGAAGGAAGTCGGTGAGCAGATCACCATTGAGAAGTTAAACCAAGCTCACACAGATATAAGTAGTGTAGAGGCCGATATCTTGATCACCGAAGGAGCGGGCGGCTGGCTTCTGCCTATCAATGACACAGAATTAATGAGCGAGTGGGTAGCACAAGCACAACTGCCAGTGATCTTGGTAGTGGGCATGAAGCTGGGTTGTTTGAACCATGCGTTGCTTACGATGGAAGTGCTCTCAAGCCAAGGTATACATGTTGCTGGGTGGATTGCCAATCAAATCGACCCAGACATGCTGTGTTATCAACAGAACCTCGAAACACTCAAAGCAAGGCTGCCAGCGCCCATGCTCGCAGAGTCGCCATACACAGAAGATAAGCCAAAATTACGTATTCACGGGGCTTTGATGGATTTGTTCGGCTTGCGTTAATCGTGATCGACTAACCTAGACATACCTATTTACACTTTGTATGTCGCAATTAGCTTGAAGTTACCTATGTTCGACTATATATAAGAGGTAACTTCAACCAAGTCGGTGATGCTATCCATTATGAGTCATTGTTGGACTCCTAATGAATATTCTTACTCGATTGGAGAAATGTAGTATGAAGCGTATTGTGCTGTTTTTATTGACCAACCTTGCAGTGATGCTGGTACTTGGTCTGGTATTATCCGTTCTTTTTGCCTTCTTTGGTATTTCATCTCGAAGCATCGGTGGCATTCTCGTTATTGCGGCAGTGTTCGGATTTGGCGGCTCGTTCATTTCATTGTTTATGTCAAAATGGATCGCAAAAAAATCCACCGGAGCATACGTTATTGAGCAAGCTCGTACAGACACTGAGCAATGGTTAGTATCAACGGTGGCTGAACAAGCTCAGCAGCGTGGCATTAAAATGCCAGAGGTTGCGATTTATGACAGCCCTGAAATTAATGCCTTTGCTACCGGGCCATCAAAAAATAACTCACTTGTAGCCGTGAGCAGTGGATTACTTCACAACATGACCAAGGATGAAGCGCAAGCCGTTCTTGCTCATGAAGTTTCCCACGTTGCTAATGGAGACATGGTGACACTGACCTTAATCCAAGGCGTAGTGAATACCTTCGTTATTTTCTTGGCAAAAATTTTGGCGGGCATTGTCGATAATTTCTTAAACGGCGATGAAGAAGAAGGCGGTGGCTGGACTTACTTTGTCTTTGACATGGTATTCCAAATTCTTTTCGGTATTTTAGCCTCAGTCATCGTTGCTTACTTCAGCCGTAAACGTGAATTTGCAGCAGACAAAGGTGCGGCTGAAATGGTCGGTGCTAATAAAATGCGCTCAGCGCTTGAGCGTTTGAAGCATAACCATGAATCGCGATTAGAGGGTTCTATGATGGCGTTTGGTATTGCATCGGGGCGCTCAATCAGCGAGATGTTTGCGTCGCACCCGCCGCTTGACGCTCGAATAAACGCACTAAAATAAACACAGTGATGATTTGAAAAAGGGCCATATTTGGCCCTTTTTTATTGCTCGCGTTCACGAGCTTGTTGATTGGGCAGTAATTCTTCTACGATTTCTTTGGCAGAAATAGTGTAGCGCACGCCGTCGAACATGACGGATGTGAATTCGTCAATTCCGGTGATCCCTGTGAGTGTCCAGCCTTCACCGCGTTTGGGACAATACACTGTCGTTGTTGGTGGCACTTTGACGTACTGCTCTTGCATCTTATTTGCCTTTTGATGACTTGCTTGTTGACCTAGTTTAAGGCAATAATTCATCAACTTAAACCTTCAACTTCACTCCTTTGAAGATCAGCTGCAAAGACTCAGTCATTACATTGAGACCGATAACCCATAAAGACGCAAACGCGTTAATGCAAATCCTGTCATTGCCTAGCGTGGGAAAGTTTAATGACTATGGCTTGCTCACTGATAAGCACCAAGTAAGAGAAATTATTCAACAGGATATCGAACTGTTGCTTAGTGGATGCGGCGTGCGCATGGCGATTCTTTACGATAACCAGCTTATTGGCACCTGCGGCCTCTATAATGTCGAACGCCCCCGCGTTGAAGTGGGTTTTGAGCTCCATCCTGCTCATTGTGGAAGAGGGCTTATGCAACAATCACTCGCGTTGCTATTGAGCCACAGTCATCACTTTATTGGGTTTATACCTAGTCAGTTTATTGCTCACACGCACCAAGATAATGTGTCCTGTATTAAGACGTTACATGCCATGGGGTTTGAGCGCACACATGACAAGTTAGAGCCTAACGACTCGCTTGTGAGATTTATGCGTACCAATACTCATAAAACGTAGCGCACTAAAGTAGTACTGATAGAGGGCTGCGGTAATTTTTGCACTTCTATTGAAAAAGTCATTTGATATTAGCGAGATACGAAGGATAATCACTGAGAAAATGGTAACAGTGTAATAGTGCAACATGTACTTATTGTACCCAATAAGGTATATTTGCGCTGTTTATTAGTTAGCAAAAGTGGTTTTACATAAACCCATTGTATAAACAAATTACGCTGTTGTGCGATACGGAAGGCCTTATAAAAATCACTAGATTGGCCATTAGAATTGAATGGATTGTCCTATGAAAAAAATACTATTTATATTTGCTTGTTTACTCAGCACTAGCGTGTTGGCAGCGTTGCAGAATGCGCCCATTTTACCTGTTGATGTCTACGCTGACTTGCCAAAATTTAGTATGGCTCGGCTATCACCATCGGGGCAACGCATTTTGTTCCGCGCAGTTGATGGTGACAAAGACATCATGATGATCAAAGAGCTGAGCACCGGTAAGTTGGTTGGCGGAGTCGTGCTTGGCGAAGTTAACCCAAGTGGCGCATTTTTTATTGATGAAGACCGAGTCATTCTGCAAGCCTACAAATACAAGAAACTGCATGGATATCGAGGAAGGCATAACGTCAGTACAGCGTACGTGTATGATGTAAACACCAATAATATCGTGCAACTGCTTGTGCCTGGGCTTGGTATATATCATGGACAAACGGGTCTAGGTCACATTGTTGGTATTTCTGAGGATAAAACAGAAGTGTATATGCCAGCGTATACCGGAATTAAGACCCTTGATAACCCGCCTTATTCCTTGGTGAAGGTCAAATTAGATACTAAGCGTTCACGTGAGCCTCGTATCGTAAAACGTGGACGAAATGAAATCGATGATTACTTTGTTGATAGCCAAGGCGAAATTATTGCTATTGAAGCGTTTAACAACAGAGATGATCTGCACACTATAGATTCCTATATTAGTGGCGAAAAAGTTGAAATTTTCTCGCAAAATACGGCGATTAAGCGCGTATCATTTGTAGGATTAACACCTGATAAGCAATCTTTGGTGATGATCAAGGGCGATGAGCATGGCGGTGATAGTTATTACACAATGTCGTTGCATGATGGCAAAGTTACCGGACCCATCTTTGTAAGGCCAGGTAAGGAAATTGATTATGTTTTATCAGATATAAACCGTGTGGTTTATGGCGTTCGTTATTCTGGATTTAAGCCCAGCTATGAGTTCTTCAATAAGCAGGTAGACAATGTGCTTAACGCTTTACAAAAGCAGATGCCTAACAATGTATTTTACATTCAGGATCATAGCGCTGATTGGCAGAGCATCTTGCTATTAGTTGAGGGTGAGGGAAGCCCACAAGACTATTACTTATACAACAAAGAAACAGGGTTTCAGTTTTTAGCGAGTGCGCGCAAGGGAGTTGACCCAGCCTATGTAAATCCTGTGTTGGAAACGTCTATTACAGCCAGAGATGGTCTTGCTATTCCAACATTAATAACCAGCCCAGTAGGTGTAACCTTAGGGGATAAACCACTCCCTACTGTTGTTATGCCCCACGGTGGACCCGAGTCTTATGACAAATATGGTTTTGATTATATGGCTCAGTTCTTGGCGAACCGAGGTTACCTTGTGATCCAACCACAATTTAGGGGCTCGCGAGGTTTTGGCGCCGATCACACCACCAAGGGCTATGGTCAGTGGGGCCAAGCGATGCAAACAGACTTAGATGATGCATTAGCGGCCATGGTAGAGAAGTCTTACGCTGACAAAGACCGCACGTGTATGTTGGGATGGAGTTATGGCGGTTATGCAAGCTTGACTGCGGCGGTGTCTACGCCACAGATGTATAAATGCATCATTGCGATTAACGGTGTAAGTGACTTGGAGGAAATGCTCTCTACTGAGCGCCGTGAACACGGTAGCGACCACTGGATAGTGAGTTATTGGAACAAAGCCATGCGTGATAGCGTCGATGATAGCAAATTACTTGAACGTTATTCGCCAATTAATCATGTACACAAAGTGCAAGCGCCAGTCTTGGTGATTGCCGGTGAGCACGATAAGGTCGTTCCCGTAAAGCAATCGCGCAACATGGTGGAAGAACTTGAAGACGCGAACAAGGATGTCACCTACATAGAACTAGAAAATGAAGGCCATTCTATTATCAACAACAATACCAGCAGAACCATTACCCTAACTGCAATTGAGAAGTTTTTGGATAAACACTTATAGTCTGGAACTGGCGGGTGGCTGCAGGAGAGCCACCCGCTAAAGCAATGCCAATTTTGCGCTCAGTCTACTGACCATCGCCGTCTTGGTGATACCTTGGGTATTTAACCCTTCTATTAATGTCATAAAAAAGCAATCCATCATCGCTGCTGCACGAACTTCATCATATCGGTCACAGTCGACAAAAAGCTGCTGCTTTAATTTTTCTATACTGCTATTGAAAAAGACCCCTTGGCAAACCAATCCTTGGAGCAGGGTTTGTGTGAATTCCTGATAGCTTAAGAAAAAAGCATACAAGTGCTGAGCGTAATGGCGCAGTTTTAACTTGGGTAGCTCGAATGTGTCATCTTGCTGTGCTTGGGCTATGACATCGTCAAAATGCGCTTGCATCAATTCGTTTAGCAATTGTTCTTTGTTTTCAAAGTGGCTAAACAGGGTGCCATTTGCGATATCGGCTTTTTTGGCAATATCACGAGTAGATGTGCCAGCGTAGCCCTTGGATAAAAATAACTCCCATGCGCAGGACATTATTCGTGCGCGAGTGGCCAGTTTCTTTGGTGTTGTATGTGAAATAGTTGTCATTACAGATACCATTTTGAGCGTGCTCAATTGCTTTGTGAGCGCGCTCAATTCAAGTGCTTTTTTTAGTGTTGTTAGTAATACCTGCGATTTTTCAATACGTTATAGAGAAACGCAATTTTATGCTGGCAAAATAATCTTGTCTGTGTGGTGTACAATAACCTCTTACATGAAGCTTTAACAAGTCGTTAAATGATATTGATTTGTGGCATGATTTTTAACGCACTATTTTGTATAATGCGCCGCGAGTGCTGTAGGTGCACTACAGCCAATGAGCCAGTAACCCCCAGCATTGTATATGTCTATCTGGCTTTAAAAATACAGTATCGTTTATACCCCAGGAGTAATAATGAAAGTAGGTATCATCATGGGTTCCAAGTCAGACTGGCCCACAATGCAACACGCAGCCGATATGTTAGATAAGTTTGGCGTTGAATATGAAACCAAGGTTGTGTCTGCGCACCGTACTCCTCAGTTATTAGCAGATTATGCATCCTCTGCTGCCGATCGTGGCATTAAGGTTATTATCGCAGGCGCCGGTGGCGCTGCTCACTTACCGGGTATGGCTGCTGCATTTACTTCGCTTCCGGTGTTAGGTGTTCCGGTTAAATCAAAAGCATTGAACGGTGTAGACTCACTACTTTCTATCTGCCAAATGCCCAAAGGAGTAGCCGTAGGCACATTAGCTATTGGCGATCCGGGAGCGGCTAATGCAGGTCTATTGGCGGCACAAATTTTGGGGTGCCAACAACCAGAGTTATTAGCCAAAATCGACGCTTTTAGAAAAGAGCAAACTGATACAGTACTTGCTAACCCAAACCCCGCTGAGTGAGAGGCTCTGTAAGCATGAACATGTTAGTGTTAGGAGCAGGGCAACTAGCCAGAATGATGGCGTTGGCGGGTACGCCACTGGATATTCATATCAAAGCGTATGATGTTGGCTCAAAACAAGTCGTTCATCCTGTAACGGGTCAGGTTTATGACTTGAGCCTAGAGGCGGCGATTAGTGAGAGTCACAGTATTACCGCTGAATTTGAACATATCCCCAGCGATGTGTTGTTGCTGTGTCAACAAAGCGGTAAGTTTTTCCCAGGTCAGCAAGCCATTGAATGTGGCGGCGACCGCGCCAAAGAGAAAGCGCTTTTGGAGAAAGCCGGTGTGCCTAGCGCCCCTTATGTGCTGGTAACAAAGCGGAGCGATTTTGACAAAGCCATCGTTGAACTTGACTTGCCTTTGGTTATTAAGACTTGCCAGGCAGGATATGACGGCAAAGGTCAGTGGCGCTTAAAAGACGCTGCAAATGCTGATGAGATTTGGCAAGAAATGTCGGCATTTCTTGATAAAGACCCTGCGCACAGCATCATTTGCGAGAAGATGATCCCGTTTAATCGTGAAGTGTCAGTGATTGGTGCTCGCGACCAAAAAGGTAATGTTGCAATCTATCCTGTCACCGAAAATGAGCACACTAACGGCGTGCTAACGCTTTCCTTAGCGGGCGTAGTGGCAGAGTCAATTCAACAGCAGGCGATTGATGCGTATACCAAGCTTGCGAATGAGCTCAATTATGTGGGTGTATTGGCGATTGAATTTTTCGACGTAGACGGACAGTTGTTAGTGAATGAAATTGCGCCACGCGTTCATAACTCAGGGCACTGGACGCAGCAGGGCGCGTTTTGCTGTCAATTTGAAAACCACGTACGTGCGGTAGCTGGATTGCCACTTGGCGACACACAATTGCTGCAACCGAGCGCAATGATCAATGTACTTGGGCAAGCACACATTCCCACCACCGTATTAAATACCCCACAGGTACGCAGCCACTGGTATGCAAAGGGCGTAAAACCGGGTAGAAAGATGGGCCACATCAATGTGAGCGCATCATCGTTGCAATGTTTAGGTGAGCGTATTGAGCGCCTTACCTCAGAGCTCGATGAGCAAAATTATCCAGGATTGGCTCGTTGCGCCGAACGGCTTAAAGCGATGTAATGAAAAAACCGAGCATGTGCTCGGTTTTTTTTGTATCTTATCGCACGTGATAGGCGTGAGTGCATTCGCTTTGCATCGCCCCCACAATACTTTGCCTTATTAAATGGAATGAATATGAACAGTAAACTAAGCTGCGCGCTGCTCCTTGGTCTTCTTTTACTTACAAGTTGCGCTGCAGATGATGTACATATTGAACAAGCCGAAACGCAAATAGCTACACCAACTGTGCGCGTTGCCACGTTCAATGTGAGTATGGATGGCTCTAATTACGTCAAAGATTTTACCAAATTATCTGAGTCGCCATTACCTGAACTGTTGGCAGAGGGTACCAACGAGCAAATACACAACATCGCACAGATCATTCAGACGGTACGCCCTGACATCATTTTGCTTAACGAATTTGATTACACGCAAGATTGGCAACGTAATGTCGAATTATTTAAAGCGAATTTTCTATCTAAGGCACATGGCTCTGCGAAGGCTATCGATTATCCATATGCGTATAGCGCACCATCAAACACCGGCATAAGCTCTAAATTTGACTTTGATGGTAATGGCAAGAAGACTGGCAATGCAGGCGATGCTTATGGGTTCGGATTTTACCCTGGGCAATATGCCATGGTTTTGTTGAGTCGCTATCCTATCGACGCAGATTCTGTACGCACTTTTCAGCATCTTAAATGGCATACACAAGAAAACGCTGTGATGCCAATGCTTGAGGGGCAGCCTTTCTACGATCAGCAAACGTGGCACGCTGCAAAGTTAAGTTCAAAGTCGTTTTGGGATATTCCTGTGCGCATCGGCGAGCATACGTTGCACGTGTTGGCCTCTCATCCAACACCGCCAGTGTTCGACGGCCCAGAAGACCGTAATGGTTTGCGCAATATCGCAGAGATAAAACTGGTTGCTGATTACATCACTGAAAATTCGCCGAGTTATTTAATTGACGACAAAGGCGTACAAGGTGGCTTAGCGCCACAGAGTAGATTTGTAGTTGTTGGCGATTTAAATGCAGCACCAGAAGGTGAAAAAGCGCGCCCTGAAGCCATTAATCATCTGCTTGAGCACCCATTAGTTAATGCGACGGTCCCCCCCGCAAGTGCAGGTGGGGCTGCAAGTGAAGATGCGCAGTATGCCAAATATTACACGGCTAGCTGGCGCGCGCGTGCTGATTATGTGTTGCCATCTAAGGCAGGGCTGGAGATTGTCGATGCAGGGGTATTCTGGCCACATATCCAAGACGAGGGATATGAGCTAGTTAAAGATCGCACCCTGTCGTCTGATCACAGATTGGTGTGGATGGATTTAAAATTAATTGCGCACGGCGGGAACTAAATTGTACAAAAAACACTCAAACAATCTAGATAGAGCAGGTTGATAGCCTGTTTTATTGCTAGCGCAGAGTTTTGGTCAGCACCCTTGCTGGCCTTTTTTTATGCTCGTAGCGCTCCCTTCAATCGGCTTTGTGTAAAGCGTGACACCGCCTAACACTGTGTCCCAGTTAATGGAAATGGCACAATAAACAACTGCTTTTATATAGTTTTTTGTTTATCTCTCCTATAGTGAGGACAACGACCCATCGGGTCGTTTTTGTCATGTACACGTTCAGAGCGATGTTGCGTAACTTCAACTCTGGTAAGTACTTCCTAAATTTGCTATCAATGGTCTAAGGACAAAAACGAGACAGATTGCGGTAGAAAAACGACCCAATCGCTCGATATTAAATCGTTATTTTTACAGGCAAGTTAATGCTAATTCCGAATCCAGATGATCTTACAAATAAAGTGTCAAATCGAACTCGAAAGATATTCGGCTTTTTGAGTTTATTTATTTCTATCGGTGTAGTTAGCTTATCGTTTATATCTAATGACTCTACCGCAATGATTTTAAGCTTGATTGCAGGAGTTCCTTTATTTTTATTAGGCTGTTCATTGCTTTTTGGTAGAGGTAAAAAAGGAAAAGGTATTTTTTCTCCATTTACACTTTATTTAATTGGCACAGTTATCGGAGTAGCAAGCGTAATTACAGTGTTAATGGGGTATATGCCATCCAGTGTTGGTTTTGCAATTGCTTTTGGTTGCTATGCCCTAGCAAAAAAACGAAGCTACGGTGCAAAGTAAACGTAACCAGTTAATTAAACAATGGACGCAAAACAATAGGTTTGCGCTCCTTGGTCGCTTATTTTAGCCTACTATTTTGCGCCGTTTATTATGGCGTTGTGTGTCTAATAGGAGTAGGTGTGATTATCAAGTTTGACGTTTTTGGTAAACAAATGTCTGTCATAAAAAAAGAACACGAGTGGCAGTTATTTAATGAGTCAGACACGGGCATGCGTGCGCGTGTTTATGACGTAATAATACCTTCGGATATAAACGAGGAAGAGTTAGCACAATATTTGGATGACATTTACCATGAGTATTCATCTGACAAGCACGCTAAAGTAACACGGCTAAATTAGTTGAAGAGCGTCGTGGATGACCATTACAGTGGTGAGGCATTAGCCACCTTTACAAGAGCGAGTGGGCGCGCCACCGAACATGGAATTGGCTGTCATTTGTTGTTATCTACCTCAAAGAAAAACATCTTGGTCTAAAAAAAGTGTCAATGTGTGGCAGTTTTTGCTTAAATCGTGGCACCTTGGATTAAGAATTCTAAAATTATGTTCCATAAATCTTTTCTAGCGGTTACGGTTGCCTCGAGTTTTGTCCTAACAGGTTGCCAAACTACACAACAAGCGCCAGTTGAGCGTGTTGAACAAGCAGCCCAAGCGCCGCAAGCTGTTGTAAACACTCCTACTAAAGTGGGCAGTGTTCCTATCACCTTAGAACAAGCAATGGCAGACCCAGATTGGCTGGGCAATCAACCAGAAGGTGGTTTTTGGCTTGCTGACTCTAGTGCCATCGTTTATCAGCAAAAACAGCAAGGCAGTGTACTTAAAGATACGTATGTACAAGCGCTAGCTGATAAAGAGGGTAAACAGGTTGCGCTCAGTGCTTTGCATGAACTCGGTGCTGATGATGCAACATTTAGTAAAGACAAACGCCTGCAAGCATATGAGTTTGAGGGTGACATCTTCTTAAAAGATGTGTCTAAAAACACCCTAATCCAAATTACCAAAACCTCTGCGTTTGAATCTAAACCACAGTTCTTAAACGATAACTCGTTAGTGTATCGCGTGGGCAACATGTTTATGCATGTGGACTTGCAAAGCGGTTTACATACTGAGCTTGTTAACTTAAAGCTTGAAGACAAACCAGTTAAAGTGAATGAGCCAAGTACCTACATCGCCAAAGAGCAGCACAAGCTCATTGATTATGTGGCACTGCAGCATAAGAACCAAAAAGATAGAGTGCAACGCGAGCAAGCGCTCAATGATGCAAACACAGCGATGGTTGATGCCAATATTTATCTCGGTGATAGCAAGCGTTTAGTTGATGCTCAGCTGTCTCCAGATGGTACCAAGTTGATAGTGGCGTTGACTGATACACGTGGTTGGCGCTCAAAAGACGACATAATGCCTAATTACATCACTGATGATGCCGGTATCGATGCTGTGCCAGCGCGCCGTCGTGTTGCTGATGCAAAACCTCAAGAAACAGAACTCGTTTACATCGACTTGCAAGGTAAGCAGAAGTCAACGTTAACCTACAATACTCTGCCAGGTTGGGACGAAGATGTACTTGCCGATGTTAAAGCTGAAAATTATGCGCGCGAGGGCAAAAAGTATAAATCTGAGAAAAAGCGCCGTGAAATCAATTTGATGATGGACTGGGGTTGGGATCAAAGTGCCATCGTGTGGAACAACTCAGGGTCTGAAGTTGCTGTGATGCTTGAAGCATGGGACAACAAAGATCGCTGGATTGCGACAGTTGACTTTAATGGCAAAAAGCTCGTTAACCAGCACCGTTTGCATGACGATGCGTGGGTCAACTACACATTTAACGATTTTGGATGGTTGAATAATGACAACACACTGTACTTTTTGTCGGAAGAGACAGGTTATAGTCACATTTACACCAAGGCGTTAAATGGCAAGGCGCAACAGCGTACTCAAGGTAAGTTTGAGGTGTCTGACTTAACCCTTACTGCTGACGATAGTTACTTGTATTTCAAAGCAAATAAAAAGCACCCAGGTGTTTATGAGACCTACAGATTAGCACTCAACAATGGTCAAGTAGAGGCGTTGACTGACCTAGGCGGAATGACTGACTACGTATTGAGCCCAGATGAGAGCAAATTGTTACTTTCACACTCTACGATTATGTCACCGCCAGAGCTTTTCGTGATGGACGCGGTACCTAACGCTGAAGTAACACAACTCACGCACACTGTGTCTGATGAGTTTAAAGCAACTAAATTAATCGCGCCGCAAATCGTCGCTGTGCCATCGAGCCACGGCGAGCAGCCTGTCTACGCAAAAGTGTATTACCCAGCCGATTACCAAGAAGGTGAAAGTGGTAAAAACCGTAAAGCGGTGATCTTTAACCACGGCGCGGGTTACCTACAAAACTCGCATTTTGGTTGGTCAGGCTATTTCCGTGAATTTATGTTCCATTCACTACTAGCCAGCGAAGGTTATGTGGTCATGGACATGGATTACCGCGCATCAAAAGGCTACGGACGCGATTGGCGCACAGCGATTTACCGTCAAATGGGTACGCCAGAAACACAAGACTTGGTAGACGGTGTTAAGTGGATGGCTGAAAACGCCAACGTAGATGTTAAGCGTGTAGGTACTTATGGTGGCTCATATGGTGGCTTTATGACCTTTATGGCGCTATTTACAGAGCCTGAGTTATTCCAAGCTGGTGCGGCACTTCGTCCGGTAAGTGATTGGGCGCACTACAACGCACCGTATACCTCAAACATTCTTAATCACCCAGATGTGGACCCAATTGCGTACGAGCGTAGTTCACCAATTTACTTCGCTGAAGGCTTAGCTAAACCACTTTTGATCAATGCACCTATGGTAGATGACAACGTATTCTTCCAAGATGTGGTGAGACTGGTGCAGCGCTTTATTGAATTGGAAAAAGAAAACTTTGAAACTGCGATTTTCCCTGTAGAGCCACATGGTTTTGTGCAGCCATCAAGTTGGTTGGATGAATATCGTCGTATCTATAAGTTATTCGAACAAAACCTGTAATAGGCAGGTGTTAAAAACCCAAGCTTAATGCTTGGGTTTTTTTATGCTTAAAAGTTCTATAGCGCCAAGCGCCAGACCGCATAGCAGGCCAAATAGATGCGCTTCAATAGCAACGCGGGACTCAATTAACGTTTCTAAATCACTGCTTGCACCAATTGTCTGTTCGTATGTTACTTTTGCAATGACACCAACGAGTAATAACCAGCCCGTTTTCTCTTTGTTTTGAAGATCTTTTATTGCACCATAAGCGATTAACCCATGTAATGTTCCGCTTAGGCCAACATAGATATCAATATTGCTGCTGAATATATAAATGAGTAAGGTGGTGACCAGTGATATGGCACACAGGTAAAGCCAATATTTTGTGACACTGAAAAAATGATGATGCAACAACCACAGTGCACCCACACCTGCCATATTCATTGCCAAGTGAGCATCATTGCTGTGAACAAAGTTGCTCGTTAGAATGCGATACCATTGCCCATTTGCGATGGCATCTCGGTCAAATCGTAAATCAATGTTAAAGCCTAAAAACATGACCAAAGTACATATAAAAACAACGAACAAAGGGGCGAGATAAGTCTTTTTATTTGTTAATAATGAGCGCATAAACAACCGGACGCAGAATCTTTACTTTGCACATTGTGCCCGTTTAATTTTAAGATGCCAAACACACATGTCGACGAAGGATGATAAATGACATTCCCAAAAACAATTTTGTCACTGACATTAACTATTCTACTTAGCGCCAGTTGCACCGCCGCAACGCCAACAAAACCAAATCAAGTCCTAGCGGATAGAGAGCCGGAAGCAACCACCTCCGTTGTTGTCAAACAACAAGTCGAGGGCAGCAAATACATGGTTGCAGCGGCTAACCCTCATGCCGTACGTGCGGGAGAAGCTGTATTGGCAAAAGGCGGCAGTGCCATTGATGCCGCGATTGCCGTGCAATTAGTGCTGACACTCACAGAGCCACAATCGTCGGGAATTGGCGGTGGCGCATTTATTATGCATTATGACAATGCAACCAAGCATTTAACCAGCTTCGATGGCCGTGAAACTGCACCAAGCAAGGCAACACCTGAGTTGTTCCTTGACGGCACGGGTAAGGCTGTACCTTGGATTGATGCCGTGGTAGGGGGGCGCTCTGTGGGAGTGCCCGGTGTGTTAAAAGCACTAGCTGATGCTCATGAAAAATACGGTACTTTGCCGTGGGAAGAGTTGTTTACTGATGCCATTAAGCTCTCAGACCAAGGCTTTAAAGTGTCACCACGTTTACATGGCTTAATAGCAAAGAGAATTAATCCGGGCGTTGAATTAATGCCCAAAGCCAAGGCTTATTTTTTTCCCAATGGTCAGCCGTTAGCAATCGGAACCATTCGCAAAAACCCTGAACTTGCCCAGTTATATAAGCGTATTGCAACTCAGGGCGTGTCTGCTTTTTACAGTGGGGAGAACGCCAAGGCGATTGTCGAGGCTGTAAACAACAGCCCAATTGCGCCAGGGGTTTTGAGCATAGATGATTTGGCGTCTTACCAAGCCAAAGAACGCGCACCAATCTGTGTGGGATATCATGCATATCGGGTATGTTCTATGGCACCACCAAGCAGTGGCGGTATGGCCGTTTTACAAATATTGAAATTTCTAGAAGACAAGAAGTTGTCTCAGTATGCGCCAAATGACCCGGTGGCACTGCATTATTTTACCCAAGCATCCCGTTTAGCATTTGCCGATAGAGCGGTGTTTATGGGCGATCCTGATTTTCAACCTGTGCCAACCCAAGCTTTACTCGACGAACAATATATGGATACCCGTGCTGCGCTTATTACTGAGCAAGATAAAAAGCAAAAACATGGCAATCCAATGACAGGTGCTGCATACGCACAGGATGATTCTTATGAATTACCAAATACCAGCCACATATCAATCATAGACGCCAGCGGTAATGCCGTGTCTATGACCACATCAATCGAAATGGCTTTTGGCTCCACTGTGATGGCCAATGGGTATCTGCTCAATAACCAATTAACAGATTTTGCCTTATCGCCTAAACGCGATGGTAAATACGTTATGAACCGCGTGGAAGGTGGTAAACGCCCACGCAGTTCGATGTCTCCAGTAATTGTGTTCAATTCAGATGGGTCAATTCGTTTAGTGATTGGTTCGCCTGGCGGCAGTCGCATCATTAACTATGTGGCACACAGTATTGTTGGTGTATTGGATTGGGGATTAAGTGCTCAGGATGCGATTAACTTGCCGCGCATTACCAATCGCAACGATAAAACGACATTAGAGCAGGGTACGGAGCTAGCCGCGCAAAAAGAAGAATTTGAAAAGCGTGGGCACAGCGTTTATGTCGGTGACTTGAACTCGGGCATTCATGCAGTAGAAATTATAAACGGGAAGTTATATGGTGCCGCCGATCCTCGTCGAGAAGGCATCGCACTGGGCAAATAATGTGTGTTAAGTGGAGCACGTACAGTGCTCCACATCATGCAAATGTTAATGTAACTTCATGGCTGTGTTGTATATTTGCAAACAAGCCTAAAATCTCTCAAAGAATCGCTCGTCTAACCGATTTCGGTTTGCAATTTTAACCTGAGCAGCAATAATATCAGGCAATTGAATTGAGCTCTAAGTAGGCATCATGACTGATAAATCATCTGAAAAACAAAAGCACTCTACAGATCAAAACTACCTATATATTCCATACTCTGGGCCAACCTTACTTGAAACGCCGTTGCTAAATAAAGGCAGCGCCTTTAGCCAACGCGAGCGCGAAAGCTTTAACTTAGCAGGATTGTTACCGCCGCGTTTTGAAACAATTGAAGAGCAAGTTGAGCGTTGTTATCAGCAATATTCAAGCTTTAGCGACAACCTTAATAAGCATATTTATTTGCGTGCGATACAAGACAATAACGAGACTCTTTATTATCGCTTGGTGCGCGATCACATCGATGAAATGATGCCAATTATCTACACGCCAACAGTAGGTGATGCGTGCGAACAATTCTCTGATATTTATCGTAGTTCACGTGGCCTGTTTATCTCTTACGAAGATAGACACAATATTGATGACATTCTGCGCAATGCTACCAAAGGCAAAGTAAAAGTAATCGTTGTCACCGACGGTGAGCGCATCTTGGGCTTAGGCGACCAAGGTATTGGTGGTATGGGTATTCCGATTGGTAAATTGTCGTTGTACACAGCCTGCGGTGGTATTAGTCCAGCGTACACCTTGCCTGTGATGCTCGATGTAGGCACAAACAATGAGAAGCTTCTGAACGACCCAATGTACATGGGCGCACGTCACCCGCGCATTGGCCAAGAAGAATATGACGAGTTCCTAGATTTATTTATTAAGGCAGTTAAACGTCGCTGGCCAAATGTCATGCTGCAGTTTGAAGACTTTGCCCAGCCAAATGCGATGCCACTGCTCAAGCGTTACCGAGATGAAATCTGTAGCTTTAACGATGATATTCAAGGCACCGCTGCGGTTACAGTGGGAACCTTACTTGCTGCGTGTCGCGTAAAAAATGTGAAGCTCAGCGAGCAAAAAGTCGTATTTGTAGGTGCTGGCTCAGCGGGCTGCGGTATTGCTGAACAGGTGATAAGCCAGATGGTGTCAGAGGGTATTACTGATGCACAAGCGCGTAGTCAGATTTTTATGGTAGACCGTTTTGGCCTTCTTAGTGAAGATATGCAGGGACTACGTGATTTCCAGCAAGCCTTGGTACAATCAAATGACGCCCTGAGCGAGTGGACATACAGTGGTGACTTTGCATCGTTACTGGATGTCATGCACTGTGCTAAGCCGGGTATTTTAATCGGTGTATCTGGACAGCCTGGGCTGTTCACTGAACAAGTTGTCACGACCATGGCTGATAACTGCGATAACCCGATTATCTTCCCGTTATCTAACCCGTCAAAGCAGGTTGAAGCGCACCCACAAGATGTTCTTAACTGGACAAAAGGGAACGCCATCATCGCAACAGGTAGCCCATTTGGCAAAGTGCGATACGAAGATAAAGAAGTGGTTATCCCACAGTGTAACAACAGCTACATTTTCCCGGGTATCGGTTTGGGCGTTATTGCTATTAAGGCAAATCGTATCACCGATGAAATGCTTATGGCTGCAAGTGAAACGCTCGCAGCAAGCTCGCCACTGGCTAACGAAGGCAAAGGTAGCTTATTACCACCGCTTACACAGATTGAAACCTTGTCTAAGCGCATCGCCTTTGCGGTTGCTAAGGTTGCAATAGAGCAGGGTGTTGCGCTTGAAGTAAGCGACGAAGATATCCAAAAAGCTATAGATAAGAACTATTGGTTACCACAATATCGTAACTACAAACGCGTAAGTGTATAAACACACTACAGTTTGTAAAAACGCCGCACCTAGTTGCGGCGTTTTTGCGTTGAAGACGGCAATAAGCAAGACCAAATACAGTGTTTTTTGACCTTGCTTTATGAATAATGATTATAGGCAAATGAGTAACTCAATGAGTATGTTGCGTTACCAAGGAGTGAACGTCATTTTGAATTGGCAACAATTAGTAGATAACCGTCAGCGCTTTTTTTGGGTATTACAAATAGCGGGTTGGATTGGTTATGCGTTGGTTAACTACATCGGCTCCAAGGTGTTCGAAATGCGTGATATTTACGTATTCGTTATCTTGTTGAATGCCTATGCTGGTTGCTTGATGACGGTGCCTTTGCGTTATTTATATCGTAAGGTTTGGAATGCGAAGCCATGGATCCTTGTTACCGTTGTGTTCTCTGTTTCATACATAACAGGCACGCTTTGGTCGGTAGTGCAAAAGTTTAATTTGTGGGAAATATACCGCCATGGATACCGTCCTGACGAGTGGTTCTATTATTTTCAGCAAGGCCTAGACTCTGTTTATATTATTTTGTGTTGGAGTGGTCTGTACTTTGGCATTAAGTATTACCAGTTGCTTCAAGGTGAAAGACAAAAGGCCCTTAAAGCAAATACAATGGCTCACGAAGCGCAGTTGAAAATGTTGCGTTATCAGTTAAATCCACACTTCTTGTTTAATACATTGAACGCAATTTCAACGCTGATATTGGTTGAACAAAATAAAGACGCAAACAAGATGGTATCGCGTTTGAGTGACTTCCTGCGCTATACACTCAATACAGATCCAATAAAAAAGGTGCCGCTAGAACAAGAGCTTCATGCCCTAGGTTTGTATCTTGATATAGAAAGAGTGCGCTTTGATGACCGTTTGTCCGTAGATATGCAGATTAGTGAGGACGCAAGACAAGCGTTAGTGCCAAGTCTCATCTTGCAGCCGATTATTGAGAATGCCTTGAAGTATGCCATAGCGCATCTTACTGAAGGCGGCATCATAAGCATTAAAGCGCAAGTATTTGCGAAGGAGTTGTTGCTTGAGGTCAGCGATAATGGACCTGGCGCAGAACTTAAAAATGGTCAATTAGCGAATGCTTCAGGTGTTGGCGTGGCAAATACTAAAGATAGACTTAAGACCCTTTACGAAAACAATTATTCATTTGTATTATCGGGGAATACGCCGACCGGATTGACGGTTAACATTCGTATCCCTTTTGAGAAGGCCGTAACAGAGTGAATACAATAAAAACCCTTATTGTTGATGACGAATCATTAGCACGCAAAGGTTTGGCAGTACGACTTGCGCAGGTTCAAGAAATTGAACTGGTAGGTGAGTTTGCTCAAGGTAAAGATGCCGTTGAGTTATGCCAAACAGCGCAAATCGATTTGGTGTTTTTAGATATTCAGATGCCGGGTATGAATGGCTTTGAAGTGGCAGATGCATTATCGAATTTGCCAGTGACTCATCAACCCTTAATCGTTTTTGTTACAGCTTTTGATCGCTATGCCGTGCAGGCTTTTGAAGTACATGCGCTCGATTATGTACTCAAACCTGTGGATGACGACAGACTAAAACAGGCGGTGGAAAAAGTGCAATCACATCTTAAAACACAGCAAGATAATGCCCATAAGAAGAAGCTTGCAAGTTTTGTAGCGGGCATTACAGGAAACAACTGTGAAGAGATCCTCAAAAAGTTGGCATCCGGTGACAGCTTAGAAACGAAGCGGTACCCAGAGTCAATTGCAGTAAAAGAGCAGGGCGAGATTATTCGCGTTCCAACCAACACCATTGAGTGGGTTGATGCTGCTGGCGATTATATGTGTTTGCACTGTGGTGATGGGCAAACTCATATCCTGCGTAAAACGATGAAAGAATTAGAGCAAGAGCTTGACCCTAATCTATTTGTTCGCGTGCATCGCAGCGCCATTGTTAACTCCAAGCAAATCAATAAGCTTGTCACGCAGGTCAGTGGTGAATACCTATTAGTGCTTAGTAATGGCCAGGAATTAAAAGTAAGCCGAAGCTATCGAGACAAGGTTAAAGCTGCGCTAGCAAACTAGGCGCAGCAACCAAAACTAAAGGCGATATTCTTTCAATCGCGCGACAAAACTTCTGTTGCGCTGGTGGGTGTCTGAGGTTTCCTTAAGTGGTGTTAGCGTCACTTTATTATCTTCAATGCCCACCATCACGCCATTATCGCCAGCTTCTAAATGAGCGATTGAAGCAACTCCCAGTTGGGTTGCTAAAATTCTGTCTCCAGCCACTGGGGCACCACCACGTTGTACATATCCCAATATCGCGCTGCGACTATCGATGCCAGTAAAGTTACTTAGTTGCTGTGCTAACTCTTGCGCAGATATGCTCAACGAGTGCTCGGCCATGACAATGACATAGCTGTGCGCCGCATCATTTTTTAATGAATCAGCGACTTTCTCTTTTAAGTCTTGCACAAACGAAGATTCATCATCGATGAGCTCCTTACAGATAATTTGCTCTGCGCCACTTGCAAGGCCAGACTCCATGGCGATGATGCCACAATCGCGACCCATTACCTCGACTACAAACGTACGTTCAAAGGCTTGAGCGGTATCGCGTATTTTATCGATACAATCAAGAGCTGTGTCGATGGCAGTGTAAAAGCCAATGGTTGCATCGGTACCGTTGATATCATTATCAATCGTACCGGGAATGCCAATAATTTGCCCTGACCAATGTTGTGCGAGTTCTTGTGCGCCTTTAAAACTACCGTCACCGCCGATAACAATTAATGCGTCAATGTGATTTTTACGCAAACTATTCACCGCTTGAAGTATACCTGCGTTAGTGTGCATGTCTTTGCAACGTGCTGATTTGAGTATCGTGCCGCCACGATGAATAATATCAGCAACATGTGCAGCGCCAAGTTCAGTGAAATGTTCACCAATGAGACCATTGTAACCGCCGTAATAGCCGAACACGTGATGGTCGAAGGAGAGGGCTTTGAGAGTCACAGCGCGTATGGCTGCGTTCATGCCGGGGGCGTCGCCCCCGGATGTAAGTATTGCGATTCGTTTTTGTTTTGACATAAGTCGTTGCGATGATTGCGAAAACTTATGTTAACTATTTATTGAATAGTAAGAATTTTCAAGGTGTTTGTTGCACCAACCGTTTCCATCATATCGCCTTGAGTCAAAATAACCGTGTCGCCTGAGTTCAATTCACCCAGTTCAACCAGTCGTGCCAACGCTTCTGAGGCAATAAAATCTTTTTGGTATTTAGTCGAGTCGAAATAAACCGGATATACACCGCGGTATAGGGCTGTTTGGCCTAATGTTTGGCTGTGGCGTGCAAGCGAGTATATTGGTAATCCCGACGAGATACGTGACATGAGCTTTGACGTATTGCCCGATTCTGTCAGTGCCACAATCGCTTTTACCGTACCTAAATGGTTGGCCGCGTACATCGCTGATAGCGCGATGGTTTCCGCATTGTCAGCAAACATGCTGTCTAAACGGTGCTTTGAAATATGTGTCTCTTTTTGTGACTCTGCACCAACACATACACGTGCCATGGTTGCCACTGTTTGCTCAGGATAATCACCAGCGGCTGTTTCAGCAGAAAGCATCACAGCGTCTGTACCATCAAGAACGGCGTTAGCAACGTCCATTACCTCTGCACGCGTTGGCATTGGGTTATCAATCATCGATTCCATCATTTGTGTTGCAGTGATAACAACACGATTAAGCGAACGAGCACGGCTGATGATGGTTTTTTGTTTGCCAACAAGTGCAGCATCACCAATCTCAACACCCAGATCACCACGGGCAACCATTACCGCGTCAGACGCAAGGATAATGTCATCAATTGCTTCAACAGTCTCTACAGCTTCTGCACGTTCGATTTTTGCCAGTA
The DNA here is from genome assembly GCF_049257235.1 of Pseudoalteromonas maris. Classification (NCBI taxonomy): domain Bacteria; kingdom Pseudomonadati; phylum Pseudomonadota; class Gammaproteobacteria; order Alteromonadales; family Pseudoalteromonadaceae; genus Pseudoalteromonas; species Pseudoalteromonas maris. The sequence goes on from NZ_JBMMUF010000009.1 coordinate 27,642, forward strand.
GTTGCGCTTTGGAACCTGCTTTTTCAGCTAACGAACGAACGTAACGCATGTCTTCGCCAGAGCGCGGGAATGACACTGCAATGTAGTCTACGCCGATGTTAGTAGCAGTGATTAAATCTTCTTTATCTTTGTCTGTGAAAGCGGGAGCGGTTAAACCACCACCTAAGCGGTTAATGCCCTTATTGTTTGAAAGGATGCCACCAACGGTCACTTCACAATGTACCTTCTTGCCTTCAACTTTATCAACGGTAAGTTGAATTAGACCGTCGTTTAGAAGCAGTAGGTCGCCATGTTTTACGTCGTTTGGAAGTTCTTTATAATCAATACCAACCGCATTAACGTCGCCTTCGCCTAAACCTAATTCAGCATCTAGCGTGAACTTTGCCCCCACTGCGAGATTGACTTTACCTTCTTTGAAGGTTGATACACGGATTTTTGGGCCTTGTAGATCAGCTAGAATCGCTACGTGAACGCCAAGTCGCTGGGCAATTTCGCGAACATCATCAGCACGCTTTTGGTGGTCACTAGGCGTACCATGTGAAAAGTTGAGACGCACAACATTGGCGCCTGCACGGATTATTTTTTCTAAATTGTTATCTCTGTCGGTAGCTGGACCAAGTGTTGCGACTATCTTTGTACGTCTTAACATGCGTATCTCCCGTAGGCGTGAATGCTTTTAGCATGGTAGCAAACTTATAATAAAAAGACCCCAAGCTTGCTAGTGCTTATTATAGTTAACAATATTCGAACATTATGACACCGGTGTCAGGTGCAGTCAATGCGCTTAGTAAGCAAGCGATGAGATCTTTGTCCAAAGTTTTCCTATTAATTTGATATAATTCCCAAGCGGGGATTGAATGGTGAGTTGTTTCGCCTATAATGCCCGCCGTAATAAGGCTTTAACAGCCACACTATACGTTTTTACCGAGGAGGAAACTTGATGCAAGTTGCATTAGTAGGTCTGGGAGTGATGGGCAAGAACCTTGCGCTGAACTTAATCGAAAAAGGGCTAACCCTAGTTGCTTATGATAAAAACCCAGATGCTGGTGAAGAATTACTAAGCTGCGCCAAATCACAAGGAACGGCAGAGCGCTTGCACATAGTTTCTGATCTTCACGATATGGTGCGTCGTTTAGAAGCGCCTCGTTCAATTTTATTGCTTGTTCCTGCAGGTGAGTTGGTAGACCGCGTTTGCCAAGACCTTATCGATGCCGGTGTGAGTAAAGACGATATCATCGTTGATTGTGGTAACAGTAACTACAAAGACGGCATTGCTCGCAAGCTCAAGTACCAGAATAAATTTGAATTTGCCACTATGGGGATCTCTGGCGGGGCAGAAGGTGCGCGTCACGGCCCAGCAATGATGGCAAGTGGTTCAGAAGGTGGTTGGGAGCGTATTGAATCGTCAATGGAAAAAGTCGCTGCTAACTACAATGGTGAGTCTTGCTTTGCCCGTGTAGGTCAATCAGCCAGTGGTCACTTTGTGAAAATGGTTCACAACGGCATTGAGTACGCTCTGATGCAGCTCATCGCTGAGGTATATCATTTACTTCGTCTGGGCGCAGGTAAGTCACCGAAAGAAATCGCAGCGATTTTTGACTCATGGGGTGAAGGTGAGCTCAATAGTTACCTACTCGCTATCTCAAGCCACATTCTTAAGTTAGATACGCATGAAGGGCAGCCTCTAGTTGATTTAATTGATAACAAAGTAGGTGCTAAAGGTACAGGTCTGTGGACTGCGCAGAATGCACTAGAGCTTGGTATTGCTGTTCCATCATTGGTTGCTGCCGTACAAGCTCGTCATTTAACCAACACCGGCGACACTCATGCGGCGAAAGAGATGACCTACGCGCCAATTGCAACCGATAGCATCGACGTAAATCTGGATGAACTAAAAGATGCGTTCCACATCGCGAGCTTGTTGTGTTACCGCCAAGGTCTGGCACTAATCAAAGGTGCTTCACGCGCGCATCAATGGAAGGTTGATTTGTCTAAAACGCTACAAACATGGCGTGCAGGTTGTATCATTCGTGCTGACTACCTTGACCAAATCGCTCAGGGTGTAGAGTTTATCGACACGCTTGATGGCCAAGTCAAAGCACTTCGTCGTATCACGGGAGCTGCGGTTACTACAGGTCTTGCGTTCCCTGTGCTAAGTGCCACACAAAACTATTTAGCAACACTGAGCACGCCAAGTAATGGTCATTTAGTTCAAGCGCAACGTGACTACTTCGGTGAGCACGGCATTAAGACACACAGCGGCGAAGTATGCCATTTGACGGACCTTGCAGAGATAGACGCAAAAGTACGTTAATTATCTTCAGATTGAAAAAATGCCGCTATTTAGCGGCATTTTTTTTAAATTGACGTGACTTAGCGCGTTAACTCGCCGCGCAGATTGTCTTGCATAAGATGACGAATGGTTTGTGTAGAGTGGCGCTTACTGAGTAAATAGTGCAGTTTTGTAAGGCACGCCTCAAGAGTCATATCAAACCCGCTGATCACACCCACATTTAATAATGCGTTGCCTGTTGCGTATCCCCCCATATTGACTTGCCCTTGCAAGCACTGGGTTAGGTTGATAATGATAATGTCGCGCTCGTTGGCCTGTTCCAATAGCCCAAGAAACTCATGGTTTTGAGGTGCATTACCCACACCAAAGCTCAATAGTATCAGCGCTTTAATGTCGTCATTGATGATAGAGCTCACAACATCAGCGCTTATTCCAGGGTATAGGTGTAGAACCGCAATCGCTTGTGGCGTGATCCTAGCAACTTGGAGGTCGTTATCGATATACGGACTCAATTGTCCTTCAATGAGATTTATATTTATGCCAGCCTTCGCCAGCGGCGCTAAATTTGGTGAATCAAAGGCATTAAAACCATCAGCGTGGATTTTGGTTGCGCGATTTCCGCGAAATAATTGATTGTTAAAGAACAAACTGACTTCAGCGATAGGGTAATTGGCTGCTAAATACATTGCGTTTAGCAAGTTCACTTGGCCATCGGAGCGTAATTGGGACAGCGGGATCTGTGAGCCTGTGACTATTACTGGCTTAGTTAAATTCTCAAACATAAAAGACAGCGCTGAGGCGGTATAAGCCATGGTGTCTGTGCCATGAAGTACCACAAAACCGTCGTAATCATGGTACTTAGCTTTAATATCGTCCGCTATCATTTGCCAATGAGCAGGAGACATGTCTGAAGAGTCAATGAGTGGGCAGTATTCTTCAATATCAAATAACGGCATTTCATCACGGTTAAACTCCGCACTGTTTTTAACCGTTTCGGTCAAGTAGCCAGCCACAGGCACAAAGCCTTGGCTTGATTTTTTCATACCAATTGTACCGCCCGTGTAGGCGATGTAGATACGTTTACGTTTCATAAAAAAAGCCCGATAGTGTCTATCGGGCTAGTATAACATCGACTCAGGTGAGTGCTAAAAATTGTCAGGCAATTTATTCACCTAAATTAGTTCGTTACGTCACAAACAAGACAACGAATATAAATTCCTTCAGGGTCATTAAAGCTCTTGATGGTGGTAACTTGTTGCTTCATCTGTTCAACTAGCGTGTCAAATTGCAGTGCTGCACCGAAGCTTGCGTCATTCACTTTGTCTGAAGCAATGAGCGATTGTACTGCAGAGCTAGAGAATAGGTTTTGAACGAAGATATCTTGAGCCGAAAGAGGCTGCTCGATAAGTTTTACGTCATACATGTTAAGACCAGCTAGCTCAGCGGCCGCTTCAATCGCATCTTGTTTTGTACCAAGTTTATCAATGAGTCCTAGCTCTTTAGCCTGAGTAGCAATCCACACACGACCCTGAGCTATTTTATCTACTTCTTCAATGGTCATGTTACGTGACGTCGAGACGACTTCTAAGAAGCGTTTGTAGGCGTTTTCTACGCTCATCTGAATTGCTTGAGCCATTTTATCGTTAAGGCCAAGCAGCACGGAAGAGCCTTTCATTTCTGTAGTGCCTACACCATCTGAATAGATACCTAACTCCGCAGCACTGTTTTCAAATGTCATGATGGTACCAAATACGCCGATAGAACCTGTGATTGTACTTGGCGAAGCCCATATTTCATTGGCGTCACTGGCAATCCAATAACCACCTGATGCTGCTACTGAACTCATTGACGCAACCACAGGTTTACCTGCTTCTTTAAGCGCAATAACTTCGCGACGAATTAATTCTGATGCGAACATAGAGCCGCCACCAGAATCGATACGCAACACTACAGCTTTGATTGTGTCGTCATTGAGCGCTTGACGAAGTAGGGCAGCAGTACTGTCACCGCCGATTTCCCCAGCTTTCTTATGACCGTCCATGATAGTGCCCTTAGCTACAACAACGGCTACTTTTTCAGTTAATGGGTTATCGAAAGATACCGGAGGTTTAAAGCTTGCTAAATAATCATCAAAGCTAATTTGACGGAAGGTTTTACCTTCCTCATCTTTGCCAACTAAATCGATCAGTTGTTGACGAAGTTGTTGATTCGTTTTTAGCTCGTCTACCCATCCATACTGCAGTGCATAATCAGCGTTGTTACCATCAACCGTTTCAAGCTTTGCTAGATAGCTGTCGAGGGTTTCATCAAAATTTGAAATGTCGAAACCGCGTAACTTTGCGACCTCGGTTTTGTATTGTTGCCAAAGCTGATCGAGCCATTGCTTATTCGCTTCTTTCGCTGCGTCTGACATGTCATTGCGGATCAGCGGCTCTACGGCTGATTTGAAAGTACCAACACGGAAAACATGTTGTGTTACCTTAAGTTTCTCGAGTGCCTCTTTGAAATACACAGGGTAAACGCCGAAGCCTTCAAGCAATACACCACCATAAGGATGAAGATTAATCTCATCAGCATGGGCTGCTAAGTAATATTGACTCTGTGTGTAGTAATAGCCACTGGCGATAACCTTTTTACCGCTGGCTTTGAATGCTTCAATTGCTTGGGCAACAGCATGTAGTTTATTTACATGTGCGCTGCCAAGATTTTGAACGTTTAGTAATAGGGCTTCGATGCGACTGTCTGTTGCTGCGTTGTTAATAACATCAACTACGTCGTCGACTAGAATTTCAGCAGGTTCATCACTGCCACCTAATGACTCAGCAAGCGCGGCATCTAACGGATCTACGTAGCGCTTTTGTTCCACCAAATAGCCGTTGAGGTTGAGATTCAACACTGATCCAGTTGGAACGATTATTTCATCGTCATCACTTGCGATAGACGAAATAATAGCGATAACGATGGCGACAAAGATAATATTGACCACTAATCGGCGAGAGAAGTTAATCCCATCCCAAGTAGTTTTTACTGCTTTTTTAAACAAAGTCAGACCCTTACTAAATATAATTTAGGTACACACTGGTTAGACTTCCATATTAGCTCAAACATTCCCTAAGGTTAAATAGAAAAAAGTAACTAAGTGTTTACACATTACGTTTAGTACACCCAATAAGACTTGCCCGAATGTTTAAAAATCGTTAACCTCAAACAGGTATGACCAGAATATTACACAGAGGATGACCATGCTAGAAAACGCATTAAAATTAGCGCATGGAGAAATAAGAAACCGGCTCGTGATGGGCTCTATGCACACAGGACTTGAAGAAGGCTGGCACAATCGTAAACGCTTGGCAGCATTTTATGAAGAACGAGCGAAAGGCGGAGTCGGCCTCATTATCACCGGCGGCTATAGCCCCAATACTCGCGGTAAGCTGTCTCCTTTTGCATCGTCCTTTAATTCTCTTTTCGATGTGGTCAAGCATCGTAAATATACCCAAGCAGTGCACAAGCATGGCGGTAAAATCTGCATACAAATACTGCATGCCGGGCGCTATGGTTACCATCCGTTTAATTGCGCTCCAAGCGCTATCAAATCACCGATTACGCCATATGCACCCAAAGAAATGTCTGTGTCGATGATCAAAAGTACGATTAAAGATTTCGCAAAAAGTGCACGTTTAGCCCAACAGGCTGGCTATGACGGTATCGAAATTATGGGCTCTGAGGGGTACCTTATCAATGAGTTTATGGCTCCCCATACAAACAAGCGTACAGACGAATACGGTGGAAGCAATGAAAACCGTATGCGTTTTGCAAAAGAAATCGTTGAGGCTGTGCGTGGTGCAGTGACTGATGAGTTTATTGTCGTATTCCGCTTGTCTGTCATGGACCTTGTGCCAGACGGCTCCACCAAAGAAGAAGTGACACAGCAAGCAAAGACACTGGCTCAAGCCGGTGTAGATATATTCAATACAGGTATCGGCTGGCACGAGGCGCGCGTTCCGACGATTGCTTCTATGGTACCGCCAGGTGCATTTAGAGAAGCGTCCAAACGACTAAAAGACGCAACTGACAAACCTGTAATCGCCGTTAACCGCATCAATACACCTGATATCGCCAATGACATCCTCAATGCGGGTGACGCAGATATGATTTCTATGGCACGCCCGCTTTTGGCAGATCCTGAGATATTTAACAAGTACGCGCAGCAACGCGCAGACCAAATAAATATTTGTATCGGCTGTAACCAAGGCTGTCTTGATCACGTGTTCAAAGGTCAGCGCGCGACGTGTCTGGTTAATCCTCTTGCTGCATATGAACTAGATTATGCAATCGAAAAGGCGTCAACGAGCAAAAACGTATTGGTCGTAGGAGCAGGGCCTGCTGGTCTTGCGGCGAGTATTTACCTGCGCCAGCGCGGTCACGAAGTGACCTTAATTGAACGCAGTGACTCATTAGGTGGGCAGTTTAATCTAGCAATGCGCATCCCTGGTAAAGAAGACTTCCAACTAGCGCTGAAATATTTCAGTGATGAAGTTGTACGACAAGGCGTCAATCTACAAACGGGTGTCCAATACCAAGAGTCTATGCTTGGCGACTATGATGATGTGGTTTTTGCCTGTGGTGTTTCTCCCAGAGAAGCAAGCTTTGAATGTGCGGATGGCAAGCGAGTCTTTCGTTATGATGAAGTGATCCGTAAGGACGTTGAGCTAGGTTCAAAAATTGCGATTTTAGGAGCAGGGGGGATAGGCTTTGATATGGTGGCGTTTCTTACTGAAGAGCATCACCAGAGCATCGAGAGTTTTAAAACGCAATGGGGGATAGAGCAAACGGCTCAACCACATCGCACTGATAAGAAGCTCTATATGTTGAAGCGCAGTGAAGGGCGTTTTGGTTCTACACTGGGAAAAACGACCGGCTGGATACATCGCCAAGTTGCAAAAATGCAAGGCGTTGAACAAATATCGCAGTGCCAATATGTGCGCTTTGATGCCGATGGCTTACACATTTTAGTCAATGGCGAACCGCGAACACTGGATGTCGACACCGTCATTGGGTGTATTGGACAAACATCGAATGATGAGTATTTCAAACAAGCTCAAGATAAAGCTGCATCGGTCCATGTAATTGGTGGCGCGAAATTAGCGTCGGAAATCGACGCCAAAAGGGCGATAAAAGAAGCGTTAATGGTAGCCAGGGCTATATAAGTTAACAATAGGGAGCATTGCTCCCTTTTTTTGGGTAGCGAAATCTTTTCTGAGTTTTGTTGGTCTTTGTGCTATATCAGTAATTAACAACGATAAAAGTAGACTCACTATGTACGCACGGACCACCTCTTTTTACGAATCAGTTATATCTCGTTTGCAGCAATTCGACGGGCTTGCACCGTTACTCATGCGTTTGATTCTTGCTCCGGTAATGATCATTGCCGGTTACAGCAAACTTAACATCGGTAACGCTGACTTACCTTGGACTCAAAGACTATTGGCTGATCCCAATATAGTGTCATGGTTTGGTAATAGCGATTGGGGGTTAGGGCTACCATTTGCAGACTTTTTGGCGTTTGCAGCAGGGTGGACCGAGTTTGCCGGTGGGTGGCTGCTTTTAGTCGGTTTGTTTACGCGCCTTATTGCAATACCACTGCTTTTTACCATGGTTGTAGCTGCAACCACTGTGCACTGGCATAATGGCTGGTTTGCCATTACACCTACAAATCCCCAGACCAGCCCCGCGATGGTTTTAGACTGGGTTGGTATTGAAGGAGGACGCGAGAGTTTAAGCAATTCAATTATGGCCAAACATCGCCTCGATACCATTAAAGAAATCGTAGATGAACATGGAAGAACGTCTTACTTGTACGAAAAAGGTCCGATTGTAATACTAAATAACGGTATTGAATTTGCGGCAATTTACTTCACCATGCTGCTGTCTCTATTGTTTGTAGGTGGTGGACGTTATGTGAGTCTTGATTACTACCTGACACCAAGGCGACGGGACTTCTGATCAGGCAGTTTTTACCTCAGCATTACTGTGATAGCCTTGTTACATTGACAACTATGTGAATCATTACAAATGAATGCTAAAGAGCTGTTATTAAACAGGCAATCAGACAGCCAATTATCGTACCCTGGCCCAACATTGCAGCAACTCGAACTTATGCAGCACGCGGCGCTGAGAGTTCCAGATCATGCAAATCTCGCTCCGTGGGAATTTATTGTTTTAGAAGATGATAAGCGCGATGATTTGGGTCAAATCTTTTTACAGGCAGCAGAAGCTGAAAACATGGGTGAAAGGGCGCTGCAGCGCGCTGCATCACTCGTAGACCGCGCGCCAATGGTGATAGTGTGTATCATGAAGTACAAGCCACACGATAAAGTTCCACGTGTCGAACAACTAGCAAGTGCAGCCTGTGCAACCTACGCCATGCAACAGGCCGCTTTTGCCCAAGGTTTATCTGGTATTTGGCGCACAGGAGCTTACGCCCAATCTCCTTTCGTAAAACGCGCATTAGGATTAACTGAGCAAGATGAAATTATGGGGTTTTTGTATGTCGGTACACCGACACTTGATTGCCCTAAAAAACGACGTCATCAACCGGGCGATTTTTTTCGTAATTCAATTTAATTCTAAATATTTCGCAACCTGCGCCATTGCTCGGGTTGCGCTGTAAACTTCCACTACTTTCCTTTATTTAGATTACTATTTTTCACAATTTACTCTATGTGAAGGTTTTTTATGTGTACAAATTTTGTTAGTGTAAGAAATGTACAGAATTGTAATCATAAAAATAAAAAGAAGATAAGAATCAATGGGGAACTTATTCTTAAAAGAAAAAGAGCGTTGGGGCTTATGGACATTTTGGGGAGCAATTGGAGCGCTTATAACCACCTACGTAGCTGAGGTTACACAAGCGCCTTTGTACATCACGTTAAGTGCATTAATTGTGGTTGTGCTGGTGTCAACGTGGATGTTGTATTCTAAGCGGTATGACTTTCTTAGAGCGCTAAAAGTGACCGCATATATACTCGCTGTGAGTGTATTGCCAGCACTCACGTTGTTAATATTGCCAGCGAGTCAGCAGCAACGCACAGAGCTGATGGCACAAAGTTTAATTTTCGCAAGCATAGGGCTTGTTGGTTGCGTAATATGTGCCCTTATCGCAAAAAGGCCAAAACAATATTATTAAACCGCCTAATTTGACCCTGGAGTCTTTACATCAAGGCTGAAAAACACTAGTATTCTCAGCGCTTCGGAGAGATGGCTGAGTGGTTGAAAGCACCGGTCTTGAAAACCGGCATACGTTAATAGCGTATCTAGGGTTCAAATCCCTATCTCTCCGCCACCTTATTCTAAAAACCGCCCTCGTGGCGGTTTTTTCGTAATATAAATACTATGAAGGGAGCATTTCGATGCCAGCAATCATGCGTCTGTTTTTTTGGCTAGCATTAGCATTTTTCTATGCCGTGAGTCTTGATGTGATCAACACTATGGTCATTGATGCAGATATATCAGTTTTCGGTCAGCTTCTGAGCTTCACATTATTCAACGTACTGGTTGCCAATTTAGTCTGTAAGTATGAAAAAAATGTGCCCACAGTATGTGCGTTACTCACTGGCTGCATTGGCGTGATCGTTTGCGGGGTATTGGTTTGGCCATGGTTCATCGACATGGAACAATGGTTGTGGGTATATCTGATTGTATCTTTGGTGGTGTTTTCATGGGTTAATCCAAAGATCAGTGCTTTTCTGGCTAATATCTCAGCAAAAGACACGCCAAAACGGGATTAATTGCTGCGACGCCTGACGTACATCGGTGAGTATGTTACTCTGTGCGCGAACTTTATAATTTACTTAAATATGGACGACGTTATGTCTGATAAATTTACAACTGATGCAGATAAAGCGAGCTACGGCATTGGCTTGCAAATGGGTGAGCAGCTAAAAGCGAATCCTTTTGAAGGTTTGAACTTAAACTCAGTGTTTGAAGGTATGAAAGATGCTTACACTGGCGCTGATTTCCAAATTGAAATCCCTGCGATTCAAGCTGCGTTCGAAACAATCAATGCTGAGATTCAAAAGCGCCGCGAAGAAGAAGCAAAAGTATTAGCAGCAGAAGGCGAAGCTTTCTTAGCTGAAAACGCAAAGCGCGCTGAAGTAACAGTGACTGAATCAGGTCTTCAATATGAAGTAATTGAACAAGGCGAAGGTGCTAAACCAACAGCTGATTCAACGGTTCGTACTCACTACCACGGTACACTAATCAATGGTACAACATTCGACAGCTCATATGAGCGTGGTCAACCTGCTGAATTCCCAGTGGGTGGTGTGATCAAAGGTTGGACTGAAGCGTTGCAAATGATGCCTGCTGGTTCAAAATGGCGTCTATATATCCCGCACACATTAGCATATGGTGAGCGTGGTGCAGGTGCTGCAATCGCACCTTATTCAACACTTATCTTTGACATCGAATTATTAGATATTCTATAAGTCAAAAGAAAGTTTGAAAAAGCCCGCCTCTGCGGGCTTTTTGTTAAAACTGATAGGCGACACCCAACGAAATAACCGGGTACATGTCAAAATCAGATACATCATCCTCCAAATTAAGACGTTCTTGCTCTAGTTCATCATAAAATTGCTGCACCAGAGGGTCACTGGTATCTGTTAGGCTAAAGCGCTCAGTCATGCCATTGGCTGAAACGAATGCAGACCCACTTGCTTGCAGATCAACTTCAGGGTTGCCACTGAATATCACACCCAACTCAAAAGAAAATGATAACCGTGAGTCGTTACTTGGGCTGTTTCCCCAACCTAAGCCAAGATACCCAGCAGTACTGTCACCTAAATCAACTCGTGCATCCAATGTGAGCGGGTCGTTTGAATCCGGAGTATAGTCAGCATCGCCAATGTTATAAGAGCCAGAGCTGATATCGAGACTTCGACCTCGTACTCTGTTCTTATTGTTGTATATTCCGCCACTTAAACGAAAACTGGAACCCCAAGGGCGCCAATCAACAAGTACACCAGTGGTGCTTAAATTCAGTTCGCCTGTGTATTCAATTCCGTCTTCTTCAAAATCGTCGTCATAATCATATGAATTGGTCTGTAAGCGAATATTCCAATTGTCATTGATACTGTAATCAAGCTCTAAGCCAAGTCCCAAAGAGCCCGCCTTTACGCCAAGGCCAATGTCTTTTGCTTGGGCTGTCATGGCTGCGAATAAGCAAAGAGGTATAACAAAGATACGATAGTGTGTTGTCATTGCATTCATCCTGTAGTGATTGTGTGCATTTTGGTATTGCTTGTGAGGCACTTAACAACGAAATAGCGTCCTTATCTAAAGCTAGTAAACCTTAGCTTGTACCGTTAAAAAAAATGTTATGAGTGCGTAGAGTTGTGAGTTGGGAAGCAATTTAGCGTGCAAGGCAGGTTTACGATAACAAGTGACACTATTTTGTGTATCGCCAATTTAGGAACTAAGCTTAAGCAACTTATGACGTGTACTTAGATGCAGATGAAACAAGCTCTCTTTAAAGCTAATTTAGAAAATAATGGCGATGCCGTTGTAGTCTCCGACATTGATGGTGGTATCGTGTTTTGGAACGCTGCGGCCAAGAATATGTTTGGGTACTCTTTTGAAGAGGTAAAAGGCAAAGACCCCCACGACATATTAACACCGGCGAGTAATCGCGAATTTGCTAAGCACTCCAAAGCCGCGTATGCGAGTACGAGAAAATCTAACATTATGGGCGCCTTCATTCGTTTACGCGCATTGACTAAGAATAAAAATAAGATAGACGTCGACCTACAGATAAATAGCGTTGAACTTGACTCTAAAGTGTACATTTATACGTTTATTCGTGATGTATCTGACATGGTAGAGCTTGAAAAGAAAACGGATCGGCTTATTAACATAGATGCGCTTACGAAAGTAAAAAACCGGTATCGATTTAATACTGACATGAAATGGCTGGTGACGCGATGCCAAGGTACGGCAAAGCCTCTGAGTGTCGGGATTATCGACATAGATTACTTTAAAAGCATCAATGATAAATATGGCCATGATGTTGGCGATGTTGCGTTGGTACAGTTTTGTGAAATGATGACGTCCAGACTGCCAACTACCGCTGTCTTTGCACGTTTAGGAGGGGAAGAGATTGCATTAGCCTTACCCGACACTGACTGTTATGAAGCCGTTCAAATCATTGAAGAAATGCGTCAATATGTGAGTGAGCAAACAATTAAATGTGACTCAGCAAGTTTTAAAATAACGTTTAGCTGTGGATTGTCGAGTTTAAGGGGAGCTAAGTGTATGATTCGCTCTTTGTTAAAGGAAGCGGATAAAGCCTTGTATCAAGCGAAAGAGCAGGGGCGAAATCGTACTGTGTTATTTCATCATTAGTAGGTGCGTTAAAGCCGATTACTATCGACGCGTTTGCCAAGCTTTACGAACACTACGACACCACAGGTAGTCTATAACGACAAATCCGACTAACGAAGCAAATGCACCACAGATCACTGAACCGATTAGAAACGCAGGTCCAATGGTTGATAAACTGTCGCTCAGCCATTGCCAGCTCGGTTCGAAATAAAACTCTTGCTGTGGATGACCTAATACCAAGGTGCCCACGAGGTAAGAAAAATAAAATATTGGCGCCATGGTTAGTGGGTTTGTTATCCACACCAGTGCAATCGATAATGGCAGGTTTACGCGCAAAGGAATAGCAACCGCCGCTGATAAAATCATCTGAAAAGGTACAGGGATGAACGCAAAGAAAAGGCCAACGGAAAAGGCACCACGAGCAGAGCGTCTATTTAAATGCCATAAGTTGGCATCGTGTAATAATCGACCAAAAATACGCAGCGTTTTAATCTGCTTAATTTTATTGTGATCGGGTAAGAACCGTTGAATGGTTTTTTTCGCCATTTGATGGGGCCCTGTACATCTATTGCGGTGTGCAGTGGGTTTTCATTCGGCTGTATTCTGTCACTTTTCACCCCATCACTGCCAGTACTTTTTGCGCTAATAGCGATATTGATCATCGTTTGGTATAAGAACGGTTATTTTATCGGCTATATGCGTGCATGTCTTTTCGCTGTTGCTTATACATTAGTCTATTTTTTCACCTTTTATTACTGGTATGGACCTGAAATAGACAATATGACGCACAAAGTCGAAGCGAAGGTTGTAGAGCTTAGGCAAGTCGATAATCAGGTTTTTGGAACATTAGAGTTAGTTCAAATAGACGATTACCGAATTCCTTGGTATCAAAAAGGTACTAAATTATCGTCATCCTTTGTGAGCAGTATAAATATAGCGACTGGCGATAGGATATTTTTTTTAGCGAGGCTTAAACACAAACGCAGACGGGTAAACTTTGGCGTGCGTGATGCAAGAGTTTATGACTTTATTCACCAAGTTCGCTTTTCATCGTCAACAATAAAAGAACTGGATATTGTGTCGCAGCAGAGGGCGCCTGTATCACAGTATCGTCAATGGTTGGACGAACGCCTTAATACCCTGCATCTATACGGTGTATATAAAGCATTGTTAAGCGCCGATAGAACAAGCATTGACCCACACCATTATGACTTGTTTAAAGTAACGGGAACGATTCATTTACTGGCTATTTCTGGCCTGCACATCGCATTAATCTATGCCATGTTCTATTACTCACTCAAAATGAGTGCGATTGTATTTACCGCACTGTGTCGTATTCCCACAAGCCAGACTATCAATTTTAACAACTATTTCGCTGCGGCTTCGCTATTAATGTCTGGAGGCTTTGTTGCGCTGTGCGAATTTGTGCCAAGTGCTCAGCGCGCCTGGATTATGTTGTCGGTGTTCGTAATTTTGTTTTACATGAAACGCCAATATTCATTGATACACAGTTTGATCATTGCTTTGTGTTCCCTGCTGATTGTGAATCCTTTTAGTTTGTTAGACTTAGGCATGTGGTTTTCATTTATTGCAGTCGCGGCCATCTTTATAGCTTTGCACTTACTTCGCCATCGACATCTTGTTACTCGCTATATCGGTATACAAATATACCTCTTTTTGATACTTGCTCCATTAAGTATGTGGGCGTTTGGTGGTATTTCTGTGGTGCAAGTAGGCTTCAATTTAGTGGCTGTGCTCTTCGTTAGTTTTTTGTTGATGCCGTTGTTGCTTTTTGACGCTGTCATTGGTTTCGGTGGATTACCACATACATTGTTAATCGTTACGGATGATCTGTTATATCAGTTAATACAATGGCTATTGCCATATCGAGATAGCTATTGGTTTACTACAGGGCAAATACCGCTTTGGGGGGTAATGCTTTTATACATAGGTATGCTCGCAGTCTTCATAACGGGGCGTTTTTGGCCTGTGTTGTATGCGCTGGCATGTTGTTTAATATACTCAGGTAGTAAAACACTCGCGACCGAGCAGTGGCGCGCCGACATACTTGATGTGGGACATGGCCTGAGTGTGGTGATTAGCCGCAATGGGCGAGCGCTAGTGTATGACCTTGGCCCCAACTATTTTGGACGATACTCCATCGTGAATAATACATTGTTGCCACATATTCAAACTCGAAGACTGGCTGTTGAGCACACGATTATTTCACACCAAGACAATGATCACAGTGGAGGGCTTAGCCATTGGTTAGCGCAAGGAATGGGGCCATCTCTGGATTTTTTTCATTCAACTTCGAGCGCCTTGTGTGAAAACAAAACCCTGTATTGGCAGGGGTTGACCGTGCGAGTGATATGGCCAAAACCTAATTTAACTTCAGGGCATAATACTAACAGTGAGTCTTGTGTGGTGTTAATTTCTGACAATAAACACAGCTTTTTGCTCACAGGTGACATAGGCAACGAGCAGGAGTATAAATTAGTTGAGCTTGGCCTTTTACAACCAGTAGATGTTGTTATCAGCCCTCACCATGGCAGTAAGACGTCTTCTAGCGAAGCATTTATCCAAGCGGTATCACCCACGCATGTTATTCATTCAAGTAGTGAGCGCCTCAATTGGCAAATGCCACACCCAGATGTTACTGCGCGATACCAAGACGTTAAAGCGACACAGTGGCTAACCAAACGAGACGGGGGGATAAAAGTGCTGTTTTACAGTGATAAAGTGGTTGTAGAAACAGCAAAAGAACATAAAAACTATTGGTTTATCACTGATTAAGTTTCGTTTTTTGCCCTGCGCAGATACAATACAAGGCAACGCGTTCAGTTGAGAATAGTATGCAAGATAGCGCAACCCACACTTACAAACGCCTTTTGGGCTATGTCAAAAATTATAAAGCGGCTGCGATTGTGGCGGTTATCTGTATGCTTGGCTATTCAGCTATGGATGCTACCTTCGTGTGGTTAATGCAGCCATTCATTGATGACGGCCTTACCGAGCGTAATAGCACTGTGCTTACGTGGGCTCCTTATGTGGTTATAGCCTTGGTTATAGGGCGGGGTACCTTTAATTTCTTATCTAGTTATTGCCTCGCATACGTTGGTTCACAAGTGGTTCGCTCATTGCGACAAGACTTGTTTACTCATATGTTGAATCTGCCAGTGAGCTTTCACGACCAGCATTCAAATGGTGAACTGATTTCAAAAATTACCTTTGATACTGAGCAAGTACAGCAAGCTATTACAAAGGCTTTGTTGGTTTTGGTCAGAGAGGGGGCGTATGTCGTATTTCTGGTGGTAGTCATGTTTAGCGCGAGTTGGAAGTTGTCTCTGATCTTTTTGGTTATTACGCCAGTGGTTGCCGTAATTGTTGCCGTTGTCTCAAAACGGTTTCGTCGTATCTCAAAGAATATCCAAAACGCCATGGGTGATGTGACACGTTGTTCAGAACAAATGCTTTCAGGGCATAAAGTTATCCACGGCTTTAATGGTCAGGAACAAGAGACCGAACGATTTGCCAAAGTAAATAATATTAACCGTTTACAGCGTGTAAAAATGGATGCGACTAAGGCACTTAGTGTCTCTGTGATTCAGATCTTAGCTGCATCTTCTATGGCTGTCATACTCGTGCTCATTTCTATGCCTGGCATGATAGATTCAATCACCTCGGGCACCTTTGTCACGCTCATATCTTCGATGATGTTGATGCTACGACCGCTCAAACAACTATCCAATGTAAACAGTGAACTGCAGCGTGGTATTGCTGCTGCACAAAGTATATTCGCGGTGCTTGATACAGAACAAGAAAAAGACACAGGTAGCACGGTTTTACAAAAGGCGATTGGAAAAATAGAAGTCCGTGACCTTACTTTCACTTATCCAAGTGCGAATGAGCCAGTACTTAAAGGGTTAAACCTGACTATCGAACCTGGACAGAAAATAGCGTTAGTGGGTCGCTCTGGCTCGGGTAAATCGACTCTCTCTAATTTATTACCACGTTATTATGACGTTGTACCGAGTTCAGCGATGCAACTTGATGGGTGCGATTTACAAGAATACACGTTGAAAAGTCTGCGCCAGCAGTTTGCCATCGTATCTCAACAGGTTGTGTTATTTAACGATACGATAGCCAACAATATCATGTATGGCCTTGAGCAACCCTTGTCCGAAAGTGCGTTAATGGACGTAGTGAAAAAGGCCCATGTGTGGGAGTTTGTTAAAGATTTGCCGTTAGGGTTAGATACGATAGTCGGCGAGGATGGCGTCATGTTATCTGGTGGCCAGCGTCAGCGTATAGCGATTGCCCGTGCCATTGTAAAAGATGCGCCAATATTGATTCTGGATGAGGCAACCTCGGCGCTTGATACTGAATCTGAAAAACTCATCCAACAGGCATTAGAGTCACTAATGCACGATAAAACAGCGATTATTATTGCCCATCGACTATCAACTATAGAGCAAACAGATTGCATCTATGTAATGGATAAAGGGCAAATCATTGAGCAAGGCACCCACAGTGAGCTGCTCAAACACGATGGTACGTACGCCGCACTGGCAAAAATGCAACAAGGCGAGGGGGCGTAAGACCAACGCCATGAATATTGCAAAGCAAATAGAAAGTGCGTGGTTTAAGCGTTTTAGCCTAATTAGCGTGTTGTTACTGCCACTGACGCTACTATTTTGGTTGCTAAGCAGTGTTAATCGTATGCTGTTTAAAGTAGGCCTCAAACGCGCATATAAAAGCCCTGTGCCTGTCATCGTTGTCGGCAACATCAGCGTTGGTGGTAATGGCAAAACACCTATGGTTATTTACCTTGCTAACCTACTTAAAGAACAGGGTAAGCACGTTGGCATTATCTCTCGCGGTTATGGCGCCCGCCCTGCAAGTACACCGTTTGCTGTTAAAGCAGATACATCAACCCATGAAGGAGGCGATGAGCCGGTCCTGTTAGCCAAACGTACTGGCTGTCCTGTTTATATAGGTGGGGACAGAAAAGCGAGTATCGAGAAAATGATGTCCGAGCATAGTATTGATGTCATTATCAGTGATGATGGCCTTCAGCACTATGCGTTGGCTAGGGATATAGAGCTGTGTATTGTTGATGCCAAACGCCAGTATGGCAATCGCTTACTCATGCCATCTGGTCCGTTAAGAGAAGGGACATGGCGATTGCAGAGCGTTGATCTCGTTGTCTTCAATGGCCTCACCAATGGTCAAGCTAGCTACGTGCTAGAAGCGACAGGCTTGCATGGTGTAGCAGATGAGCAGCCAATCAATCCGCCGTTTCCTTCGGGGTGTGCGCTCAGTGCAATAGGGAATCCAAAGCGATTTTACGACAGTTTGTCGGCATATGGAGTCAATTTGGATGATGAGCGTCACTTTCGTGACCATCACCATTTTGAGCCACAGGATATCCCAAGCGGTGTAACCTATATGACAGAAAAAGACGCTGTAAAATGCCGCTCTTTTGCGCATGAACAGTGTTATTATTTGCGTGTTGATGCGATACCTAACGCATTACTTAAGCAACAATTAAATACGATATTGAAAGATAAAGGGGTGCTATAAATGGCGTTTGATACCAAGCTGCTAGAGATCATTGCTTGTCCTGTGTGCAAAGGTAAGCTGCATTACGACAAAGAAAATCAAGAACTCATCAGTACAGCTGCAAAACTGGCATACCCGATACGCGATGATATTCCAGTATTGTTGGAAAACGAAGCGCGTGAGCTTAGTTCTGACGAGGTTGAGAAGTGGAATTCGTAGTCATTATTCCTGCGCGCTACGCCTCAACGCGTTTGCCCGCGAAGCCCCTTGCCGATATTAATGGCAAGCCTATGATTCAGCACGTATATGAGCGAGCGCTTCAATCCGGTGCTAAAAGCGTATTTATTGCCACTGATCATTCAGATGTTCAAGCGGCATGCAGCGCATTTGGTGCACCAGTTGTGATGACGAGGGAAGATCACCAGTCAGGTACTGAGCGTTTGGCTGAAGTGGTCGATAAACTAGGTCTGAGTGACGAAACATTAGTGGTTAATGTGCAAGGTGATGAGCCGTTGCTCGCCGCTGAAAATGTATCGCAAGTTGCACGATTGCTCGATGGCAACGATGCGCCGATGGCGACACTTTCTACCCCGATTGTGGACGTTGAAGAAGCGTTGAATCCCAATGCAGTCAAAGTAGTAAGTGACACAGCGAACAATGCTTTGTATTTCTCGCGGGCAACCATTCCATATCACCGCGATGCACTATTGGCAAAGCAGTGCGAGCTCGACATCAGTCATATGCAAAGACACATAGGTATTTACGCTTATCGTGCAGGCTTTATTGCTAAGTACATAGATTTGGCACCGTCAGTTATCGAAAAGTTGGAATCACTCGAGCAGTTACGCGTACTGCACCATGGTTACACCATTAAGATCGCTCAAGCTGAAGTTGTTCCCGCCGCAGGCGTCGATACACCTGAAGATCTCGCTAGAGTAGTAGCTGCACTAAAATGAGTGAAGTTGGCATAATCGCGAGCGAGGACGATTTTGTTGTTGTAAACAAGCCCGAGGGTCTAAATTTTCATTGTGAAGATGGCCAATTAGGGCTGGTGGCGCGTGTTGAACGTCAACTTGGTATGGCTTTGTATCCTGTTCATCGTCTCGATAAGGTGACATCGGGCTTAGTTATATTGCCAACCAGTAGCGAAGCTGCAGCGGTTTTTACTCAGGCGTTTACACACCGTATGGTAGATAAAATCTACTTGGCTTTAGCGGTAGATAAGCCTAAAAAAAAGCAAGGTTGGCTCAAGGGGGATATGGCCAAAGCTCGAAGAGGGGCTTATAAACTAGTTAAAACCACGCAAAATCCTGCGATAACGCGTTTTTATAGTTATTCACTCGCGCCTAACTTACGTGGTTTCGTCCTCAAACCTTTCAGTGGTAAAACGCATCAGCTAAGGGTAGCGATGAAGGCGCTATCGGCGCCTATATTGGGCGACACGTTATATGGTGGTAGTGAAAGTGATCGCACTTATTTGCATGCCTACGCATTACAGTTCCAGTATAAAGGCTGTGATTACCAGTTTTATGCGCATGAAACTAGTGGTCAGTTAGTGCAGCATTTCGATGCGTTATGCGCCCAATTCGATAATCAACCGTGGCAGTTAGATTGGTAGATAAATGAACCAAGATTATGAACTTAGATTTGGCGGTATATCCCGCCTGTATGGACAACAGCAAACTCAGTGGTTACATGAAGCCCATTTTTGCGTAATAGGCATTGGTGGTGTTGGTAGTTGGGTTGCAGAAGCGCTTGTACGTTCCGGGGTTGGCAATATTACGCTCATTGACTTGGATGATATTTGTGTTACCAACACCAATCGTCAAATTCATGCATTGAAAGACACCGTGGGAATGGCAAAAGTTGAAGCAATGAAAGCACGTTGTGAACTTATAAACCCGCACGTAAATGTTCATCTTATCGACGACTTTATTACCTTGGAAAATTATCGTGAACACATCAAAGGCTTTGATTATGTCATTGATGCAATTGATGCGGTTAAAGAGAAAGCCGCACTTATTGCTCATTGTAAACGTAACAAAATGCCGATAATTACGACCGGGGGCGCAGGCGGGCAGACGGATCCAAGTGAGATCAAGTTCGGTGATGTGGCGAAGACCACGCACGATCCACTGTTGGCTAAGGTGAGATATATTCTACGCAAGCAATATAACTTCAGTAATAACCCGAAACGAAAGTTTGATGTTGACTGTGTTTACTCAACTGAGCAGTTGGTCTATCCGGACGGTCATGGACAAGTCTGTAAGGCGAAACAAGCGGCAGATTCAAGTATGAACATGGACTGTGCTACAGGGTTTGGCTCAGCAACGATGGTCACGGGTACATTTGGGTTCTTTGCGGCGGCAAAAGCCATACGCAAATATTTAGACAAACGAGCAAGACAGGCGTAGTTAGTCTATTGGTGTTGTTGTGCAAAGTCGTTAATGCTTTGCACAATCGCACGTATGCCATTACCGCGAGAGGGGCTTAGGTGGCGTAATAACCCGAGTTCGTCGAATTCCTTTTCAGCATCGATGTGTAACACTTCATTGGGTGTTTTGTTTTGATACAGTGTTAAGATGACCGCTAATAGACCCTTTACGATACGTGTGTCTGAGTCTGCAATGATCACTAACTTGTCTTCCTCTGGTGTAAAGTCGATGTACATCCATACGTTACTTTCACAACCAGACACTTTTGCACTATCTACCTTTAGCGCATCACTAAGCTGTGGTAATGACTTACCTAACAGCATTAATTCACGATAACGCTGTTGCCATGCACCAAGTCGGACAAATTTCTCTTTGAGCTGCGTATAAGGGGTTGCCATTAGCCAATCATCTCCAACGTGTTATTCAGGGCTGCGATGAAGGCATCAATATCGCTATGGGTGTTATAAAAAGCCATACTCACCCGTACAGTCCCGTTAACACCCAATGCAGACATCAATGGTTGCGCACAATGATGGCCATGACGCACAGCGATACCTTCCATATCAAGTAATGTGGCTATGTCAAATGGGTGCTCTTTATCGATAGTAAAACTTATTGTGCCCACGTTGTCTGTTAAGTCGCCAAGTAGGGTGACTGAGTCAATCGTCATCAACCGAGACTTTAAATCTAAAAATAAAGCCTGTTCGTGGGCGCGCATAGCATCTAAATCTAAAGTACTAAGATAATCGATAGCCGCACCAAAACCGAGTATGCCGGCGATGTTGGGGGTTCCGGTTTCAAATTTACTTGGTGGTGGATTAAATAGCGTTTTCTCGATGGTAACTTTAGAAACCATCTCGCCACCACTTTGAAAAACATCGAGCAGTTCTAAGCACTCATAACGACCATACAGCCCACCAACGCCGGTAGGACCAAGGCATTTATGGGCCGAGAATGCAAAAAAGTCGCATCCCAACGCCTGCATGTCTGGGCGCAGGTGAAGCAGTGATTGGGCGCCATCAATAAGCGTCCATGCGCCATGTTCTTTAGCTTTAGCAACCAAGTCAGCCACGGGATTAATGTTACCAAGTGCATTAGACGCATGGGCGATTGCAAATACTTTTGGTTTATATTGCGCAATAAGCTGATAGGCCGCGTCAACATCTAGTACACCACTTTTCGTCACAGGAATGGCTTTAACCGAAGCG
This sequence comes from Pseudoalteromonas maris, assembly GCF_049257235.1. Taxonomy (NCBI): domain Bacteria; kingdom Pseudomonadati; phylum Pseudomonadota; class Gammaproteobacteria; order Alteromonadales; family Pseudoalteromonadaceae; genus Pseudoalteromonas; species Pseudoalteromonas maris. The sequence goes on from NZ_JBMMUF010000009.1 coordinate 49,520, forward strand.
CCGGTGCGCTTTGCCAATTGTTGCCAAGGCACAATATTAGCGTGATGCTCAAGCTCAGTTATTAAAATCACATCATCAGACGTCACATGTGGCGTCAGCCCATATGCGACAAGATTGATAGATTCTGTGGCGCCTTTTGTCCACACAAGCTCATTGCGTTGACAGTTAATAAATTCACTGACCTTAGCACGCGCATTTTCATACTCTGACGTAGCCTGCTGAGAAAGTTGGTGTGCACCTCTGTGCACATTGGCATTATTTGTCGTGTAAAACGTGCTTAGCGTATCGATAACGCACTGGGGTTTTTGACTCGTTGCCGCTGAGTCCATGTACACCAGGTCGTTGTTGGCGTGATGGGCAAGGGCAGGAAAGTCTTTTGTAATGCTATCGATATCGAACATAGAAACAGTGGAATTGTGGGGCATTGTTAATGGCGGACATTGTAGTGAATTGGCCTAAAATGGCAATAAAAAAGGCCGCTGTGATAGCGGCCTCTCTAATGAAGTAGCGTATTAGCGCTTGTCAGATGGTACGTAGTCGCGCTTAGTCGCGCCTTTGTACAATTGACGTGGACGGCTGATCTTATGACCAGGCTGAGATAGCATCTCGTCCCAATGTGAAATCCAACCTACGGTACGCGCCATAGCAAAAATCACTGTAAACATGCTTGTTGGAATACCAATCGCTTTAAGAATGATACCTGAGTAGAAATCTACGTTCGGGTATAGTTTCTTCTCAACGAAGTATGGGTCTTCAAGCGCGATTTGCTCAAGACGCATTGCTACGTCTAGAAGTGGATCTTCAATGTTCAGCTCTTTAAGTACTTCGTGACATGTTTCACGCATTACTGTGGCACGTGGGTCGAAGTTCTTGTATACACGGTGACCGAAGCCCATTAGACGGAATGGGTCGTTCTTATCTTTCGCTTTTGCGATGTACTCGTCAATGCGATCCACTGAACCGATTTGCTGAAGCATGTTTAGACATGCTTCGTTTGCACCACCGTGCGCAGGACCCCAAAGTGACGCGATACCAGCAGCGATACACGCGTAAGGGTTAGCACCAGATGAACCAGCGATACGTACCGTTGAAGTAGACGCGTTTTGTTCGTGATCAGCATGCAACATGAAGATGCGGTCCATTGCTTTTGCAAGGGTAGGACTCACTTTGTACTCTTCAGAAGGCACTGAGAACATCATGTGCAAGAAGTTTTCTGCGTAGCTTAGGTCGTTACGTGGATAAACGAAAGGTTGGCCAATCGTGTATTTATAAGCCATTGCTGCGATAGTAGGCAGTTTAGCTACTAGACGAATTGCACTGCGCTTACGCTGAGCTGGATCTGCAATATCAAGATCTTGGTGGTAGAAAGAAGACATAGCACCAACAACACCACACAACATTGCCATTGGGTGAGCGTCAACACGGAAACCCTGGAAGAATGCAGCCACCTTCTCATGCACCATAGTACTCATGGTGATTGAGTTTGAAAATTTCTCAAGTTCAGCTTCGCTCGGTAACTCACCGTTAAGAAGAAGATAGCAAAGCTCTACGTAGTTTGAACCTTCAGCAAGCTGATCAATTGGGTAACCACGGTGAAGTAGAACACCTTTAGCACCGTCGATGTAGGTGATAGATGAGTCACAAGAGCCAGTAGACATAAAACCTGGGTCATAAGTGAAGTATCCGTGTGAACCCAAGGTACGAACGTCAATAACGTCCTGACCCGCTGTGCCTTCATAAATTGGAAGCTCAATCGGGTCGTGTCCATCGATATGGACTGTGGCTTTCTTATCTGCCATCTATTTATCTCCTAATAAGAATAACTAGCTGTCGCCGTTATGCATGATACTAATGTTAAGCAAATTCCGATCATTCTAACGTACAAGAGGGGTGGGAAGTCAATTTTAATGCACATTCGTATAATAAATATTCTTTATAGATTAAATATTATACCAATGGCTAATTCGCAAACCACTCACACTAAACAAGAATTGTAATATCCTTTGCAGGCTTATATACTGTCGGAGGTTAAATACCGTAACGTCTTTAAGTAGATTCTAGATGTAAACGTGAATATTGTTCACTTGATTGGAAACCGTCTGAAGTGAATTTTTGCGTGTCTGGGATTTATTTCAGTGAGCGCATTTACGTAGCAATACGTAAGTGGTTATAAAAACAATGTAGATGGCTCTATTTTCAATGTGAGCAAGATGGGCAAGTAACTGTGAAAAAGCAAAGACCTGTAAATCTCGATCTAACGACCATCTCTATGCCAGCAACGGCCAAAGCTTCAATTCTGCACCGCGTAACCGGTGTAGCAATGTTCTTTGCCTTGACCTTTGTGATTTGGGCATGGGCTGAGTCTTTATCTTCTCCGGAAGGATTTGAATTTGTCAAAAACCTGTTAACCGGGTTTGTTGCCAAATTTATCGCCTGGGGTACCCTCACCATTCTTTCGTATCACTTCATCGCAGGTGTGCGCCACTTAGTCCAAGATATGGGCCCGTGGAAAGAATTAGACTCAGCTAACGCGACAGCGAAAGCGGGTTTCGTGTTGTGGGTAATTGTTGCTGTTCTAGCGGGAGTTTGGCTATGGTCTTAAATCAAGCATCTCTTAAGCGCGATGGCGTTCAGGATTTCGTATCTCTTCGTGCAACTGCGCTGATCATCAGCTCGTATGCACTGTTCATTATTGGTTATCTGCTATGCACTCCAGCACTAACCTATGAAGCGTGGTCAGGCCTATTTGGCAACCTAGCAATGAAAGTGTTCACACTTGTGGCACTGGCTTGCATCATGGTGCACGCACGTATCGGCCTGTGGCAGGTACTAACTGACTATGTGAAGAACGCTAAACTTCGTGCGTTCCTTGGCTTCGTACTAAACCTTATGGCTATTGCTTACGTAGTAATCGGCCTGTTCGTTCTATGGGGTGTTTAAGTGAAATATTCAGTTCGCGAATTTGACGCGGTAGTAATCGGTGCAGGCGGCGCGGGTATGCGTGCAGCACTAGCGATTACCGAATCAGGTAAGTCATGTGCACTTATCTCAAAAGTGTTCCCAACACGTTCTCACACAGTTTCAGCGCAAGGTGGTATCACTGTTGCACTTGGTAACTCGCACGAGGATAACTGGGAGTGGCACATGTACGATACGGTTAAAGGTTCTGATTACATCGGTGACCAAGACGCTATCGAGTACATGTGTAAAACTGGCCCAGAGGCAATCACTGAGCTTGAGAACATGGGTCTTCCTTTCTCTCGCTTTGAAAATGGCCGCGTATATCAGCGTCCATTCGGTGGTCAGTCAAAGAATTTTGGTGGTGAGCAGGCAGCGCGTACTGCTGCAGCAGCTGACCGTACAGGTCATGCGCTTCTTCACTGCCTTTACCAACAGAACGTTAAAAACAAAACTAACGTATATTCTGAGTGGTATGCACTAGATTTAGTGAAAAACGACGACGGTGCGGTTGTAGGTTGTACAGCAATCGATATCGAAACGGGTGAAGTTGTTTACTTCAAATCTAAAGCTGTTGTTCTTGCAACAGGTGGTGCTGGTCGTATCTTCGCATCTACAACTAACGCGCACATCAACACCGGTGATGGTGTAGGTATGGCGACGCGTGCAGGCGTTGCGATGCAAGACATGGAAATGTGGCAGTTCCACCCAACAGGTATTGCTGGCGCTGGTGTACTTGTTACAGAAGGCTGTCGTGGTGAAGGTGGTTACCTTCTAAACAAAGACGGTGAACGCTTCATGGAGCGCTACGCACCAAATGCAAAAGACTTAGCATCTCGTGACGTTGTTGCTCGTTCAATGATGACAGAGATCCGTGAAGGTCGTGGTTGTGAAGGTCCTTGGGGTCCACATATCAAGCTTAAACTTGACCACCTAGGCGAGGAAACCCTTAACTTGCGTCTACCGGGTGTATGTGATCTAGCTAAAACATTTGCACACGTTGACCCAGCTAAAGAGCCAATTCCTGTAATTCCAACATGTCACTACATGATGGGTGGCGTACCAACCAATGTAAATGGTCAAGTACTGAGTGTTGATGCTCAAGGTAACGACCAGCTGGTTGAAGGTTTGTTTGCAGTGGGTGAAATTGCATGTGTATCTGTACACGGTGCAAACCGTCTAGGCGGTAACTCACTACTTGACCTTGTAGTATTCGGCCGTGCTGCTGGTAACTTCCTAGGTACTTACCTAAATGGATACCAAGCTCAGCGTGAAGCTTCTAGCGATAACATTGACGGCGCACTTGCTCGCTTCAATCGTTGGGAGACGTCTAAGCCAGGTCAAGGTGAAGACCCAGTTCAGATCAAAAAAGACCTACAACAATGTATGCAGCTTAACTTCTCGGTATTCCGTGAAGGTGACGCAATGGCAACAGGTCTTAAAGAGCTTAAAGAAATCCGTGAGCGTCTACAGCACGCGCGTCTTGATGACAAATCAAGCGATTTCAACACTCAGCGTATCGAGTGTTTAGAGCTAGACAACTTGATGGAAACTGCTTACTCAACAGCGGTGGCAGCAAACTTCCGTACCGAGAGCCGTGGTGCTCACTCTCGTTTCGACTACCCAGATCGTGATGATGAGAATTGGCTATGTCACAGTATCTACAACCCAGAGACTGAACAGATGTCAAAACGCGAAGTAAACTACGCGCCTAAGTTGCGTGAAGCATTCCCACCTAAAGCTCGTACTTACTAGGAGAGATGACGATGGCAACTTTAGAATTATCTGTTTATCGTTACAATCCAGATGTGGATAACGCGCCGCGCATGCAGGATTACACTCTTGAGGTGGAAGAAGGTCGTGACATGATGGTGCTAGACGCACTAATGCTTATTAAAGAGCAAGACCCGTCACTGTCTTTCCGTCGCTCATGTCGTGAAGGTGTATGTGGTTCTGACGGTGTGAACATGAATGGTAAAAACGGCCTTGCGTGTATTACGCCAGTGTCAGCTTTGCAGAAAAACGGCAAAGGCAAAATTATCATTCGTCCACTACCTGGTTTACCGGTTGTTCGCGACCTAGTAATTGATATGACTCAGTTCTATACTCAATACGAAAAAGTGAAGCCGTACCTAATTAATGACACGCCAGCAGCTGGTGAGCGCCTTCAGTCAATCGAAGAGCGTGACAAGCTAGACGGTTTATACGAGTGTATCTTGTGTGCGTGTTGTTCTACATCTTGTCCGAGTTTCTGGTGGAACCCAGACAAGTTTATTGGTCCAGCGGGCTTGCTACACGCTTATCGTTTCTTAGCTGATAGCCGTGATACAGCAACAGAGCAACGCTTGGCTGATTTGGATGACGCTTTCAGCGTGTTCCGTTGTCACAACATCATGAACTGTGTCAACGTTTGTCCTAAGGGATTGAACCCGACTAAGGCGATTGGCCAAATCAAATCAATGCTTCTTAATCGTTCGGTTTAAGGGCATAATAAACGCTAAGAATGGCTAGACGTCTGTCTGGCCATTCTTCGATCTCTTACTCATACAATTGAGTAAGCCTAAAATGTAAATCTGCGCTAGATAAAAGGGCTTATAAATGCACGATGGTGTGATGAAGGCATGGCTAGAGTCTTCTCATCTATACGGCGGTAACGTTGCGTATGTTGAGGAGCTTTATGAAGCATATCTTGATGATGTGACTTCTGTGCCAGAAGAATGGCGTGAAGTGTTCGAACAACTTCCAAAAGTGGAAGGTGTGGATGTTGAAACCAAGCATTCGCAAGTGCGCGCTGAATTCGCCGAACTGGCAAAAAATAAACATCGGGAAGTAGTAATCGCAGAAGGGGGTCAGGGCGACCCTAAACAGATCAAAGTTCTGCAACTAATCAATGCTTTCCGTTTCCGTGGTCATCAAAACGCGAACCTTGACCCACTGGGTCTGTGGCAACGTGAGCGCGTTCGCGACTTAGACTTAGAGTTCCACGGCCTTTCAAAAGAAGATTTCGACACTGAGTTTTATGTTGGTTCATTCGCCGCCGGCGGTGACATGATGAAACTAGGTGACTTATACCAAGCGCTTAAAACAACCTACTGTGGTTCAGTTGGTGCAGAGTACATGCACATCACATCTACTGAGGAAAAGCGTTGGTTACAACAGCGTTTAGAGTCAGTCCAAGCGCGCCCTAAGTTCGACAGCAAAACCAAAACTCGTATTTTAAAAGGTTTAATTGCTGCTGACGGCCTAGAAAAATATCTTGGTGCTAAATTCCCTGGTGCAAAACGTTTCTCACTTGAGGGCGGCGACGCGTTAGTACCAATGCTAAAAGAGCTGATTCACCGAGCTGGCGAAAGCGGCCAAGAAGAAGCTGTTATTGGTATGGCCCACCGCGGACGCCTAAATGTATTGGTGAATGTGTTAGGTAAAAACCCATCTTCATTGTTTGATGAATTTGCCGGTAAGCACAACGATACGCTTGGCTCTGGTGACGTAAAATATCACATGGGTTATTCATCAGATTTCGCAACGGCAGGCGGAAGCGTTCATATGGCACTTGCATTTAACCCGTCACACCTTGAAATCGTTAACCCAGTAGTTATGGGTTCAGTGCGTGCGCGTCTTGACCGACTAAATTGTGAAAGCGGCTCCAAAGCGCTACCAATTACAATTCACGGTGATTCAGCAATTGCTGGCCAAGGCTGTGTGCAAGAGACATTCAACATGTCTCAAACAAATGCCTTTAAAGTAGGCGGAAGCGTTCGAATTGTTGTTAATAACCAAGTTGGCTTCACAACATCGAATCGAGAAGACGTACGTTCAACAGACTACTGTACTGATATTGCCAAAATGGTGCAGGCACCGATTTTCCACGTGAATTCGGATGACCCTGAAGCGGTGGCGTTCGTTACGCAAATCGCACTCGATTTCCGCAACCAATTCAAACGCGATGTTGTTATTGACCTTGTATGTTACCGTCGCCATGGTCACAACGAAGCTGACGAGCCAAATGCAACTCAGCCGTTGATGTATCAGAAAATCAAAAAGCACGCGGTACCGCGCGAGATTTACGCTCAGCAACTCGTTAGCGAAGGTCTTTACAGCGAAGATGAAATCAAGCAATTAGTTGATTCATACCGCGCTGGTCTAGATGACGGTAACTGTGTTGTTGAAGAAATTCAAAAAGACACCAAGCACTCATCTGAGTGGTCTAAGTTTGTTGGTCATGATTGGGATACCAAATATGACGCAAGCGTTTCGGTTGAAAAACTAAAAGAACTTGGTGAGAAAGTTGCTTCTTATCCAGAAAACCACAAAGCGCAGTCACGTGTTAAAAAGATTTACGATGACCGTAAATTGATGGCATCTGGTGAGAAAATGCTTGATTGGGGTATGGCGGAAACGCTTGCCTATGCAACGCTTGTTGAAGAGGGTACTGATATCCGTTTGACAGGTCAGGACTCGGGCCGTGGTACATTCTTCCACCGCCATGCTGTTGTCCACAATCAAACTGACGCTTCAACTTACTTACCATTGCAGCATGTTTCTGAGCAGCAAGGTAAGTTCGAAGTGTTCGACTCAGTGTTATCTGAAGAAGCGGTCCTTGCGTTTGAATACGGTTATGCAACAGCAGAGCCTACGTCATTAGTAATGTGGGAAGCACAGTTCGGTGACTTTGCTAACGGCGCGCAAGTGGTATTTGACCAATTCTTAAGTTCTGGTGAGCAAAAATGGGGTCGTTTGTGCGGTCTAACGTGTCTACTTCCACATGGTTATGAAGGTCAAGGTCCAGAGCACAGCTCAGCGCGTTTAGAGCGTTTCTTGCAACTGTGTGCTGACCACAACATGCAAGTGTGTGTGCCTTCGACGCCTTCGCAAGTTTACGCGATGCTTCGTCGTCAAGCTGTGCGCCCGTTACGTCGCCCGCTGATCGTAATGACACCGAAATCACTACTACGTCACCCGCTGGCTGTATCTTCACTTGAAGAGTTGTCAGAAGGTGTGTTCCATAACATGATTGACGAGATTGATGATATCGATCCGAAAAACGTGGAACGCGTTGTATTTTGTAGTGGTAAAGTTTACTACGAATTACTTCAAGAGCGTCGTAAGCAAGAGCTCAATAACATTGCTATTGTGCGTGTTGAACAGTTGTATCCGTTCCCTCACCAGGAAATGGAACAGATTATCGAACGCTACAAGCACGTTAAAGATTTTGTATGGTGCCAAGAAGAACCACAGAACCAAGGTGCTTGGTACTGTTCGCAGCACCACTTCTGGAATTCAATTCCACAAGGCGCAAACCTAACGTATGCAGGTCGAAAAGCATCTGCATCACCAGCATGTGGTTACATGTCTGTACACACTAAAGAACAACAAGCGTTAGTCGCTGACGCGCTTACAATTAATAAATAAGGGATAAGAGATGACCACAGAAATTAAGGTTCCTGTTCTTCCTGAGTCAGTTGCCGACGCTTCAGTTGCAACTTGGCACGTGAGTGTTGGCGACAAAGTAAGTCGCGATCAAAACCTAGTTGACATCGAAACTGACAAGGTTGTTTTAGAAGTAGTTGCGCCAGCTGATGGTGTGATCACTGAAATTAAAGAGCAAGAAGGTGCAACAGTTTTAGCCGAGCAAGTTATTGCAATTATCGGTGAAGCTGATGCAGCGGACGCTGGTTCTGCACCAGCATCATCTGAAGAAACAAAAGCTGCGCCTGCTGCTGGCGCTCAAGAAGGTAAAGACGTGGATATTAAAGTTCCTGTACTTCCAGAATCTGTTGCTGATGCAACTATCGCTACATGGCACGTACAACCAGGTGAAGCGGTTAGCCGCGACCAAAACTTAGTTGATATCGAGACTGATAAAGTTGTACTTGAGGTTGTTGCACCTGAAGACGGTGTAATGGGTGAGCACATTCACGCTGAAGGTGACACTGTACTTGCTGAGCAAGTTATTGGCACAATGAAAGCAGGTGCGAGTGCATCTGCAGCGCCTGCTGCAGCGGCTCCTGCTGCTCAAGAGTCTGGTGATGATAGTGCATCTGATGTGCTCACTCCTTCAGTGCGTCGTCTAATTGCTGAAAAAGGCTTAGATGCTTCGCAAATCAAAGGTTCTGGCAAAAACGGTCGTGTAACTAAAGAAGATGTAGATGCGTTCATCAAGAGTGCACCTGCGAAGCAAGAGTCAACTGCTGCAGCGACTCCTGTACCAGTAGGTAACCGTACGCAAAAACGTGTTCCTATGACACGTCTACGTAAGACTATTGCTAACCGTCTTCTTGAAGCTAAAAACTCAACAGCAATGCTGACAACGTTCAACGAAGTGAACATGAAGCCAATTATGGACCTTCGTAAGCAGTATCAAGAAGTATTCGAGAAGCGCCACGGTACACGTCTTGGCTTCATGTCGTTCTACGTGAAAGCAGTTGTAGAAGCGTTGAAGCGTTTCCCTGAAGTTAACGCGTCAATCGATGGCGATGATATCGTTTATCACAACTACTTCGATATTAGCATTGCAGTGTCTACACCGCGTGGTCTGGTAACGCCTGTACTTCGTGATTGTGACAAGCTATCACTTGCTGAAATCGAAAAGGGCATTAAAGACCTTGCGATTAAAGGTCGCGACGGTAAGCTAACTGTTGAAGACATGACTGGTGGTAACTTCACTATCACTAATGGTGGTGTATTCGGTTCACTACTTTCTACGCCTATCATTAATTTGCCGCAGTCTTCTATTTTGGGTATGCACAAAATTCAAGACCGTCCGATGGCTGTAAACGGTAAAGTAGAAATCCTTCCTATGATGTACCTAGCGCTTTCTTACGATCACCGTCAAATCGACGGTAAAGAGTCAGTTGGCTTCTTGGTAACCATCAAAGAGATGCTAGAAGATCCAACACGTCTTCTACTTGACGTGTAATCGTCATTTTTGATTAAAAATTAAGCTGCAACCGTGTTTTGCAGCTTTTTTTTTGCCACCTTTAGTCTTACTAGGGTTTTCAAGCTATGCCATGGGAACTATACTAGGTGCGCAATTTGGGATGGTTGAATAAATGCATTTTTATTCAGCTCTTTTGGTATAAAAAATTGGATAAAGCATCATGAATTTGCATGAGTATCAGGCAAAACAACTTTTTGCCGAATATGGTTTACCAGTTTCTGAAGGTTATGCATGTGACACACCTCAGGAAGCTGCTGAAGCTGCTGATAAAATCGGCGGTGACAAATGGGTTGTTAAATGTCAGGTTCACGCCGGTGGCCGTGGTAAAGCAGGTGGTGTAAAACTTGCTGACAGCAAACAAGAAATCAAAGAATTCGCTCAAAACTGGTTAGGTAAAAACCTAGTAACTTATCAAACTGACGAAAATGGTCAGCCAGTTGCTAAAATCCTTGTAGAGAGCTGTACTGACATCGCAAACGAACTATACCTTGGTGCAGTTGTTGACCGCGCTTCTCGTAAAGTTGTTTTCATGGCGTCAACTGAAGGCGGTGTTGAAATTGAACAAGTTGCAGAAGAAACGCCTGAACTAATTCACAAAGCAGAGATTGACCCACTTGTTGGTCCTCAAGCTTACCAAGCACGTGAACTAGGCTTCAAATTGGGTCTTAACCCAACGCAAATGAAGCAATTCGTAAAGATCTTCATGGGTCTTGCGAACATGTTCAACGACCACGATTTCGCACTTCTTGAAATCAACCCTCTAGTAATCACAGACGAAGGTAACCTTCACTGTCTAGACGGTAAAATTGGTGTTGATGGTAACGCGTTATACCGTCAGCCTAAAATCCGCGCGATGCACGATCCTTCACAAGAAGACGAGCGTGAAGCTCACGCTGCACAGTGGGAACTTAACTACGTTGCACTAGACGGTAACGTTGGTTGCATGGTTAACGGTGCTGGCCTTGCAATGGGTACTATGGACATCGTAAACCTACACGGCGGTAAGCCAGCTAACTTCCTAGACGTTGGTGGTGGCGCGACTAAAGAGCGTGTAGCTGAAGCATTCAAGATCATTCTATCTGACGACAACGTTAAAGCTGTTCTAGTTAATATCTTCGGCGGTATCGTACGTTGTGACATGATCGCAGAAGGTATCATCGGTGCAGTTAAGGAAGTGGGCGTAAACGTTCCTGTAGTTGTACGTCTTGAAGGTACTAATGCTGAGCTAGGTCGTGAAGTTCTTGCGAACTCAGGTCTAGACATCATCGCTGCAGAATCTCTAACAGACGCTGCACAGAAAGTTGTTGCTGCTGCGGAGGGCAAATAATGTCTGTACTAATTAATAAAGACACTAAAGTAATCTGCCAAGGTTTCACTGGTGGTCAAGGTACTTTCCACTCTGAGCAAGCTATTGAGTACGGAACGCAGATGGTAGGTGGTGTATCACCTGGTAAAGGCGGTCAAACTCACCTTGGTCTACCTGTGTTCAATACAGTACGTGACGCAGTAGAAGCTACAGGCGCAACTGCATCTGTTATCTACGTACCGGCACCTTTCTGTAAAGATGCAATCCTTGAAGCAATCGATGCGGGCATCGAGCTTATCGTTTGTATCACTGAAGGTATCCCAACACTAGACATGGTTGACGTTAAAGTTAAGCTTGATGAAACTGGTGTTCGTATGATCGGTCCTAACTGCCCAGGTGTTATCACTCCGGGTGAAACGAAGATCGGTATCATGCCTGGCCATATCCACAAGCCTGGTAAAGTAGGTATCGTATCACGTTCTGGTACACTTACTTACGAAGCGGTTAAGCAGACTACTGACGCTGGCTTCGGTCAATCAACGTGTGTTGGTATCGGTGGTGACCCAATCCCTGGCACTAACTTTATCGACGTACTAGAGATGTTCGAAAAAGATCCGCAAACTGAAGCTATCGTAATGATCGGTGAGATCGGCGGTACTGCTGAAGAAGAAGCTGCGGCGTACATCAAAGAGAACGTCACTAAGCCTGTTGTTTCTTACATTGCAGGTGTAACTGCTCCTCCAGGTAAGCGTATGGGCCACGCTGGTGCAATCATTGCAGGCGGTAAAGGTACTGCTGATGAGAAATTTGCTGCACTAGAAGCTGCTGGCGTTAAAACTGTACGTTCACTTGCTGATATTGGTAAAGCACTTAAAGAGAAGACTGGTTGGTAATCTCTGTCTTTATGACAAAAAGCTCGCTAAATGCGGGCTTTTTTTATATCTCGTGGACGTATCGTTCGAGCACATCTTCCTGCCATTTTTGCTCCATATAGAACCCGTATTAGTTTAAATGTCTACTCATGTGTAAGGTGAACGAGTAGGCCGCTTACTTAGTGTGTAGTCATCAGTGAAGTGGATCCAATAGTCGCTTTTGGACGTATATTCATACACATAAATAGAGGAATACATATGTATGGAAGAATTGTCATTCATTGAGTGGTACAACACACTCGCCAAACCAAGTTGGACACCTCAACCTGCCTTTATAGGATTAATGTGGCAAATCCTATATCCGTTAATATTTATTAGCTTTGCTTTTATATTTATCCAAACGTTCAGACGCAAATTAGAACTAGCGATTGCCGTACCATTTATAGTTAATTTAGTCGCAAACCTTGCGTTCACACCGATACAGTTTGGCTTGCGTAATCTCCCCCTAGCGAGTGTTGATATTATCGTCGTTTGGCTTTCTATTGTGTGGATCATGGTGGTAATTTGGCCTCGCTATCGTGTCGTAGCCTTGATGCAAATCCCTTATTTTATATGGGTTTCAGTGGCCACTTATCTGCAAATTAGTATTACGATAATGAATTGGTAGTGAGAATGGCGCGATGGCTTCGAACATCGGCATATAATGTGGGAATTCATTGTCTATACTTAGTCCTAAACGCTTCCCCAAAATAGCTATTATGGGTTTTAAACATCTTTACTTCTTTACAAGCTTAACTGTGCTGAGTGCTCCGTGTTTTGCATTTCATGATGATATTAACCATATCCACGGTGTCAGTGAGATGTGGGCGAACTTCACTCATGACGACGGCTCAGGATTGTATTGGGAGATAGCCAATCGCATATATGAAGGCGAATTACTTAGTCTTGAAGCAACCACTTATCAGCGCGCGGTTAATCAATTCAATAAAGGAGATGTGGATTTCATTTTAGGGATCTATGCATCTGACATAGAAGGGGATGATCATAGCCTGATAACTGCACAATTTATTGATGTCGATTATGTCGCCGCGTGTGTTAAAAAAGGAGCAGTTCCCGCCAGAGTAGACACGCTTCAATATGGCGTTGGCGCCTGGGTTAAAGATTATGGCTACGAGGCAATTTTTGATATCAAACAGTTTTATGAGGTTCCTGATCGTGCAAAAGGGCTGCAAATGCTTTCCAAGGGGAGAGTGGACTACTTCATTGATGCGTTGACAGAAATTAACTTAGAGTTTGATGCTCATCCTTCTCTGATAGCTGAGGTTGATTGTAAAGTAATTCATGAAGAAGGGCTTTACATTGCGTTTCACGATGACGAGCGCGGGCAACGCTTAAAAAAACGATGGGATACACAGTTTCAACATTTGTTGGATAGTGGCGAAATCAAACAGATGTTTGTGAAATATAAAGTCTCTTATCCTTTTGAAATGCATTAAAAAAGCCCCTTAATTAAGGGGCTTTCAGTGTTACTAAAGCGACTAATCTAAGTAAATAACTTCACCTAAATTGAGGCTCTCGATTTGTCCTTTAATCTTCTCTTTGTCACCCACGATAACCCATGTAAGTTGTTGTGGGTTTATTAACTTTTTCGCTTCTTGTTGGATAGTCGCAACATCAGGTGTACGCACCAAATCCGCATAACTCTCTAGGTAAGAAACGTCACGTCCACTGTCATAGGCATCAGCTAGCGCGTTAAGTAAGGACTGTTTCTTCTCATAACGCCCCGGAAGCTTAGCCGTTTTATTCGCTACGACTTTTGCAAGTTCATCTTCAGTAGCAGGTGTATCACCGATATAGCCATTGAGTTCTTTAAGGATCTCTTGAATCGATTCTTTCGTTTTATCAGTTTGAACCGGCGCATAAACAAAGAACGGGCTTTGAGCATCGGTATTCATCAAGATAGTACGAGCGCCATACGACCAACCTTTGTCTTCACGTAAGTTCATGTTCATACGTGATGTAAAGCTGCCGCCTATGATAGTGTTCATCATATCCAGCGTGACTTCGTCTTGGGCACTTAATTGTTGTGAATTAGGGCCTAGCAAACCAGAGATAATTAGTGACTGTGGCGACTCAGGTTTATCTAAAACAAACACGCGCGCTTTATCTGCAGCTGCCACCTCAGGGATCATCAGCGTGGGTGTTTGTGAGTTAGGCTTTTGCCACGAGGCCAGAGCACTCTCAAGTGACGATTGAAGCTGTGACTTGTCGATGTCACCCACTACAACAAGGCGACCTAAATCAGGGCGCATCCATTTTGAGGTAAAGGCGAGCAGATCATCACGGCTAATATTGGCGACAGAATCCTCAGTACCAGAGCCAGTTAATGCTTTGCCGTATGGGTGATCCTCACCGTATAGTAGTGGTGGCAGGACGCGCAGGGCATTGGTCATTGGGCGTGCTTTTTCTTGCTTTATGCCTTGTAATATAAGTTTACGCACACGTTCTATGTCGCTATCAGCAAATGTAGGGCGTTGTAATACATCTGAAAAAAGCGCTAGGCTCTTTTGCCAGTTCACTGTCATTGCTGACATTGAAATCGACGTGCTGTCTAGGCTGGCACTTGTTGAGATAGAAGCACCTAGTTTCTCGAGTTCGCCTGCAAGCTGCAGCGCATTTAGCTCACCTGCACCTTCATCTAACATATTTGCAGCGAAGTTTGCGACACCAGGTAACTGGTTTGAGTCAGTTGCAGTGCCCACATCTAAATCTAGGCGTAGATTAATAACAGGCGTATCGCTGCGCTGTGCAAGAACAACTTCCAGGCCATTACTTAAAGTGAAGGAGGTGACTTCTGGAAGCTCAAGAGTAGGGACGTCGCCAGCAGCAGGTACACCTGTAGAGCGATCAACACCACTTTCGCTTGAAGCCAGTTTGTCAAACGGATGTACAGTTAAAACAAAATCTCCATCGCTTAGCCAGCGTTTTGCAGCTGCTTTAACATCGCTAGGTGTTGCATTTGCGCTTATAGCAAACGCTTCTTGATAAAAACCAGGGTTCTCATGATATACGGCACCTGATGCCAATACATCCGACTTACCGCCAAAACCACCTACACCTTCAACACGTTTTACCCAACCAGCTGCATTAGCAAATTTAATGCGGTTTAACTCATCTAGTGTCGGGCCTTGATCAATTACGCGGGCAATTTCTTCATCGATGATGGCTTCGATTTTATCGATATTTGCTTTATCTAAAGCGTCCGCACCTATGATGATTTGGCCAGCAAGCGTGCGCTGATAATTGTACGCAAATACACTCGATGCAAGCTGTTCATCGTAAACTAGGCGTTGGTAAAGGCGTGAATTTTTACCGCCAGCAAGAACATCGCTTAGTAATGACAGGTATTCGCCATCAATGCTGCCTTTTTCTGCTGTATTCCAGACTTTTACAATACGTGACGCTGGCACTCGGTCTTGAATAACCAAGCGTGTTTGTTCATCTCGTTTAGCTATCCATTTCTCAAGCTTGGCAACAGGTTTGCCAGGTTTGATATCACCAAAGAAGGTGTTTACTTTTTGTTTGGCTGTCTCAACATCTATGTCACCTGCGAGCACTAACACTGCGTTATTAGGGCCATAGAAATCTTTAAACCATTGATGCACATCATCAAGTGACGCTGCGTTCAGATCTTCCATTGAACCAATAACAGACCATGAATATGGGTGACCTTGAGGGAAGGTATATTTCCATATATTGTCCCACATTGTGCCATAAGGCTGAGACTCACCTTGGCGTTTTTCGTTTTGAACAACGCCGCGTTGTTCATCGAGTTTTTCTTGGGTGACTGCGCCTAGTAGGTGACCCATGCGCTCTGATTCCATCCATAGCGCCATATCTAAAGCGGGAGTAGGGACGTTTTGGAAGTAATTGGTTCTGTCAGAGTTAGTTGTACCATTTTGCTCTGTCGCCCCAGCACGTTCGAATGGACCAAAATATTCGTCATCGTAGTTTTCGGTGCCATTAAACATTAGGTGTTCAAATAAGTGAGCGAAGCCTGTTTTACCGACTTTTTCGTTCTTTGCACCAACGTCATACCATACGTTTACCGCAACGATGGGTGCTTTTCTATCAGTATGAACGATCACCTTAAGGCCGTTATCTAGCGTAAACATGTCATATTTGATATCAACGAAAGGCAAATTAGCTGTTTGACTTGCCGCTTTCACTGCTGCGCTTGAAGTATTGCTGTCAGTTGTGGCACAGCCACTGAGCGACAACATTACTGCCATGCTTATCGCGCTGAGGGTCATTTTCTTCATTATTTTTCCTTAATTAACTATGCTGGACTCCCAGAAATTCACGGTTAATTTAGCATTACTAAAGTGTTAATGACATTAAATGGCGATAGATTGCACAAGGTAGAGTGTAACGAAATATGTAACTTTGAATGGCATAAAAAAAACCCCTCAAAAGAGGGGTTTTGGGTAACACAGTGCCAACTAGCACTGGGAATGAGGACGGTACATAAGGGCGCCTAAATAGGTTTGCCCGTTAGTCAAAGCTCATTTCTGGCACATCGCCTTCAACGATGAGTTTACCCGCTGTTTTGCTGATTATTTCATCAACACTAACACCAGGAGCGCGTTCTAGCAAATGAAATGCGCCATCTTTGACTTCTAACACAGCTAAGTCAGTTACGATTTTCTTTACGCAATTTACACCGGTTAGGGGTAATTCGCAGTGCTCAAGTAACTTTGAATCGCCGTGCTTACTAGCATGGGTCATGGTGACAATAATGTTCTTTGCACCTGCGACGAGATCCATCGCTCCACCCATGCCTTTGATTAACTTTTTCGGGATCATCCACGAGGCAATGTTGCCGTGCTGATCTACTTCAAATGCACCAAGTACCGTCAAGTCTACATGACCACCACGTATCATGGCAAAGCTATCTGCGCTATTAAATATAGCCGCTCCTGTAGCAGCTGTAACGGTTTCTTTACCCGCGTTAATCATATCAGCATCGAGCTCATCTTCAGTAGGGTAAGGGCCCATACCGAGAAGACCATTTTCTGATTGCAACATCACCTCAATGCCCTGAGGAACGTAGTTTGCAACCAAAGTTGGGATGCCAATACCTAGGTTTACGTAATAACCATCTTGTAATTCTTTTGCCACGCGCTGCGCGATTTGTTCACGATTTAATGACATGCTCAATCTCCTTAAGCGTTGCGCGTTGTTACACGTTCAATACGTTTCTCAAAGTCACCTTTGATCACACGATTCACATAAATACCAGGCGTATGAATCTGACTCGGATCTAACTCACCTGGTTCGACGATTTCTTCAACTTCGGCCACTGTAATTTTACCTGCAGTCGCAGCCATAGGGTTGAAGTTCATGGCTGTGTGGCGAAATACCAAGTTGCCATAACGGTCTGCTTTCCACGCTTTGACGATGGCGAATTCGCCAGTAATAGACTCTTCAAGAATATATGGGCGACCGTCGAATTCTTTGACTTCTTTGCCCTCGGCTACTGGTGTCCCAAAACCTGTGGCGGTATAAAAAGCCGGGATGCCAGCGCCACCAGCACGCATTTTCTCTGCAAGTGTGCCTTGAGGTGTTAATTCGACCTCTAGCTCGCCATCAAGCATTTGCTTTTCAAATAAGGCGTTCTCACCCACGTAAGAGGCAATGATTTTTTTGATTTGTTTGTCTTGCAATAAGATACCTAAACCGAAATCATCAACACCACAGTTGTTTGAGACAACAGTTAGGTCGGTGGTGCCCATGCGTTTAATTTCTGCGATTAGGCCCTCAGGGATACCGCATAGGCCGAAACCACCAGCGATGATGGTGTCACCATCTTTAAGCCCAGCCATGGCTTCGCTATAACTATTTACTACTTTATTAAATCCGGACATGTCTAAGCACTCCTTGGTTTTTATTGTTCACTGGCCAATATGGCATTGGCAACTTTACTTTGTGGCTTTTTGCCCAGCGCTTTACAGATTGCGTCGCCAGCGTGGGCCAGTGTTTTTAAATCAATTCCCGTGTCTATGCCAAGCTTTTGCAACAGATAGACAACATCTTCGGTGGCAACATTTCCTGACGCACCCTTGGCATATGGACAACCGCCAAGCCCAGCCACTGCACTATCAACAGTGCTAATGCCCATTTTCAATGCCGCATAGATGTTACTTATTGCTTGGCCATAGGTGTCATGAAAGTGCACGGCAAGCTTGCCTGCATCAATGTGTTCGAGCAGCAGTGTCAATAAAGACTCGACTTGATTAGCTGTGCCAACACCTATGGTATCGCCTAAGCTCACTTCATAGCAGCCAAGGGCCAACAATTGTTTACACACCGACAGTACTTGCTGTGGATCTACATCGCCTTGATAAGGGCAGCCAAGGACGCAGCTAACATAGCCGCGCACCTTAATACCATGTTCATTAGCAAGTTCGACCACGGGCCTAAAGCGCTCGATACTTTGTTCTATCGAGCAATTGATATTCTTTTGCGTAAACGCTTCGCTTGCCGCAGTAAAAATGGCAAATTCACCTACGTTAGCAGCGAGCGCCAACTCGGCACCTTTTAAATTTGGGGTTAGGGCGCTGTAAAGAACATCACCTTGTCGTGTTATCGACGCAAAGACGTCACTCGAGTCTGCCATTTGCGGCACCCATTTAGGGGATACAAACGCGCCCCCTTCGATGTGCTTTAATCCCGCTGTAATTAGGCTGTTAATAAGCGTTACTTTGTCTTCGGTAGTGACACTTTGTTCGTTTTGTAAGCCATCGCGTGCGCCTACTTCAACAATGCGTACAGACCTAGGAAAATGTGTTGCGCAGCTCATCAACTGTGCTCCTCTACAACCGCAAGAAGCGCACCATGACTAACAAGCTCACCTTCACCGTAGCAATAGCTTGTAAGTACACCGTCAAACGGAGCATTAAGTGTGTATTCCATTTTCATGGCTTCCATCACGACAATGGCGTCGCCTTGTTTCACATCACTACCTAAAGTCAACAGATGCTTTACGACAGTGCCATTCATTGGCGCCGCTAGTGCATCACTGCCAGCTTGCTCTGCACCAATGTAATGCTTTGATGTGAGGTTAAAGGCATATTGACGTCCGCAAAGAAGGACGGTCAAAGTGTCTTCATCGATTGTGGCATCCGCACTGAGGCGTTGGCCGTTAACAACGGCGATATAGGTCCCATCGCCTAAATGTTCGCCTTTTAACGAATAAGACTCACCATCAATATCAAGCATTAAGCCGCTAGTATTGGCATGAAGCACGATGTCATGATCGGCTAAGGGAACTTTGATTTCATTAACAGAATTGAGTTTGAAGCCACAAAGCTGGGTCCAAGGTGAACTGCGTTTAGCGTCTTTTGCTTGTAAATGGCAGTAGTATACCCAGGCCGCCATCGCCATAGTCAGGTGATCAGGTTGTGGCTGGGCAGTGAGCTCATCGCAGTGATTATCGATGAAGTGCGTATCCATTGTCGCATCTTGCAGCGGTTTTGCTTGGCAAAGCGCTATGAGAAAGTCAATGTTGGCACTAACACCACCAACAAACGTCTCATTTAATGAGCGCTCTAACAATGCCAATGCGTGTGTTCTGTTATCGGCTTTGACGATGAGCTTTGCAACCATAGGATCGTAGAAAGAACTGATCTCGTCGCCACACGTCACTCCTGTATCAACACGCACATCTTGCGTTTGCGTAGGGAAACGCAAATGGGTCAATGTGCCACTGCTTGGCATGAATTGTTGACTTGGGTCTTCTGCGTATAGGCGTGCTTCAAAACTATGACCACTAATTGTTACTTGCTCTTGGCTCAGTGGCAGTTGCGCACCTGAGGCAACTTCTATTTGCCATTTTACAAGATCAACTCCGGTTACCATCTCAGTCACAGGATGTTCAACTTGCAGACGAGTGTTCATCTCCATAAAGAAGAACTCTTCGCCACATAGCAAAAATTCGACAGTACCCGCACCAACATAGTCAATCGCTTGGGCACAACGCACGGCTGCTTCACCCATGGCTTTGCGCATTGTGTCGCTAAGACCTGGAGCAGGGGCTTCCTCAATGACTTTTTGGTGGCGACGCTGCAATGAGCAGTCGCGATCACCGAGATAAACACAGTTACCGTGTTTGTCAGCAAAGACTTGTACTTCAACGTGTCGAGGGTTATCAACATAGCGTTCAATAAGCACTAAGTCATTACCAAAGCTACTGATGGCTTCGCGTTTTGCACCTTCGAGCGCGCTCAAAAAGTCACGTTTGTCACGCACTACACGCATGCCTTTACCGCCACCGCCGTAAGCGGCTTTGATAAGCACTGGGTAACCAATTTTATCGGCTTCTGCTGCTAAAAAATCAGGCTCTTGCTTGTCGCCATAATAACCAGGCACCAAAGGAACATTGGCATCCGCCATAATTTCTTTGGCTCGTGTTTTTGATCCCATCGCTTCGATACTTTTGGCGTAAGGGCCTATAAACGTAATGCCTTTTTGTTCACACATCTGTGCAAATGCTTCATTCTCCGACAAGAAGCCATAGCCAGGGTGAATGCAATCGGCACCCGCTTGCTCGGCCACGGCAAATAGCTTGTCCATGTCCAAATAGGAAGATTTGCTTGGCGCAGGGCCAATGTGAAAGGCACTGTCGGCCATTTTCACGTGTTGCGCGTTGGCATCAGCATCTGAATATACGGCAATGGTATGCATGCCTAACGCTTTTGCGCTGCGAATTACACGACAGGCAATCTCACCGCGGTTTGCTATTAGAATTCGTCTAAGCATGATTTATCCTTGTTGTTGCCAAGCAGGGGCTTCTTTGTTGAAAAATGCATTGAGGCCAGCTTGACCTTCGTCGCTAACACGAATCGCAGCGATGCGTTCGGCTGTTAATTGGCGTAGCGACTCATCAATATCTTTACCAGCGACATCATTGATAAGTTGTTTAGCAGCTTTCACTGCCATAGGACCATTGTCGGTAATAATGTCGAGCATGCTGTCGCAGTGCGCTTCGAGATCTTCTGATATGTCATGCACAAGGCCCATGCTGTGGGCTTGCTCTGCCGAAAATAGCTCAGCGGTTAAAAAATAACGTCGCGCATTACGCTCACCAATCGCTTTAATGACGTAGGGGCTGATCACCGCAGGGATTAACCCCAGTTTTACTTCTGATAAGCAAAACTTGGCGGTTGGGCTTGCCAGAGCAATGTCGCATGCTGCAATAAGACCCAGAGCACCACCAAATGCAGCACCTTGTACTAAACAAATTGTCGGGTGAGGGCAGCTGTGCAGCACATGCATGAGTTTCGCCAGTTCAAGTGAATCGGCAACATTGTCTTCAAAACTGTTGTCCTTCATGGATTTCATCCAATTAAGGTCCGCTCCCGCTGAGAAATGCTTACCCTCACTTTTGAGTACTAAGGCCCGAATGTCTAACGTACTGGCATGTTCGATAAGCTTGATCATTTCATTGATAAGCACATCATCAAAGGCGTTATGTTTGTCTACACGTTGTAGTGTCAGGGTCGCTATTTTGCTTTTATTGATATTTAAAGTGACAGACATGTGGACTCCTACATTCTAAATACACCGAACTCGGTGTCTTTTTGTGGAGCATTCGCGGCAGCTTCGAGTGCTAGTCCAAGCACTGAGCGGGTGTCGGCAGGGTCAATTATGCCGTCATCCCATAAGCGCGCACTGGCGTAATATGGATGACCTTGACGCTCATATTGCTCAATAATTGGCTTTTTAAATTCGGCCAATTGCTCATCGGTCATAGATTCACCTGTGCGGGCGAGACCATCTTGTTTCACTTGTGCTAATACACCGGCGGCTTGCTCTCCACCCATTACAGAAATGCGTGCATTTGGCCACATCCACATCATGGTCGGATCGTACGCACGACCACACATACCGTAATTACCTGCGCCGTAAGAGCCGCCAATGAGAACGGTGAACTTAGGTACTTCAGCACATGACACCGCAGTAACCATTTTAGCGCCGTGTTTGGCTATGCCTTCAGCTTCATATTTTTGGCCAACCATAAACCCTGTGATGTTCTGTAAGAACACAAGTGGGATATTACGTTTGGCGCACAGTTGAATAAAGTGAGCGCCTTTTTGTGCAGATTCACTAAATAGCACGCCGTTATTGGCAACGATACCTACAGGGTGACCGTAGATATGAGCAAAGCCAGTAACCAGCGTTTCGCCAAAGTAACGCTTAAACTCGTCAAACGATGAATCGTCAACGATACGTGCGATGACTTCACGTACATCAAAGCTCTTTTTAAGGTCGCTACCGACGATGCCGTAGAGTTCATGAATGTCATAGCGAGGAGGCTTGACCGTTTCTAGCATCTGAGCAACAGGGCGCACATGATTGATACGGGCAATACATTGGCGCGCAATAGACAATGCGTGTTCATCGTTGTCAGCGTAGTGATCGGCGACACCCGACACTTTACAGTGCACATCTGCACCACCTAAATCTTCAGCACTTACCTCTTCGCCAGTGGCTGCTTTAACCAGTGGAGGACCTGCCAAGAATATTGTGCCTTGTTCTTTTACGATAATGCTTTCATCTGCCATTGCGGGTACGTAGGCTCCCCCAGCAGTACACAAACCCATAACGACAGCAATCTGTGGAATACCTTTTGCTGACATACGGGCTTGGTTGAAGAAGATGCGACCGAAGTGCAGTTTGTCTGGGAATACTTCGTCTTGCTCTGGCAAGTTGGCACCGCCTGAATCGACAAGGTAGATGCAGGGTAGGTGACAACGCTCAGCAATCTCTTGAGCACGAAGGTGCTTTTTGACTGTAAGCGGGAAATACGTGCCACCTTTTACTGTTGCATCGTTGCCAACTATCATACATTCAACGCCTTGCACGCGTCCGATACCGGCTACAACACCTGCGCAAGGAATGTCTTGTTCATATACCCCAAATGCGGCGAACTGACCGATTTCCAAAAATGGAGAACCTTCATCAAGCAGGTGCTCAATACGGTCACGTACAAACAACTTACCGCGGCTTTGATGACGCTCAACATACTTTGGGCCACCGCCGCCACGCAATGTGGCAGCTTTATCGTGTAAATCTTTCACCAAGGCGCGCATTGACTCGTCATTTGCGAGAAATTGCGCGTCCTTAGGATTAATCGCAGAGTTTAGTATGGTCATAATGCACCTTATCGGCTTTCGGTGAATAGCTCACGGCCAATTAGCATACGACGGATCTCAGAGGTACCTGCGCCGATTTCGTATAGCTTCGCGTCACGTAATAGACGGCCTGTAGAGTATTCGTTGATATAGCCGTTGCCACCGAGGATTTGAATCGCATCAAGCGCCATCTTCGTAGCCAACTCTGCTGCATAAAGGATTACGCCAGCGGCGTCTTTACGTGTTGTTTCGCCACGGTCACATGCACGAGCTACTGTGTATACGTATGAACGAGCCGCATTCATTTGCGTGTACATATCAGCGATTTTGCCTTGAATTAACTGGAATTGACCAATTGGCGTATCGAACTGCTTACGCTCATGAATATAAGGCACAACGACATCCATACATGCTTGCATGATACCTAGCGGTCCGCCTGCTAACACTACGCGCTCATAGTCAAGGCCGCTCATCAGCACTTTTACACCTTCATTGAGGTTACCCAATATATTTTCTTCAGGTACGGCGCAGTTTTCGAATACGAGTTCACAGGTATTTGAGCCCCGCATGCCTAGTTTGTCGAGCTTTTGTGCTTGTGTGAACCCTGGAGTGTCACGTTCAACGATGAACGCAGTAATGCCTTTAGGGCCAGCGTTAGCGTCTGTTTTTGCGTAAATAACGTAGGTATGTGCATCAGGACCATTGGTGATCCACATTTTATTACCGTTAAGGATGTAGTGATCGCCTTTCTTCTCAGCTTTAAGACGCATAGACACAACGTCTGATCCTGCACCTGGCTCACTCATCGCAAGCGCGCCAATGTGTTCGCCGCTTACCAATTTAGGTAGGTATTTTTGTTTTTGCTCTTCGTTACCGTTGCGGAATATTTGGTTTACACACAGATTAGAATGGGCGCCATAGCTTAGCCCAATAGAAGCGCTTGCACGGCTAATTTCTTCCATCGCAATAACGTGTTCTAGGTAACCAAGACCCGCGCCACCGTACTGCTCGTCAACAGTCATACCCAACAGACCCATTTCGCCAAGTTGTGGCCAAAGCTCGTTGGGGAATTGGTTTGATTCATCGGTTTTCTCGGCAAGAGGCGCGATTTCGGCACTTGCAAAACTATTAACGTGTGAACGGATCATATCGGCTGTTTCGCCCAGGCCGAAGTTGAGTTCTTTATAAAGCGAGATAGTACTCATAATGATTAATCCTGTTGTAAATGTGAGAGTGTTTCGCGGCAGCGTTTTTCCGCTGTTACTAATTCCATTAAAACGACCTTAATGTCGTCCATTTGTTGAATGAGGTGTGCTTTTTTGTCTTCGATAAGATCGAGCATGGTAACGAGCTGTTTAGCACTGGATTTGTCTGCGTCGTAAAGCTCGAATAAGCGACCGGTTTCAGCGAGTGAGAAGCCTAAGCGTTTACCGCGTAGGATCAATTTTAGGCGCACCTTGTCACGCTTTGAGTAAATACGTGTTTGGCCATTGCGACGAGGTGTAATTAGCCCTTGGTCTTCATAAAAGCGAATACTTCGGGTGGTAATGTCAAACTCTTTCGCCAAGTCGCTGATGGAGAAAGTCTGTTCCTGTTGGCTTTGCTCGGTCATCATTATTTAGTCTTATCTACTACAAAATATTAACACCAATATAAGTGAAGTTTACGTAAAGGTAAAGCTGGTTTTATAAACTCTTTTAGAACTAATTATCTATAGATATTTCGGCTCTAGGCAGCGTAAATACTATGGTGTGCGTTTTCGTCAGGATGTTTGCTAGTGTTCATATGTGTTGGTCAGAAAAGTTTACAGCGACTATTTTGTGAGCATTTTGTTTATCTGATTGACGTTGGCGTAAACGTAAATTTTATGTATGCTCAACTGAAACTGATTATGGAGAGATAAAAATGAGCTCACAGCTAAATGACAACGACATCGTTATTGTTAGTGCTAAACGTACCGCTATGGGCGGCTTTATGGGAGCTTTAAGCGGTGCATCAGCAACAGAGCTAGGTGCCACTGCTATTAAAGGCGCTCTAGAGAGCGTAAACATGAACGCTCAAGAAATCGACGAAGTGATCATGGGCTGCGTTTTACCAGCTGGTCTAGGTCAAGCACCTGCACGTCAAGCCATGTTAAAGGCGGGTATGGATAAACACACCGGTGCAACTACTATCAACAAAGTATGTGGTTCAGGCCTCAAAGCTGTCATGCTTGCGCACGACCTGATTAAAGCTGAAAGTGTTAATAGCGTTGTAGCTGGTGGTATGGAAAGTATGACTAACTCACCTTACATGCTACCTAAAGCGCGTGGCGGTATGCGCATGGGCCATGGTGAAGTTAAAGATCACATGATGATGGATGGTCTTGAAGACGCTTATGACAACCTAGCGATGGGGTGCTTCGCCCAAGCTACAGCGGACCAGTACGACATTACCCGCGAGCAAATGGACGAATTTGCTGTTCTGTCACTGGAAAAAGCGAACAAAGCAATTGCGTCTGGCGCCTTTGCAGATGAAGTTGTAGCACACACCATTAGCACTCGTAAGGGTGACGTTGTGGTAGATACAGACGAGCAGCCAGGTAATGCTCGTCCAGACAAAATTCCAGCGTTACGTCCTGCGTTCAAGAAGGACGGCACAATAACCGCTGCTAACTCTTCATCAATCTCAGACGGTGCGGCTGCACTTGTGGTTATGAGTTATGCTGAGGCTCAAAAACAAGGTATGACACCAATTGCTAAGATCAGCGGTCACACTACGCATTCTCGTCTACCTGCTGAATTTACTATCGCACCTGTAGGCGCGATGGAAAAGCTACTGAGCAAACTTGGTTGGGACAAAGACGACGTTGACCTTTGGGAGATCAACGAAGCGTTCGCCATGGTTACTATGCTCGCCATTAATGAGATGGGCCTAAACAAAGACAAAGTAAACGTCAATGGCGGTGCATGTGCGCTTGGTCATCCTATTGGTGCAAGTGGCGCTCGTATTTTAACGACATTGATTCATGCGCTTCGTCAGCAAGGTAAGCAACGCGGTATCGCATCACTGTGTATCGGTGGTGGTGAAGCAGTCGCTCTTGCAGTAGAAGCACTTTAATTTTTTCAAGCGCCCTCATAACAACAATGACTGGGCGCTTTTCATATTTGGGGAGACATGCATATGCATAAGGTACCATTATACATCGGCGGCGAAATGCGCCAGTCAGAATCATCGCAGTGGCTAGACGTTGTTAATCCAGCGAACCAAGAAGTGTTAGCCCAAGTACCTATGGCGACACAGAGCGAAGTGGCAGAAGCGATAGCGTCGGCAAAAGAAGCGTTTCAAACGTGGAAAGAAGTTCCAGTCAGTGAACGCGCTCGAATTATGATGCGATACGCGCAGTTATTAAAAGATCACCACGATGAGCTTGCAACAATCATTTGCCATGAGCTAGGTAAAACATTTGAAGACGCTAAAGGCGACGTATGGCGTGGTATTGAAGTAGTAGAGCAAGCAGCTAATGCACCGTCAAACATGATGGGTGAAACTGTTTCAAACGTAGCACGTAACATCGATACCTATTCATTAATTCAACCACTGGGTGTGTGTGCAGGTGTAACGCCATTTAACTTCCCAGCAATGATCCCATTATGGATGTTCCCATTGGCGATTGTGTGCGGTAATACCTTTGTACTTAAGCCCTCAGAGCAAGACCCACTTACACCAATGCGCTTGGTTGAGTTGTTTGAAGAAGCCGGTGCGCCTAAAGGTGTTCTTCAGGTTGTGCATGGCACCAAATCTCAAGTGGACCAAATTCTTGAGCACCAAGACGTGCGTGCAATTTCATTCGTTGGTTCATGTGGTGTGGGTCAATATATTTATGACAAAGGTACGGCGAACCTTAAGCGCGTACAGTGCTGTGTGGGTGCTAAAAACCACCTTGTTGTAATGCCTGATGCCAACAAGCAAAACGTAATCAATAACCTTGTTGGTTCATCGGTCGGTGCGGCTGGTCAGCGTTGCATGGGTATTTCTGTTGCTGTATTCGTTGGCAGCGCACAGCAATGGGTAGGCGATTTAAAAGAAGCGCTTAGCGTTGTTAAGCCTGGCCCTTGGGATAAAGCGGATTCAGCATACGGCCCACAAACTACCGTGGCGGCAAAACAACGTATTCTTTCGCTTATCGAGCAAGGTAAAGCAGAAGGTGCAGAATGCTTGTTGGACGGCTCTAACTGCACAGTAGAAGGTTATGAGGAAGGTAACTGGGTTGGTCCAACGCTATTTACTAACGTCACCACCGATATGGCAATCTATCGCGAGGAAATCTTCGGTCCGGTCCTTTGCTGTGTATTCGTTGATACGCTTGATGAGGCCATTGCCTTAATCAATGACAATCCATATGGCAACGGAACATCAATTTTCACAGCAAGCGGTGCAGCAGCCCGTAAATTCCAACACCATATCGAAGTAGGCCAAGTAGGTATTAATGTGCCTATTCCTGTGCCGTTACCATTTTTCTCATTCACGGGCTGGAAAGGCTCGTTCTATGGCGATCAGCACACATACGGTAAGCAAGGTGTACGTTTCTACACAGAGACTAAGACAATCACAGCGCGTTGGTTTGAAGACGACGTTGTGAGTGGTCCGAACATGAGTATTCACCTTAAGTAATTCAATTCTTGCAGTGGGCGGTTGATGTCGCCCGCTGAACAATGCAGTACAAGAGAGTAAGTTATGGATTTTAATTTATCAGAAGATCAACTTGCGTTTGCTGATATGGCAGAGCGCTTCGCTGCTCAAGAGATGGCACCATTTGCTGCAAAATGGGACCAAGAGCACATTTTCCCAAAAGAAACGATTCAAAAAGCCGGTGAGCTAGGCTTTTGCGCGTTGTACACGCCTGAAGAAGCCGGTGGTCTGGGCCTTTCACGCTTAGACTCAAGCATCATCTTTGAACAGCTAGCAAAAGGTTGTACAGCAACGACAGCGATGTTGACGATTCACAACATGGCGACTTGGATGGTTGCAAGCTTTGGCACGCAAACAGCGAAAGACACTTACTGTCCAGAGCTGGTAACGGGCGAAAAACTCGCGTCGTATTGTTTAACTGAGCCTGGTAGCGGTTCCGACGCTGCATCGTTAAAAACCAAAGCAGTGCGAGATGGCGACGATTACCTGATCACAGGCTCTAAAATGTTTATCTCTGGTGCTGGTAGCACCGATGTTTTAGTGGTGATGGCGCGTACAGGACAAGATGGTCCTAAAGGCATTAGCGCATTTGTGGTGCCAGCTGACGCCGAAGGTATTAGCTATGGTAAAGCAGAAGAAAAAATGGGCTGGAATGCTCAGCCTACACGCCTTGTGACGTTTGAAAACGTTCGTGTTCCAGCTGATCATCTACTTGGTAATGAAGGCGAAGGCTTTAAGTTTGCTATGCAAGGTCTAGACGGTGGACGCATTAATATTGCGACATGTTCAATTGGTACTGCACAACAGGCACTCAACACTGCCAAAGCATACCTTAAAGAACGTGAACAGTTTGGTAAACCGCTCGCTGCGTTCCAAGCATTGCAGTTCAAGCTTGCTGATATGAATACAGAGCTTGTTGCTGCGCGTCAGATGGTGCGTTTAGCCGCATTTAAACTCGACTCTGGCGACAGTGAAAAGACAGCTTATTGTGCAATGGCTAAACGCTTTGCAACGGATGTTGGTGTAAAGGTGTGTGATGACGCACTGCAGATTCACGGCGGTTACGGCTATATCAAAGAATATCCATTAGAGCGTCATTTGCGCGATGTACGTGTACACCAAATCTTAGAGGGCACAAATGAAATTATGCGCCTAATTGTTGCACGTCGCATCCTAGCTGACGAAGTAAACGAAATTCTGTAGGAGGGAATATGAGCGCACAAATTAAGGTACAAAAGCAGGGTAATACTGCGGTATTAACTATGAGTAATCCACCTGCTAATACGTGGACTGAAGAGACGCTTAAGAGCCTTACAAACATCGTTAATGAGCTAAATGCAGACAAAGACGTGTATGCCTTAGTGATTACTGGTGAAGGTGAAAAGTTTTTCTCAGCGGGTGCTGATTTAAACCTGTTCGCAAGTGGCGATAAAGGCGTTGCTGCACAGATGTCTCAGGTATTTGGTAGCGCATTTGAAACGCTGAGCAACTTCCGTGGTGTCTCTATTGCTGCCATTAATGGTTTTGCAATGGGCGGTGGTTTAGAAGTGGCATTGGCATGCGATATTCGTATTGCAGAAGAGCAAGCACAAATGGCACTTCCTGAAGCCAAAGTAGGCTTGTTGCCTTGTGCTGGTGGTACACAGAACCTGTCATGGCTTGTTGGTGAAGGTTGGGCAAAGCGCATGATTTTATGTGGTGAGCGCCTTAAAGCCGAAAAAGCTTGTGAAATTGGCTTAGTTGAAGAAGTGGTTACTACAGGCGCTTCGCTGGATAAAGCGTTAGAGCTAGCATCACAAGTTGGCGATCAAAGCCCTGTGGCGGTTAGTTACTGTAAAGAGCTTATCCAAAAAGGCCGTCATGGCGATATCACAAGCGCACTACCACTGGAGCGCGAGTTGTTCGTTAAACTTTTCGACACGCAAGATCAAAAAGAAGGCGTCAACGCCTTTTTAGAAAAGCGTAAAGCAAATTGGGTGAATGGCTAATGGACTCTCTTATCCCTCTCAACGATACAGATTCAGAGGTGGTATATGAGTTAGCGCCGTGTTCAAACGGCGCTAAGATTGGACTTGCAACTCTGAATGTTCCTAAAGCGCTCAATGCCCTAAACCTTAACATGATCCGCCTGTTAGATGCGCAGCTTAAACACTGGGCAAATGACGATGAGGTTGCGTTAGTGGTCATCAAAGGCGCGGGTGAAAAAGCATTTTGCGCAGGTGGTGATGTCGTGAGTCTCCACAGCGCTATGGCAACAGGTGAGCCACAAAATTATGGACAAACGTTCTTCACAGAAGAGTATCGTTTAGATTACGCCATTCATTGCTACAACAAACCCGTTATCGTCTGGGGTGATGGCTTCATCATGGGCGGTGGTATGGGCTTGATGGCGGGGGCGAGTCATCGCGTTGTGACCGAGCGTTCAAAATTAGCAATGCCTGAAATCACCATTGGTTTATACCCCGATGTTGGCGGTAGTTATTTCCTGCAAAAAGCGCCAGATCAAGTAGGCCTGTTTCTTGGCCTAACTGGTGCCATTATGAATGCGGACGATGCACGCCATGCTGCACTTGCTGATCATAGTATCGATAGCGATAAGTTCGACTCAGTACTGGCTGTATTGTGTGAGCAAAACTGGGGCAAAACAGCGGGCCTCAATCATGACAAGCTGACGCAAATACTGACAAAGTTTGATGGTGAGTCCAAGGCAATGGAAAAGGGCGGCTTGCGCTTACACCATAATGTCATCGCAAAGCTTGCCCAATACGATACGTTAGCCGCAAAAGTTGATTACTTATTGAGTATTCAAACTGAGGACAAATGGCTCGCTCGAGCGATTAAGACGCTACAAAATGGCTGTCCTCTGAGCGCTCATTTAGTGTATCAGCAATTAAAGCGTGCTCAGGGTTTATCACTCAAAGCATGCTTCAAAATGGAGCTGGGTATGTCGGTGCATTGTTGTGAGGTTGGTGAATTCCAAGAGGGTGTTCGTGCATTGTTGATCGATAAAGACATGACTCCTAAATGGCAGTTTCCGACTCTAGAGAGTGTACCAGATGATGTTGTTGAGCAGTTCTTTGCGCCAAAGTGGGAAAAACATCCACTTGAAACCCTAGTGTAGGAGAGTGTAATGGCGAAGATTGGATTTATCGGCCTTGGTAACATGGGCGGGCCAATGGCACGTAACCTTGTAAAAGCAGGCCACGAAGTAAATGTATTTGATTTAAACCAGCATGCAGTAAGCGAACTCAGTGATGATGGCGCAACCGCGTGTAAAAATTCCACTGATGTCGCTAAAGGCGCTGACTTTGTTATTAGTATGCTGCCTGCGGCAAAGCATGTGACTTCGTTATATTTGGGTGAAGATGGACTTATTAACCATCTTGCTTCGAATACGGTGGTGATCGATTGTTCGACCATCGACGCAGCAAGTGCAAAACATGTAGGCGACACACTGCGTGATAAAGGTATCGCTTTTGTTGACGCGCCTGTTTCAGGGGGAGTCGCAGGTGCGGCGGCCGGTACATTGACATTTATTGTCGGTGGCGAACAAAGTGTGTTTGAAAAAGTGGAGCCTGTCCTCAATAACATGGGCAAAAACATTTTCCACGCGGGTGATATCGGTGCTGGGCAAGTGGCAAAAATTTGCAACAACATGCTCCTCAGTATTCTTATGGCGGGCACAAGTGAAGCACTGCAAATGGGTATAAATCATGGTTTAGACCCTAAGGTGCTATCGCAAATAATGCTTAATAGTTCGGGTCGTAACTGGACGTTGGAACTGTATAACCCGTGTCCAGGTGTCATAGAATCAGTACCGTCCAGTAACAATTATGAGCCTGGTTTTATGGTCGATTTGATGGCTAAGGATCTAGGTCTTGCAATGGAAGCGGCGCAACATTCAGGTTCTGCGACGCCACTTGGCGCGATGAGTAAAAACCTGTACACCATGTTGCAAAACCAAGGCGCAGGTAAGCAAGATTTCAGCTCAATCTTCACTTTATTTGAGAAGAAGTAATTATGGATTTAATGAATAAAACAATTGTTGTCACAGGCGGCGCGCAAGGTCTAGGCCTTGCAATGGCAAGGATGGCAGCACAAAACGGTGCTCAATTAGCACTTATTGATATGGACAGCGCGTTGCTTGACGAAGCAGTGGCCATGTTAAAAAGCGAAACTACAAACAAAGACGCTAAAGTACAAGCCTATGTTGCGAATGTCAGTGTTGAACAAGAAGTGGAAGCAACATTTGCTGCAATTGCACGTGATTTTGGCGCTATCCATGGTTTAATTAATAATGCTGGTATTCTCCGTGACGGCCTATTTATCAAGGCTAAAGACGGCGAGGTGATTGATAAGATGTCGCTGTCGCAGTTTCAGTCAGTGATTGACGTTAACTTAACTGGCGTTTTCCTATGTGGCCGAGAAGCAGCAGTGCACATGGTGCAAAGTGGCGAGGGCGGTGTCATCATCAATATGAGTAGCGTCGCTCGTGCCGGTAACATGGGGCAAACTAATTATTCAGCTGCGAAATCTGGCGTTGTTGCAATGACAACGAGCTGGGCTAAAGAGCTAGGTCGTTTTGGTATTCGTGTAGGTGCTATCGCCCCGGGGGTTATTCGTACCAAGATGACTGATGCAATGAAACCTGAAGCTAAAGAGCGCCTTGTTAAAATGAAACCAGTGGGCCGTTTAGGCGAGGCTGAAGAAATTGCGCATACAGCCAAGTACATTTTTGAGAATGAGTTCTTTACCGGACGCGTTGTTGAAATTGACGGTGGTATTCGTCTATAACACACTGATAGTGTGGATAAGGCGGTCAGCTGTGAGTTGACCGCCTTTTTTTTAGTTTTTACTGATATGAGCGCTAGAGCTCAGCTGTATTCCATGGTCTGTAATGTCGGTATTAAAGCTTCCTTTAATGTTCTGCTCCAGCAACATCTCAAATTCAGGTGGTAACTCTTCTCCTGTTGTTTTTGCTGCGTCAACCATCAGTTTCATTAATGGCGCTAAATCCATTCCCATACCGAGCAAGCCATTTGCCTGTAACGTTTCGGTTTGTAGCTGGTTAGCTGTCTGGGTTGCTTTGTTGCCAGTGAAAACAGTGATGTGGTTGCCCTTAATCGCTATTTTTACATCAAAAGCTAGTTGGTCGCCCAGTTGCAACAATTCAGATAGCGATACCGCTGTGCCGTCCTCTGGGATTGTGACATTAGCTAATTGAGGATTGAAACTTTTCCCAGCATTTAATAGGGTCAGAGGATCCTCAGCACTCAGCGTTGCAATTGCGTCAATACTTTTTACATCTGGCACATCAGGGTTAGTTAAATCAACATTGATGTCGTTGATACTCACACTGACACCTTTAACTCCCGCCAACATACCTGACATCATGGCTACGGCCATTGGGTTAGCTTGTTTTACTTGTTGTTGGGCCATTAATAGCGGCTCACACTGAAATTCAGCCTGAGTGAACGATTGCCAGATGGTATTAGTAAATGAAGAAATTTTTGAGACATCGATACCATATCCAAGGCTAAACATACCCGATGAATTATCAGTAATATGCGCAGGAATGTGGCCGCGTAGTTGCCCCATCGAGTTGAGCAATTGTACGTCGGTGCTCTCTACAACCATATCGATGTCATATTCTGCATATGTTTGTGTCACGTCAAATTTAGACGTACCAAATACAAGAGCGGGGAACTTTGCCGCGATGTTGGGTAAGTCTGTTTTACATCCAGGTGTGCGAATAGCATCAAGCGCCGTGTTATCACCAGCAGCGGCCAAAAACGTATCGATCATTTGTGATAGTCGTGACGGTTTATCAGCAACCAAAGCAGAAATCAGCAGTGTGTTATCAATATAGTTCACTGAGCTGCCGTCCCAATCATATTTATTCACATAATTTTGTAGTTTTTGGGTCGATGATAATGCAACTGCGGGCTTTTTCGTCGCGAGCGCAATCTCAAGGTCTTCCTCAGTGTTAAACATGCTTGAGTTGAAGGTCAACGTAAGCCATTGACCTTGTTTACTGGCGATAAGATCAATGGAACCGGCACTATCTTGAGCCAAAGCAAAGCGTGTATAGGCTACACCGTGGAGCGTGTGCTCGCTGTAACTTAAACCAGATTCATCCGCAGACGCTTTCAACGTATTTATAAAGTTGTCACCGGATGCGAGCTCAAGACGAATGACTGGGGTCATACCAATGGTATAGGCAAGGTAGCGAAACTCTTTACCCAGACCCCACACTTTATCTGCTGTTTTATTTAACATTGCAGCTTCATATTTGCTCAGTAAGGAGAGCATAAAGGCAGAAGCAGGGTTTTGTTCGCCGCTTTGTTCAAATGCCTGTATTAACTCTTCATATTGACTCTTGTAATCATCATTTGGTGCTAATGTTGGTAGCAGATTACTGTATTTTTCATACGGGAAAGGGGTGAGCTGAGAGGCAAATAAAACAGTATCTGCTGGCACGTAATCTAATTGCGCCATGGTAATTTTAGGGGCTGATTGCTGTGTTTGTTGGTAGTAAAGACCGCCACCAATAGCAGCGATAGCAGCAGCGCCGAGTAGGATTTTCTTCATCAGAACTCCATTTCAGTTAATGTTAATAATTAGTGAATAAACAATACGATATTCTCGATGCTCGGACAATGTAAATAACCATTTAAATTGTTTCGTGTTATTTCAGAGGTACACAAAAAAGCGTAAACTAGACAGAGCGTTACAAAAGACTGAGGTGTCTGTGGCACAAAGGCCCATAACCAACTTTTACATCAATGAAGAGCAATCAATTTATTTGCTTTCACATCGTGATGCGAAAAAACATAAGCAATGGCTCAACATCTGTATTAAGCAGTTAACCATGCTTGGCTATCATGATGTTGAATTGATAGGTTCAGGGGCGTTTGGTTTTGTATTCGCAGGTGTCGATGAAAAACACCTGCAATGGGTGTTTAAATTTTCACGCATAACATTGGCACAGTCTGTTCGTGACAGATTGGAAGATGAAGCATTCATGCTGTCACGATTTGATCATCCCATGATCCCAAAATACTTTGCTTTTGAACGCATCAAAAAGCAGGGGATTTTGATGATGGCGCGCTCTAAGGGCCATGATCTAGAGTACTTTTCTATTCGCTCAGGCAAATTTAGCGCCAACCAAGTAGTGAGTTTGGCGTTGGAGCTTCATACCCTGTTGTGTGTGTTGCGTGAACACAAAAATGGTATTGCACGCTCGCCGGTTGTCCATGGCGACATTAAACCTTCTAATTTGGTATGGGATCCCGTCACAAAAGTGCTGTCTTTAGTAGATTGGGGCAGCTCTGTTTATGCGCAGCTAGACGAGTGTCGAGATCCAGTTGGTGCGAACATCATGGATTTGATGTCTTCAGATATCACTAACACCAATGCGCGTATGGGGGATGTTTACTTCATCGGTGATGAGCAAATGTCAGGAGAAAAATCGTCGCCAAGATTCGATGAGCAAGGTGTTGCCTCAACCCTCTATGCACTGGCGTCTGCGCAATCATGCCGCTTCGGTGCAAAGGTGATCCCAGCGAGCTCCCTTGGCTTACCGATGGAATTTGCCAAGGTTATAGACGGTATGTTGTCAAAAGACCAGGGGGTTCGCGATCAAGCCGGGGATTACTTTATGCGTAACATGCCGGCGATGGCAAAAGCCTATATTCCAGATGAGCATAGGGAGCCTAGCAAAGCGATGATCCCTTTTTGGTGTTCACAGGCAACGATTTTGCCAGATACTGTTGTGTATAGCTCACGTAAACAATTTTTACGCCAAGCTGATAGTGAACATCGGCTAGTTGATGTAAATGACGCCCAATTAGAGCGCTACTACCGTGAGTTTTTATTTGATACCGGGGATACCGAAAAGGCATTTTTAGCCTCGATTAGCCGTCTTGCAAAGTATCCGGTGGTGGGCGGCTTAAGTTTTCATTGGAAACACGACAACCTCTTTGTTGAGTCGAGCCTTATTTTGTACGACCACACGCTCGAGTTAGCCTTTCAGGATGCGGTCGATAACACCATTAAATTAGCCCAAGGAATTGAGCAAAAAGGCTTATTCAAGTGCTGTTTGTTTGATGCAAGGCAAACCATCCAATTAGAGCGGGATCACAGTGGTGCTTTTATTTTTGATTCTTTGCCAACGCTCAGCTATGACATTATCGACATCCCAACAGCGGAGACGCTGCGACCTCACTCATATTTTGAAGATGGCAAAGACCCTGATGAGCAGTTACAACTGCCAAAAAAGGTCATACAAAGCGTATTTGAACTCAATAAAATTCATCACACAGGGTGTATTATTTTTGAATCATTGGAGCAGCGTATAAAAATACACCATTATTATCGCTTGCTCGATGCCAGCAAAGAGCTGCGTTTCAAAGAGTTACTCAATGAAATTATGCAATATGCCATGAGCATCGACGGGGTTGGTGTTGCTGGATTTATGAAGCTACCATACAAAAACACCCGCGAATTTTCTTTGTGTAGTCGTCAGCCAGATAATTTTCTTGCTAAAAACCCAAAAAAACATAGTTGATGCAAAAATTAACATGTTTTTAGGAGGCTAAGATCTGCATTATTCGAAGCGCTTATTTTGTGCTTTATCGTCCCGATTTTATCCGACTATTTATTTCTAATATCCGCAAAAATTAAGCTTGAAATATGCAATGAATGACGGCAAATTGAAGTTGTGGGCAAGGGAACTTAATGGTGTTTCTGCAGTCTACATCCAGTGTGGTTTTTTAGTGATGTAACTCTTGATTACCTTCACGCGTGTTCAACACATTGTGAACCACACCAAAGAGAATCTGTTGTTAAAGAGTCCAAGTAAACGGTCGGCGAACTTGAGGTACGACCAAAAATTTTTTTCGAACTAATTTAAAAGAACTGTCAGCCAGTTACGTAATGTCAATACGACTGGTCAAATTTTAAACATTGCATGTGACGGTTTTATTAACTATTCATTACGTGTAGAGAATAAAAACTACACAGTACGAAAACTATAAATGGTGAGGACTTTACCTATGAAGAGACAAAAACGTGATCGTCTAGAACGCGCCCATTCTCAAGGTTACAAAGCAGGCTTGGCAGGCCGCTCAAAAGAAAACTGCCCCTACCAACAACTCGACCCGCGCTCTCAATGGCTCGGTGGATGGCGAGAAGCCATAGAAGAACGATCAATGTATAAAGTCTAATTTGAATTTGAATGAACAACGCCGCTAATTAGCGGCGTTTTTTATGGCTTGCTGTGCTGTGTGCACTTTAGACAAGTTAACCAAAATGGCACAGTGTGCGAGCAGGCTAAATAATGTGTGAACGTCACTAAGATGGTTCTAAGTACACAATTGTATTAAAAAGATCTTATCTTGTTATCACATCAGTCATTGTGCGCTGCATCTGAGTATACGGCGATACCCAGTGGTATTAGAATGCGCTAGTATCTTGGAACAAGCCAACTTTAAGGTCTTTTGCTTCGTAGATCACACGACCATCAACCTCAACTGTACCATCAGCCATACCCATGAATAATTTACGTTTAATAACGCGTTTCATTTCAATGCGGTAGGTTACTTTTTTAGCGGTAGGCAGGATTTGACCTGTGAATTTAACTTCGCCTACACCTAACGCGCGGCCAAGACCTGGGCCACCAGACCAACCTAAGAAAAAGCCTACAAGTTGCCACATAGCGTCAAGACCCAAACAGCCTGGCATTACAGGATCACCTTTAAAATGACAATCAAAGAACCATAGTGATGGGTCTATATCTAGTTCTGCAACGATGTAACCTTTACCGTGTTCACCACCATCTTCTGTAATGGAGACGATACGGTCCATCATTAACATATTGTCACTAGGTAGGCGGCAATTGTTTTCGCCAAACATCTTGCCTTCACCACATAAAACTAAATCTTCTTTTGAGTAGCTATTCTTACGTTCCATAACACACTTTATCGTTTTAAAAATCTGCGGGTACTTTAGCGTACACATGTACGCTAAACAACTCTGAGCAGTGATTTATTCGTGTATTTTTATAGAAGTTTTGTGTAATTACTGTGACAGCAGTGTAAAGAGCAGGTCTTATTAAGAATTATTGCTATTTCAAAGAGTAAAAGGGGGGAAATGTAGGTCTCTAACCTGTATAATTTGCTACAAACTCACATATGCGACATAGGCTATCTTATGATTCTTTTCGTCAATAACCTTACAGTTATCGATTTTTCTTATTTTTGCACCAACCGTGGTCCGGTTGGAGAGAGTTGGATCGTCGATTTAACGTTAGAGGGTGATTTGAATGAAGAGTCTATGGTTTTAGATTTTGCATTGGTTAAGAAGCAAGTGAAACGCATTATTGATGACAGTGTTGACCACTCACTCGCAATTCCAATGTTGGCCGATATAAGTTTCTCAGAAAAAGAACACCTTTGTACCTTTGATGCGCAGTTTGGGGACGGTCACCACATAGCGATGACTGCACCACATCAAGCAATAAGCAAAATAAATGCTGATGTCATTAACGAGAAGACCATCACCGAGCATTTGAAGGCGCTAATCTTGCCGCAACTTCCTAATAATGTGAAAGGCATAGACATTGTATTGCGACCGGAACCGAGTAATAGCTTCTATTATCATTATTCACATGGGTTAAAGAAGCACGATGGCAATTGCCAGCGTATTGTCCACGGTCACAGAAGTACTATTGGTATCGAAATTGACGGTATGCGTATGCCTCGGCTGCACAAACAATGGTGTGAACGTTGGCAAGACATTTACTTGCTAAGTGAAGAAGACAAGGTTGATGCATCCCAACTAGAGCATATAACGGCGAAAGACGGTGATGTATGTAGCCGCTATGAATCAACGCAGGGATTGTTCGAGCTTGCAATGAGCGCGCAACGAGTAGACGTTTTACCCTGTGACACAACGGTAGAGCTGATCAGTGACTTTATCGCTCAAGAAATTAAAAAGCAGCACCCAGACAGTAAAATAAAAGTGACTGCCTACGAAGGCGTGGGTAAAGGTTCAATCAGTTATGCGTAATCTGATTCGCCTTGTTGGTGCATTATGTCTCAGTGCATACACTGGAATATGTGTTGCAGCTTCATCGTCTCTACCATTTCCCTTTGTCAGCGGTCAGATGACGCAAGGGGCAATGTTAGTAGGGCAGATCCCTCAAGCCAAAAAAGTGATGTTTGCAAAGCGCGAACTGCAACTCACCGAACAAGGGTATTTCGTGTTTGGTGTGGGGCGTGATGCAAATCAAAGCCAGGAATTGAAATGGTTAGATGACGCGCAACAATGGCGTACCATCAACTTTAGCATTGCCAAGCGAGATTATAAAATCGACCGTATTGAAGGTGTTGAGCGCAAGTATGTATCGCCACCAAAAGAGGTGCTCGATAGAATTCAAAAAGATGCAGCGCTGGTGAAATCTGCGCGATCTCAAGCATCTAACAGACAAGACTTTTTAAACCCTGTTTACAAACCCGCTGTTGGTCGAATTTCTGGTGTTTATGGCAGTCAACGTTACTTTAATGGTACGCCTAAACGCCCGCATTTTGGTCTTGATATAGCGAATAAAACTGGGACACCTATTTATGCACCACTGAGCGGAAAAGTGGTGCTTGCACAGCCTGATTTATATTATTCAGGCGGTACTGTAATTATGGATCATGGTTATGGGATTACTTCGACCTATATTCATATGCACAAACTCAACGTATCGCTTGGCGATGAAGTCTCTACAGGAGACATTATCGGCCAAATAGGCGCTACGGGAAGGGTGACCGGCCCCCATTTAGATTGGCGTTTTAATTGGTTTAACACCCGATTAGACCCTCAGTTATTAATGATAGATACATTAGCGAGCGAAATTAGCACGAATGACTAACCTTGTTGACAAAGAAGCTGTTGTTAAGCAGCGCATAAAAGATTCAATTACTCACGTAACGAAAACAGTGTTTCCAGGGCGTACGAATCATCACAATACGCTATTTGGTGGTGATGCATTGGCATGGATGGATGAAGTTGCGTTTATTGCAGCAACACGTTTTTGCCGTAAACCACTGGTAACTATTTCGTCAGACAGGGTGGATT
This sequence comes from Pseudoalteromonas maris, assembly GCF_049257235.1. Lineage (NCBI taxonomy): Bacteria > Pseudomonadati > Pseudomonadota > Gammaproteobacteria > Alteromonadales > Pseudoalteromonadaceae > Pseudoalteromonas > Pseudoalteromonas maris. The sequence goes on from NZ_JBMMUF010000009.1 coordinate 89,588, forward strand.
TCAAAGAAGCAATCCCAGCAGGCACGTTTGCTGAACTTGTTTCAAAGGTTGTTCATGTTGGTAATACCAGTTTAAAAGTTGATGTAGATATCTTTTTAGAAACGATGCACAAAGACGATAAGCATCTAGCTATTAGTGGCAGTTTTACCTTTGTCGCCGTTGATGAAAACCACAGACCAACACCGGTTGTGTGTGACAAAATGCTCAATGGCTTCAAAGATTAAATAAGAGGAAGCGTATGCTTCCTTTTTATCACACGCCTAAAATGAACACATCATACAATTTAGCAAATATATACTTCTCGACTACGGTGTTAATGGTAAGAGTGGGGTTGATCAACACACTAGTCTTGATACATAAAACTAACGTAGTGATTTAACTACTAGATTAACGCTTTTAGCTAATTCAGACTGTTGTTGTTTCTCAAGCTGTTGTTGTTGATACGCTTCTTCTACATACAACGTTTTTACGAGATGGATGTGCTGTGACAAATTCGGATGCTGTTTCGCTAAATAATCAAGCTGTTGTAATGGTGTTAGTTGATGGGCACTCAGTAAGCCTAGCTCCTCGGCTTTATCAAATAGTTTTTTCACCTGTATTGCGCTGAAGCTCATTATGATTTTGGGCTTGCGAGAGTGAATGATTAGCAACAGCAAGAGAATAAACCCGATACTCAGCACCACTATCACCATGCTATATTGAGCAAGTCGGTTGCCGAGCAAATCTTTAAGCATGGTGGATTGTTTTTCACGGTCAAAACCCAACACCCATTTAGTCCAGGTATAGTCCATTTCTTCGAGTTTTAATCTAAGCCATTGCAGACTCTCGAAACTGCCCAGTTGCAATAAACCAAAATCTAGATTGTCTAAAAACTCTTGTTGTAATTCTTGCACTTGCGATAATGAACCATTGAGACGCTCTGGTGCGACCACAGCGGTGGCATCAAAGCGTTGCCATTGCTCGCCATCATGATACTCGACCCATGCGTGAGCGTCATATTGATACACGGCAAGATAATTTTGCTTGGTAATTTGCTCACCACCGAGGTAGCCAGACACTAATCGAGCAGGGATCCCGGCGCTGCGCATAATGAACGCGCTGACACTGGCATAGTGACCGCAAAAGCCACGCTGTGTTTGCGTTAAGAAAATATCTAATGAGTCACTGCCAGTGATAGGTGTTGGCGTTAATGTGTAGCTAAATCCTTGCTCAGCGTAATATTGATACAGTGCACCAATAAACTCTTCAGTTGTGGAGGTTTGTAACTTTAATTTGCGCGCTAACTCACGCGAACGTGGATTACCTTGTTGTGGTAACGCGGTGTAGTAGTCGACCAATGTGTCGTTGAGTACTTTTGTCTGATAAAAACTATATTTAAGTGGATATTGAAAACTCGATGCTGTCATATTTTTTCTACGTAATAACCCATCTCGCAGGTTATGTACTTCATCGGAGTTACTTTCACCGTACCCTAAAGTATAAAGCCATCGGTTACTGGTCTTTTCTAGATATATCGTCGCGCTGTTCGTGCCTTGCGTTTGTTCTGATGGAAGCCTTAACCGCATGGGCTCATCACGCTTATTCCACGCTTTTCCGTCAAATTCCTCGTGTAATATTGCTCGCCAATAGTAAGGACCTTGGGAAGGTCCGTTTGGAAATTCAGCGCGAAAAACAAGTTCATCTGATTTTGCGAGGCTCGCGATATTAAAGGGGTCCACTTTTTCATTTAACCCTGTTTTGGCCGAACTTGCGCCAGGTAATTTCCAAAATGCGGGGAGTTTTGGCACGAATACCAGCATAATGGCAGCGAGCGGTAGTGCCACAAGTAAGGATTGAAACGCCTTAACAAACGCAACGCGTGATTTTTTTACGCCACTTAATGCTGCCAGTGCAGCGGTGAGGCCAATGAAAAACAATGCAACAGCAACGCTTGCATACAGTGATTGCTTAAATAGGAATACGGTTGATATACAAAAGAAGGTTAATACTGCGACGTTTTTTAGAGTATGAGCGGTTCTAGCTTGCAATAATTTTAAAATACTCGCTTGCAAGAGCATGGTCACGAACAAAAGTACGTTTTGCTTGAGGGTCACTGTGATAAACAACACTGCAAGTAAGGCAGCTGCAAGTAAGTTTATCACCAAGGGCCCGGGGCGCTGTGTTCTTTCCGTAGCCAACAGTAAGTTCCATAAACACAAAAGCAGTAAAACACTGAGCAGCATGGTTGGAAATTCGTCGCTGATAAGCGCCAAAATGCCAATGTAGATTAGACTCAGAATGATACTCGCAAAATTGACCATATCAGCTGGCACCTTGATTGAACGTAGCGAGCGCGCGTAATAACTTTTGATAGTGTGTCGCGCTGTTTTCTTGCCCAAATGATGCTGTTGGTAAGCGCATAGCCAAAGGTGTCTGGCTATTTTTTGCCATTTCAACCGAGTAAGCCATCATGCATAGTGCTTGTTCTGTATTCGTTTGGAACTGAGCAAAATCGAGAATGCGCGATTGATTCGATTCTGTTACAAACTCTTTAACGAGGGTCTGTTCACGTTTGGCGTAATGTTTCCAAGATATACGTCGATAATCAACAAAATGCTTTTGCTCTTTAAGCCCATCAAATTCATCATTACCTGATTGCACATGTTTACTTTGCGCTGCATTGTCTTCATCGCTGTCGTGCACTGCGAGTGATTGCGAATGGTTGAGCGGTGAAGGGTAAACAAAGTAGGGCGCGTTGGTATCGAGGTAGCTCCACACTTGTGCAAGACCAAAAGGAAAAGTGGAGGAAATTTTCATGCGCTGTGCGTTGTATTTACCTCTTTTATCATTATGACAGGTGATGACTACATCACTCATTACATCATCTGCATAGTCCACCAACACACAGGTCCCTTGCCAGTTAATCTTTATTGCATGGCTGGTTCGATATTCATTTTTAACCCGCAGCTTCATTGCCGAAGGTTGGTTTGAAAAACAATCTGGGATATCAACGAATTCAATGGTCAATCCCTTCATATTTACATAGGCCTGAATAAGCGACATTAACACCAACACCAGCATTAAGTAGGCGCAAACATGGATGAGGTTGTTTTGATAATTGGTCGCAAGCAAGAAATTGAGCACAGCAATCAGCAAGAAAAACATCCCAAGCTTGGATGGCAGAACATACAAAGTACTGTGATCTAGAGTGATTCGCTTCTTTTTGTGTTTATTGCGAAGTAACAGCGCCTCAATATAACTAGTCAGTGGAGCCATCGCCTTGTGAACAAAGGCAAACATATTACAAGGGCACCTTTACCCGTCGTAATATATCGTCACATAAATTTGCTTGGCTATATGAATCATGCGGATTGATACGATGTTCACAAATGCTGGTAAATACAGCTTGTACATCTTCAGGCATAACAAAGTCTCTGCCTTCGATAAACGCCCATGCTTTGGCTCCTTGAGCCAATGCAATACTCGCACGCGGTGACAGAGGATGGGCAATATCTTTATCGTGGCGAGTGATTGTTACTAACGCCAAAATGTAATCAACAACCGTGTTGGCAATTGTGATTTGGTCCACTTGGCTTTGCATTTTTTTGAGCACGTCACAGGTAACTATGGCCGGTTTATCTTCATCTCTTTGTGGCCGAATACCTTTAATAAGCAACTTTTCTGCATCAGCTGGCGGAAAACCAAGGCTTAACCGCATGAAAAAACGGTCTAATTGCGATTCTGGTAACGCGAATGTGCCAGATTGGTGCTGTGGGTTTTGCGTTGCAATGACAAAAAAAGGAGTAGGGAGCATGTAACGTTCAGAATCGATACTCACACAGCCTTCTTCCATTGCTTCGAGAAGCGCACTTTGAGTTTTTGGGCCAGCTCGGTTTATTTCATCGGCCAGTACAACTTGACTGAATATGGGGCCTTTGTGAAAAGAAAATTGCTGTTCTTTGGTATTGAAGATGCTTGCACCGAGAATATCTGCTGGGAGTAAATCACTGGTGAACTGAATTCGTTGGTAGCTCATGCCTAATGCTTGCGCTAAACCATGAGAAAGTGTTGTTTTTCCCATGCCGGGCAAGTCTTCTAACAACAAGTGGCCTCGAGCAAGCATGGCACATAACGCCAATTTAATTTGTTGTTCTTTACCAAAAATAACGTCTGCAAGACCAAGCGTTAATTGCGTTAATTTTTCTCTCATGTGATTTAACTAAGCTCCAATCGCTTCATAACCATATCAACCTTATTGGCGTTAAAAGGTTTGCTGATGTATTCCTGTGCACCGAATTCCCAATTATGTTCTACGTTTTCAAAGGAATTGTGATCAGCGCAAAGAATAATTTGGCTATGAGGATTGGCTTCACTTAAATAACTAACAATGTCACAACCATCAGAATCTGGAAGTGCAACGTCAACAAAAATCACGCGGGGTTCGATTTGTTTAATGATAGGTGTAGCATCACTGATATCAGTGGTCTCACAGATCTGGTCATAACCGAGCTCTGTAAGAATTGTACTCAAGGAGCGTCGCATCGACTTATCATCATCGATAATAAGAATGGGCTCTAAAGGACGAACAAATTCCATAATGCATCTTTTTATTCGTGTTTTGATTAATACTATGCGATAAATTGTGATTGCTCAATATGTAAGACTCTTTAATACAAGTAGTTAGGCATGTAGTACGCAAAATGTTGTTATCAATTCACACGTAATCAGTATAAGTGCCAAACATTACATGAAGATCATAATGCACGTTGAAAATGTCCGATACCGTCTAGTATTGGACATAAAGTGCATTATAGAATCACCATATAGTTAATATCTTATAATTTATGTTATGTTAAATTAACTATTAATATAGATAAAGCGGCTCCATGGTTAGACAGAATGATGGTGATTCTCATGAGAACTCAGAATGACCTCTTATTCTTAAATTGGCTTTGCATTCTGAGATGTGACTTTATTGTTTATTTTATGTTGCAGCTGGGATTTACCCAAAGGCAAACTCCTCAGCCTCGGCTTTTTAGCCCTGAAATGAATTTGTCACCAAACTGATTCTTCACTTTTGCCGGTCAGCCAGCCTTGAGAACAGCTCCAAAGCCAGAAAAACAAAGCTCCGTGAACATAGAACAGCTAGTGTGAGTATTTTGATTCAAATATCAAAATAAATCACCAAGACATTCGGACGATATTCCTCTTGCACTACCGACATTCGAAGATTCCCCTGGCTCAGTATTCGTTACGATATATTCAACTAAATACCTGCCTATTTACATCTTCTTCAAATCTGTAATTGGGAGTCTTAGTCACTTTTGACAAACAAATTTTAATTTCGTTGAGTTTTGATTCATCTCTTCGACTTTAAACTTCTGCCATTAATGCTTTTCTACAAATTCATTGCTTTTAAATCAGAGATTGCAGGTTTCTTATCGAGTGAATTAGACAACGTTTGATATCCCAAATGCATTTGATTTAATTTCACTCATATAAATTGCCCTAAATTCCAACCTTCACATCTAATGCCACTTTCATCTTCCAGTGTGACTAAAGGCGTTAGCTTGAAGCGTTCCCTCTTCGAGTGAAGCCATACATCCAACCTAATCTAGAAACTTGCTAACTCTTACTCTTCCATATTATTTCGAATTCCAGAAGAGATATCTCCTTTATTATCCTCTAGGTTTATAGTTACTTCTTCAGCTTCAACATCATAGTTTACTTCAGCATCATCAATGAAACCTACAGGTAGACCATTCTCTCTTTCCGAGCTGAAATGTGCCACGATAAACCCTTCAAAATCACTTATAATATGGCTAGGAACATCATTATCGACAAGTATAAATTGGCATGTTTCACCTGAGTTTTCATATTCTTCGGCAAGATTAATTATGTGCTGAAATATGTTCTGATATTTTGTTGGATCAGACACACCCTCATTTAAATCTGAGGTGACTGATGTCTCTTCCGCATACTTACTTTTTGTCTTACCTAAATATTTACCAACAGTATCAATCATTAGAAAAGATGGATAACTCATTTGTCGAGATAAAGCTTCTGCCATAAATGAACAGAGGTAACCTATACAAATAATTGTTCTCAACCCTCCAGATGTAATATTTTGGTAATCGACGCCCCTAACAACAGGGAAGAACTTATTGCGGGTGAGCAAAATCCCCGTAGGGTCTTTGATCCTAATAAAGTCTAAGTAATCTTTTAAGCTATCTCCCATACTGCTGAGTATTTCATCCATAGAAGGAGCCTTCTTTTCTAGCTCCTCTAACTGCGTTTTCAACCTTTCGATATCCTTATCTAAGGATAATTTCTTTTTATTTAATAAGTTATGCTGATTTCTAATTTTTAATCGTGAAACTAATTCAGCTCTTTTTTGCTCTAATCTTCCAAGCTCAATAACAAAAGTATCTCTTTCGGAAATATAAGGCGAAACAATGTCTTTAGTGTGTATTTCAATTACACTCCTTGCTTTGTTCCTTTGTGAAACTAACTCAATTAGATTAGCCTTAGAAATTTCCCATTGCTTACGGCTTTCATTTATTAAATTTTCTGTATCCCTAACACGTCTTTTCAGGGAGTTAACTTCATGTTTGACTTTTTCTGCTTCAGGGATTTCAAATCTTTGCTTAGCTACTTCAATTTCAAGTGTATTGTCACAAACTGGACACAATGAAACTTCTTGGTCTATTTCGCCAATAACTTTTCGAGCAGAAACCGAGGCATTGAATTTAGATATATCCGTCAAGTAATCATTTTTAAGGCGAGTGAATCTTTCTATCTTGTCTGCAAGCTGGGAAATTTCATTTTGTTTACATTGTAAGTCGATTTCTATTTCTTCTAACGCAGATTTAGCTGCTTGATATATATCATCGTCTCCAATCGCACGTTCATTCAGCGATTTAATCTGCTCTTTTAAGTCAGAAATGTCTGAGTCAACTTTCGTAACCGTGTTATCTAGCCCGGCAAAGCTTCCAAAACCAGACTCTCTAAGAAACTCAGAAACACTGTTGAATTTTCGCTCAATCTCACTTCGTTCAGATGACTTGGATGATATTTCTTGGCTTAACTCAGCTGTTTGACTGTCTAATGTATTAAATAAGTATTTGAATACTTCCGCTACTTTACTCTCTAAGAAATAATCACCTCTATGCAAAAACCTTTTACTACCTAAATCGTCCTGATCTACGTAACAAAATTTAAAAATGTCGCGAAAGCTTAGTCTGCTCAAGCCAGAGTTATCTTTGGTTGGTGCATCTTTGATTTTTATATTTGTGAGATTAAGAGCGGACAAGAGAAAATCTGAGAAAAATTCGTATTCTTCCTGTTCTTTTAACTTCTTAAAATTAGGGATATATTTTTTACAAGCGAATTCTTCAACTTTAGCATATTCGCACGGATAAACTTCTATCAACGCCGATGGGTTAAATATATCTCGTTTTATAGTGTACCTATCTTCATTGAGGTAGACATCTAAGACTGCATAACGCGCCACTGCCTCTATTTCTGGATAGGTATCAAATTTTTTAGCTCCCAGCAGATAATTTATAAGATTCAATATACTGGACTTTCCTGTTGCAATATCACCATAAATGATATTCACACCCGGATTAAAATTAACTGTATAGTTTTTTCTTCGACCAACAACAACTAATTGATTTATAAGAATGCTACTCACGTTCAGATTCCCTTCTTAATAACTTGGTTTAATGTTTGGTTTATCTTATTTTCTGATAGTGATTGCACGTCATATAAACTCTGACAAATCAATCGAATGTTATAAAAGTAGTCATCAGTAAGCTTAGCCGCAGCCTCTACACCTAGTGAAGTTAACTTATAAAAAAAACCGCCCTTCTTTTTATAAATAATTTCTAATAATTTATTGGCGACTAAAATTGTTAACAGTGCTTTAACTGACTCCCGATCAAACAATGCATCAAAATTCGGAGCTAATGTATTAACAGAAAATGTATCCTGATAGTCCAGTATTACAGAAGATTTTCCTAAACTATTTAAAAACTGATTACAGACAACAGGGTTTTGAACCAAATACAGGTAGGCATGAAGTTTTCCATTATTGAGAGTTAATTTGCCTCTTTTTGTCTGGCATAAACTTTCAACAATTATAATTACAGTTGCTAAATTAGCGTGGATATCCAACTCAGGTTCAAGGAAAGGTAATGCCATTTTATTTGTTTTCCATGTCAATTGACTTGCTTTCAGTCCACCATATATCTAGTTCTTTTTCATTGGCTAGTTGATGCAGCATTCCTTTCTTATGGTAATTTTTTAAAGTCGGTATCAAGCTTTTTAGTAATCTAGAGTCTTCATCTGAAATTTTTTCATATACTTCACTTAAAAGAAGGCCTGAATTTATTTTATCATTTGCTAAAAATTTACAGTAACTATCTTTATATAATTGACGGATGTTTACAAATAACTCTTCTAGCTTTTGCTTATCATACCTAGACTTAAACAACTTTCTTACATACTCAGCATTAAAATAAAGCTCTTTAGCGGTTTCCTGAGTATCTAAATGTATATCCCCAATTATTAGCTTTATTACAAAAAGCTGGTCATCAAAACTACTTTCTTCAGTGTTTAACTTTTGATAGCCAGCGTCATTTAGCTTTACGTAAGTTCTAGTTTCTTCAATAAAAGGTATAACGGCATTTACAACAATACAGCTTGAACTTTCTGGTTTTGCAATGGATGTGTGATCTCGCGCCACCGAGATTATATCTTTCTCTTGATCGTCTATAGCGACTGCACTTGCTTTACTGACCAGCTCATCATAACTTCCTCTAAAATACTTAGTCCTAGGCTTATTTGACAAGTTTATCCATTCTTGATTTAGCCAACCAATGAAGTCGCATACAGGCCTTAAATTATCAACCTGTAAATTAGAGCTAAATAACCTCCCTATCGAAGCAGCTTCAGCACCCATATGAGGAACGGCTAAGGAAATGAACAATTTTACTTTTGTTTCACCACTTGATTTCAATTCATCAATAATCATTGATTTAGTAACCAACCCTCCCATGCTATGGGCAATAACATATATATTGTCATATTGAGATAATGTAAATCGAAGGTGATTACTTAAATTGCTCGAAAGTTCTTTAATATCTAGGTTTTTTTCTTTTGTATGAGTCTTACCGCGAAGGAAGTTCTTAAATTTACGAAATTTCTCTTTAGCAGCAGCTAATTTGTTAGTGAGACTAGTAAAATAGCTATAGGATGCAATATCGAAGTTTGCAGCAATAGTTTCATTTTGGCTGAGCAACGTTGGGAATGTAGAACCATTATCATTTCTCCATGTGTGTTCTACATCGCCTGTAAAACCATGAATAAACAATATTAAATTGCGGCAATTTTCTCTTTGTTGTGTAAAAATAAAATCCTGTTCCATTAATTACAACATCCTTATTTATTGTTTAGAAAAAGCACCAATGGTTCATCATACTCTATTTGATATTCTCGGTAAGAGCAAACCTTTGCGGTGGCTAAAATAGCCCCGATGATGACACCAACTAATCCAATAAGGGCCGCTTCTAGTTTCATTTTTAATATTCCTATTCAAACTTAAGCACCTTGCTACAACTAGGTGCGTTGCTTCAAGGTGCCCGGTAATAAAATTGAACATCAAATTCAGGTTGAATATTCCCTAAACATCCAACTTAAATTATCTTGGTTGGCGGGTATTAGTTCTGTCTTGTTTAAAGACAGTAATCTTTGACCAGGACTTCGAACTATAGACTCTGGTAAAAAATCACCGTATACAAATTCAGGTAAATAGTTTTCTATTTGTTTATAGACAGCGTAAGCATTATCAACGGGCACAAAAGAAATCTGGTACTCTTTTCCCTTGGTGCTGATAAAGACTATAAACTCATTGCCCCGTATCATCCCTAAATTTAGTTGCTCATACTCTGTTAGATTGCTGATAAACTGGTGAATAGAACACACTTTTGCATTTCTCAATGCTGATTTTGCTTCATCGTAAAGAACTTCCCAATCACTCGCTTGATACGATGATTTTGGACATAGCTGCTGACTTTTGTTGAAAGTAGCCAGAAATGTTTGCCAATTGGGTAATAACGGTTTGAATGAGTGGCTTTTAACCATGCATGCGGCTTGAAGTGGCGGCAAATCTCTTAACTGATATGGCAGGCGCTTGACTGAATAAAGCAAGTGATTAGGATTTGCCAACAGTGACATATGCTGCACGATGGATATGATTTCGAATTCTCTTGATGTATTCCCCATATTCATTTCGCTGTCGTCGAATAGATCAAAATGGTCATTTTGATATTCAACTAGAAATGCCAGGTAACTATCACGGCCAGCGCCTGGTCTACCCTCTAAAGCAAAAGCATAAATGTTTCGTATGGACTCTTCCATATCAACTGCATCGCGTATGATTTGAATTATTGTATCTTTAGAGCCGTAGGTGGTTCGGGGAAGTTTTTGTCTTACGACAGTTGAATTGGTGTTAGCTAACACCAGCTCGATTGCTGATATGTTCATATTTTTTCCTTAGCACATTGGCACGTAGCCAAAGCATTATTAAGTAAAATTGTGTTGTGCCATCAGTGCTCTGAAAAACACCAGCTCAAAATATCAACATTTATCAAATGTGGGCAAGATTAAATTTACTTCCAATTAATATCCACTGTTTGCTGACGAAACTAGTAGTTTTACAACCCTCTCTTATGCTCCTCTTGCTTGGTGGGGAAGCTAAATCCAAAAAAATGTAAGAAAATTACAAAAAAATAATTCTATTTATAATTCAATTATATAGCGGGTTTACCCATATCCGGTATGTAAATATCGAAATTTCATCCGCGTTAAAAACTTCCGGTTTTTCATACCTCTATCCCCTACTTCATCACAATGACAGTTCATTTAATTATTAGTATATTATGTTGTTGAAAAATATAGGAATTTGATCAAATTAATTTCTTTGCTATTCGTTTATTAAATCAAATTTTTTGGTAGCAGAGATGAATAAAGGAACACAAAGCCAGCACTTAAAAGCAAAACCTTCGAGTACGTCTTCGTGGTGGGCGAACTTGAGTTTCATTCCTAACTTAAAATCAGACGGCCCAGATATGCTACGTGCTGAGAGCTCGTTAGAAACATTGTTTGTTTTAAAGTTACTCATTGATCCGCAAGTTAAATACGTCACAACAGCGTGTACTTCAAAATACATAGTGCGCTTGGGTTGTCGATATACAGACGATGTTGAATACACTCTAGCTGATCCTACCTTGTATTGTACTGAAGTCAAACAGTCTTCGGAGCTTGAAAAATCACAAATAAGAGACAAATTAGCGATAGTTGCTGATGAACTAAACACTGAGCAATGCTGCTTCGAAATTAAAACTGAGCATGACATTTGTCCCGGAGATTCTACAGCGAATATTTTGCGATTTTTCAGACATTACCATAATTACTTTCCTGAAGATGAACTTGTAGAAGTAGAAAAAGTAGCTGAGCTGCTCAGTGCAAACAAGGGTGTACCGTTGTTGCTTTTAATTGATTCATTACGTGATAACGGGATTTCCTACCCCGGTCAAAAAGTGTGGTTCCTACTCGCACACAAGCGTTTGCATGTATCTGATGAATCAAAATTCATTAATAGCAATACGTTTATTTGGAGCTCATCATGTTCAAAATAAATAGCAAATTCATTTTAGACGACACTCTTGTTTCAGTGACTTACTCAAGCTCTTGTTATTCAGTATTTAGAGATGTGAAACACGGAACAGAGTGCGGATATAACAATTATCAGCTTCAGCGCCTTCACAAAAAGGGATTACTTAAACCCATGGTTTTTTCTGAAATAGACGAAGAGTTAGCAAGAGCTACATATGCTTTCTTAGCTGAATCGCAAAAGCGTGAGCTTAATATGAAAATAGCGCTGGTTAATCAATTCATAGCAGAACCAATCAAAGCAGGTGAAGAGGCAAACCAATTGATAAGTGAAACGCTTAAGCTAATCGGAGAGGATTGTTGTGTTGGAGAATCAACAGTACGCGGCTGGGTTACTAAATACAGAAAAAGTGATGGAAATGTATTTAGTCTATTAGACGGACGCAGAAAAAAACCTAACTTCGCGAGCTAATCATGACCGTTGAGCAAACACACAAGCAAATCTTGCTAGAGCAACAAAAACAGTTATTCAGAGAAATTGTACGCCAATATATTGCGGTTTCAAGCCCACTCAATAACACACAAGCACATGAGCGACTAGTTTCCCTACACTTAGAGAGAGGGCTCGATGGTCAACCCGTTTCATATTCGACATTTTGTCGCTGGTTAAAAGAAGATATTGACTCAGCATACTTAGCTAGACGGCAAGATGGACGCGTTGCAGGTAAAGTTGCTACGCAAACAAAAATAAAGTCAGATGAGATATTCACATTCATGTCGAATGTGCAAATTGATTGCTTACATGCGCCGATTTTTCTAGTCGATGACACTAACTACAGAGCGCTTGATAAAGTTCCGATTGAGTATCTTTCGTATGAGCCTATCACCACCGCCATCTTAGCTAATACCACTAATTATGAGAGCGGCTCAGAGCGCAGCGACTATTTAATAGAGCATTTCAAATCCATCTTCTTGGGTAAACCTGATTTACACATTGAAGTTGGTTACTCTAAACCGTGGTATGCGATGGGCCTCGTTATATCGCTCATTTTAGACGGAGCAAGTGCAAATAAAAGTAAAGATGTTCATATGTTCTTACGCAAATGGTTTGTCATTGCACACATGGCAAAAACCCAGGAAGGGAAACAAAAATCTAGGGTCGAGAGTCTGAATGACTGGTTTAAAGATAATGTATTGAACGCTTTACCTGGTCATTTTAATGACCGACTCGCTTTAAATCTAAGAGATACTATTAATGCCCGTGCCCAAGCAGCTCTGACAATTCGTGAATATCACATAATAAAATCCAGAGTTTTATTGGATTATTTGTATGGTAAACACACAGACAGCAAAACTGGTGAAACATTCTCACGTGAAGATGAGTGGAACCGCCAATGTGCTTACAATCCCCCGCCATTCGTTCAAGACGTTGAAGAGTTATGTTTATTCAGTGGTCTCAGAGAGCATCGAACTATTAACGCCAGCGATGGCATTGTTCTTACTCGAAGCGGCAAACGATATTGGTATAACAGCACAGAACTTCAAGCGATGAGACGACACCTCAAGAGAACCATGGGTAAGCATTTTAATGGTGAAGTTAGCGTTACGTACTCGCTCATAAATGAGTATTTCATATGGATACTTCACCCACAGACAAAGGCTATGCTAAAAGTTCCGATGGTGACTCCACCGAAACAATTACCGCGCAACTCAGAGAAAGAAGAATTTCTTGAACAGCTAAGACAAGTCGATGCATCTATTGATTTAACTCGTATGAGTAACGATGAAATTATAAAACATGCGCTCACTCGCAAAAGAAAAATACGCGAATTTGAGAACAACAATAAAAAAGCAGCTAAAAAGAATGCCGAATCGACTCAAGATGCTACTGAGAAAGAAATGAAAAAAGCCAATAGCTACAAAGAGATGCAGCGAAACATGGCAATTGAAGCTGTAAATACACACATTCATGAAACTAAGCACGAAGCACAGGCTAATGAGCAAAAAGATGATGAAACAACATTAAACAATAATGAAGAGAATTTTGGCGGGTGGGTCGATAACTTGAACTACGGTGATGGTGAATAAAGATGGTCACAAATATAGATAGAATAAACAGCTTTCTCGATAACTTAATTATCCACCCAAAGTTCAAGCAATGTCTTGAGTCTACATTGAATTGCGTAAATGCGGTTACAACTGGTCCGTATGGCATATGTATCTTTTGTCAGCCAGGCACGGGAAAAACCAAGCTGGGAGATTACTTAACCCTACAATTAAACAAATCATGTATTCAAACTCGTGAATGTAAACAAATCAAGGCGATAAAAATAGATTTGGAGGAAGGCGCGTTAGCAACTGATGTTAAGAGAAGCATCATCTATCAAATTACCGGTGATTATCCGAGCGGTTACACAAAGCAGGTTTTAAATAATTACCTAAAGCAACAACTAAAAGTTGCGAATGTGAAGATTATTATTATTGATGAGTTTCATCATTTGCTCAGAGGTGAAAAGAGAATAGATCAAAAAGTGGGTCAGTTTATAAAGTCACTTATCGACAAATACAATGTTGCTGTTCTTCTGCTTGGTATCCCACGCGCTCAAAAAATTCTTGAATTAGACACTGAGTTAAATTCACGTGTTATACAAGGTGGTATGTTAGAGCTCTTCAATTGCAAGAACGACAATTCAAGAGCTTATTTTCAGAAGTTTTTAAGAGAATATAGCGCTAAATGTCCAGTTCCGATTATTGATCTATCTACTGACAACATGGCTTACAGAATGGAACTTGCAACGGGCGGTGATTTACGACGAATTCGACAACTATTCCAGCACATGCTGCTTCATATCGATGAGGGTGAAGAAATTACAATTGCTCATCTAGATGTGGCTCACCGACAACTAAACAAAGCTAATGGTAACTATGACTCAAACAACCAAGTTATTTGGCCATTTTCAAGCGAAGTAACATTACAGCAAGTAAAACAAGCGCTGGTCTATGAATAGTACCTTCCAACTTACCTATGCCCCTGAACCTAAGAGTGACGAGTCGTTACGTGGGTACTTTGAGCGCTTAAACCATATCAATGGCATGAAAGGAGCTCAGAACCTCTGTGATAAACTCAGAACGACTTACCTACCGCAGCAGGCCCGTCCATTTTCAAAGAAGTATAATAATTATTTTATTAATCTAGCCCCAGCACTGAGAATGAAGCCTGAGGAGCTGGCTGGTTATTTTTATAACCAAAGTAATATTAACTATTTTAGAGAAATCAACTTAACAAACACCGCCCACCTCTACCATAAGGACTTTAGATTCTGCCCTTTATGCCTTGCTGATGATTTATACATGAAGCATCTGTGGGATATCTCTTTAGTAACTGCGTGCCCTATCCATCAATGTAATTTGCAATCAGAGTGCCCTCATTGCCATGAAAAACTTAAGTGGAATACATGGAAACTTAACGAATGCAGAAAGTGTGGAGAGTCATTGACTGTAACACCCATAGTGACTCAATGCGACAAGTACAGCATGATGGTTTCGAGATTGTTTTTAGAAGCTAACAACAATAAGTATATAGAGGCTTTACTCTTAGCTACCCAGCGAATGCATCGAGCGTTCGATAATATGCTCTCGACACCGAAGCTAGAAACTTACGCTATGAGTCGAATACAGCAGTTAGTGCATTTGGGGTTAGGTCTGCTACACAGCTCTTCATTTCGTCACAGTTACTTTGTTGAGTTAAAACATAGAAAAGCGACTTACCGTGATATCTCTATTGAATCAGTTCTAGAGCCATGGGCCAATTTTAATAGTGTTTGCCAGTTTCAATATGATGACTCGTTGCCAGAAATAAGTTTTTTCACCAGAGATATCGAAGCTTTTGATGAAGGTATAAGTACTTCCCGTTTAACAACTTATAAAAAGCAAAATGAATTATCTTTATCTCATCAAATATCAGCAAATCGCCTTGCGAGTCTGATTGGTTTAGACTTGGACTCTATTAATAGTCTTGTAGAACATAATGTTTTAGTGCCCTTAACGGTTGCACGTAAAGGTAGAAGCCCTATATTCGATATGAATGCTTTAGCAGAACAATTTTGTGAGCTAGAAATACACCAAGTATCAAGTTCAGAAGAGTTAATACACTTTCATGAGCTTAATCGTGTTTTGCTATTGTTCACAGCTAGTCATCGTTATATCTATGAGTTAATTCTCAATGGCAAACTCAAACTATATTGCCCAGGTGAACATCGACAGCTAAAACATTGTTATCTGAATGAACAAGATTTGTATAAAGCGCTTCAAGCTCAACTCTACGAACATGAGCAGAGTGTTACTGGCACAGCTTTAGCCTCCATATTTTTCTCTCATCTTACTCTCATCAAGCGCCTTGAAGCAGTGAATTTATTCGAAGCCAATCACTGGTCAAATGAATATTCAGTTGAAGGGCATGAATTCCATAAATTTATAAATAAATACATTTGCCTTAATCGTGTTTCATATTTTGCAAATGTGCCTGAAAATACATTGTTAGATGGACTTAAAATGTTAAGGATTGAGCCAATTTTTCAGGAATCTTTTAGAGGCAAACAATTAATTTTACTATCTGATTCTCAATCTATAAGGCTGAAACTGTACAAGTTCATCGAGAATCTGAAAGGCCGTCTGATTGATAAATATATTGGGTTTTAAGGCAGGCACTAAGGTCCCTATAACTTTAAACTCACAATAGTGAAAATAAACACTGTATTGTAGGTTCTGCCTACATAATAATGATTTTTTGCACTATTAATGGTAACTCACTATTGGACAGAAATGAGTTAGAGCCGAAGGACGGCTGTGTATAAGAGGTAGATCTAAGTAACGCCCGCATTTGCGGCAAATTGGAGCGCCGCGGAAATTTGTCCGAAACATGCGCTTGTTAAGTTGCGACTATTTTAAATTAACAATATAGTTAGTTGGATGAAAAAGGCTCTGGTAATCTGGTTTCATTGCAACGGATTTTTGAAAAGCGTTTAACGCCTCTTTATGATATCCAGAACTAAAATAGCCTAGCGCAAGGCCATCATAAACCTCTGGCACTTCGGGAAAGTTTTTAGTTAAATACTCAAAAAAGAAGATTGATTCTTCAGGTTTTCCAGCACTAATTAAATTTCTACCCAAATCCGTCAACACTCGACCAATAAAAGTTTCGTATCCTTCAGCTTTATATCTAGGCTTAAACTCTTCATTAAACCTTTTCTTGCCAATTTTCTTGTACAATTTATAGGCGAAAGTCGTAGGGGGAGCACGAGGTACTTCAATTTCACCCTCATGCATTAACCCCATGATTCGAGCAGAGATCTCTTCCGCTACTAAACCGTCAGTGTTAGCAAGTACGAAAACCCATATCCCACTTACGAAATTTATTTCTACTGCGGTGCTTACACCTTTACCCCCACCAAATGCAACCCATTGTGAATTATCTTTTTGTAAGTTTTTAAAAAAGGCCAATGAAGATTTGGATAAAAGTTTCCCATTAAAAAGTTGTTGATAGAACAACATTAAGTCTGTAGCAGAATAAAAACCTCCTCCGGCTGGACCTTTATGCTCTCTTTGATCCTCCTCAACTAGAACTTGCTGACCGTCATAATTGAAATGATAAAGTTCAGCCATAACCTTTGGCATTACTCCAGTAGTTTCAAGAGAAGTGGCACGCACTTTAGACATAATCATTGTTTCAGCAAGCGCCCAATAGTCTTTGTTGTAGGCTTTCTCCAGAATTGCACCAAGAAGAACATAGCCCATATTTGAATACCGCCGGTCACGGCCTGGTTCAAACAATAGATTTGCATCATTCACCAACGTAATTGTCTTTGCAATAGTGTCGTAAAGGCGAAAGTTTGTCCGGTATTCAGCATTAAAAATATCAGGAATGCCTGATGTATGTTGCAATAAATGGATAACTTTAACCTTGTTTGAAATATCACTTGGAAGATCTGAAACGTATTTGGCTAACGGTTCATCAAGCCCGATTAAACCGTCATCAACTGCTTGCAACACTAAAACAGCGGTTAAATCTTTTTGAATTGAACCTATATCAAATAGCGTATCTGCTTGATTTTTTATACCTTGATCTAAGTTAGCGTAACCTACGGATGATTCGAAAATTTTGTCTTGATGTTTAAATACAAGCACGTTTCCTGAGAACCAGCCAAGCTCTTCATATTGTTTAACTAATTTTTGAATATTACTAGCCTGACTTCCATAGGTAGAGGCTGAGAATATAAACAAGAAAATGGTAAATAAAGCTATCCTTAACACAAGAACTCCTTACGCAGACTTATACAGCAACTTAACGCCCCGCTAAGGGGCTGATAATAGCTTGCTAAATTTGTGAAGCGAAGCGGAACCGAGCAAGCTGTTAGCAGTCCCGTCTTAAGCGACTTGTTAGGTGCCGCGTACTCGAATGTATACAAAAGTAATCAATGCGAACATAGTAATCAATATACCTGATAATGGCCAATAAGCCATCCATTGAACAGGTAAGCCAGAAGGATCTTGAGGTAATAACCAAAGACTAGAAATAACCACTAAAGATAAGGTTGCACCTATATAACCAGCATGAACAACTTTTACTACAGGTTTAGCTAATACAGAAAATAATGCCCAAACAATATATGGAGCAGAATAAAGCATCGCACCACCAACTAAAACAATTAATGTGGAATATAAATCTGATTTTCTCACAAGTACCGAAAGAATAGCCAAAACTACACTAAGTAAAATTGGTACTGCGAAATAAAATTTCATGATCATACTAGATAGGCACCTAACGCCCTTGTTAATGGGCAAAATTTAGTTGGCTATAATCTTGAGCGGAGTGAAATCAGCCAACTGAATTTTGTCCACTATTCAACAGCTTGTTATGTGCCTGTGTGCTGTTTTAACCAAGTATTGTATTTTCTTTTATTTTTGTATTTTACTTCTAACATATCAGCAGAAATCATTGCCTGGCCAAGTGTAGCTAACGCTTGGCCACGTCTATTTATGCTTATAGATTCATCATCACCTTGATCATGGTGTTTAACCAAATTTCTAGCGCTATTTCTAACTTTTCGAAATTTTCCCCTAGATATTTGTTGATGACCTTCCGCAGCTAAATCGTAGTTAATTAGCTCATGAATTAAGTTAAAAGGGTTTTTACCAAGCTTTGCATCAGCTAAGCCAGTGAAAACCTCCTCAGCCGCACCAGCTAGAGTTAAGCAAGAGATATATCTACCTCTAATTAGCATATCTATTGCATCTTCTAATTGTTCTTTAGCTAAATTTATTTTTTTACTATGGTTAGCCAATTTGAACCTCACAACCGAACGATTGAATAGACACATAACACCCTAATTTGGCGGCACAAACGCGTGGGCTATACTGCGAAGCAGAGCCCGCGTGTTTGTGTCCCCAACATTTGATTGTTATGTGCCACGAACTCAACACAAAGAAAGTACTTTAAACTTTCCCCCAGTCTTCGAGTGTTTCGTCGAAGTTCTCTGCTACACCCTGCGCATGGATGTTGAAGCAAGAATAACCATATCCATTCGTCAATATTTCATCACGGTTTGCATTCATAAAATGGCCATTTGTAGAAACAAGCATTCCATTCTTTGCGCCATATCCATTTATCAATGCATCAAACTCAAAAGCTTCTCCGCCAATTAAAGTAGTAAATGGAGACTCAATTGAAAGATTATATTTAGTTCGCAGCTTTTCTATATTAGTCATCGGTTACTCTGGCACATAACGCCCGCGTAATAAGCGCGAGCTTGCGAGCGTCCTAATTGACGCGTTTGTTATGTGCATTTTGCCAGTGCTCTATTGACAGTGATACAAACTCATTAAAGCTTTCTTTGGTCTCGAAACTACGAACTGGCACTATATGGAACAGGTAACCCGATATCTGAAAAAGCAAATATGAACCTGCGACTTTCACTTTGGTTATGCCAGCCCATTTGCTAAGACCCTCGTTAGCAGAGGTTTTTTCATGGAGCCCTTCGTCTGTTAGCGTATATTCATGATGCCCAAGAATTCCATTTTTTGTGGATGACATAAGTAAAATTGAAATCATCGAGAAGACCACGCCAAATAGCATACCGAAAAGGCCACCACCAAAAGAACCAATTGTGATAGCGATCCAGTTGTTCTGAGTTTGGGGAACACCATTTTTCCAGCAGATAAATCCAAACACAAATACAGCAATGACTAAAATAGTTAAGTAGGTGGACCTTAGCCTTGGCAAGATTGCCAAATTAAAACGAACCAAATCCGATTTACTGATGTTGGTAGTAACTCTCATAGTTCTCCTTGCACATAACGCCTCAATATGGGGCGTAAAAAGCTTGGCTAAAATTAGCGAAGAATGAGCGCCAGCCAAGCTTCTTACGTCCCATCCATAATTGACTTGTTAGTTTACTTTACCTGAACTTAGAACCACATTTATGACATGATTTAGGTCTAATTTCTACTCCTTCACCGCCTAATGCAAATGGAACCGAATTGCATTTTGGACACCTGTAATACAACCAGATACCAACATTAAAGGTTAACACTCCGATTAATGCTCCATAAAAAGGATTTAGGAACTCAATGCCAAAATATTGCAGTATAAAACCACTCGAAAAGAATCCCACAGTTAATAGCAATATGACATAAAACCGTTTCTGGACTGATTTAAATTGCTCAGATACATCATCCATAATTGAGGGTTACTCCAAGTAAACTAACGCCCCGCTAAGGGGCTGATAATAGCTTGCTAAATTTGTGAAGCGAAGCGGAACCGAGCAAGCTGTTAGCAGTCCCGTCTTAAGCGACTTGTTAGGTGCCGCGTACTCGAATGTATACAAAAGTAATCAATGCGAACATAGTAATCAATATACCTGATAATGGCCAATAAGCCATCCATTGAACAGGTAAGCCAGAAGGATCTTGAGGTAATAACCAAAGACTAGAAATAACCACTAAAGATAAGGTTGCACCTATATAACCAGCATGAACAACTTTTACTACAGGTTTAGCTAATACAGAAAATAATGCCCAAACAATATATGGAGCAGAATAAAGCATCGCACCACCAACTAAAACAATTAATGTGGAATATAAATCTGATTTTCTCACAAGTACCGAAAGAATAGCCAAAACTACACTAAGTAAAATTGGTACTGCGAAATAAAATTTCATGACCATACTAGATAGGCACCTAACAATTTAATAGTGCGCAAATCGCGCATATTTCTGATTTTCGATCGCGCACTTTTCTGAATGGGTTAGTTTTAACAAAGTTGATAACTAGTTGCCAGCGTTCTCAAAAATATATGTTGTTAATTATTTGAGAAAGATAAAAGTGCGCAATTTGCGCATTTTCTTGAATATGGGGGAAACTTCACTATAACTGTATATATGTACAGCCCTTGAAGAGGGGTTTTATGAAAACACGTTCGCCGTTTTTGAACTCTATTGCTGATTACATGTTAAGTCGGCATTATTCGCTTAGAACCGTTGAAACCTATTTAAAATGGATAAGTTCTTATATTCATTTTCATGGTAAGCGTCACCCGGCCTCAATGGGAGATAACGAGGTGACAACTTATTTGGATCATATAGTACTCAAAGGTAATGTATCACCTCGGACTCAAGCAACTGCATTGAATGCATTAGTCTTTCTATACAAACACATAATTCAGAATGAACTTTCGTTAAATTTGGATTTTGTTCGGTCTAAAAAACAGCCCAAATTACCCGTGGTGATGACGCCAGATGAAGTAAAGCAACTAATGAGTTATTTATCCAAACGATATTACCTAATTGCAGGGTTAATGTACGGTAGTGGTTTGCGGGTTATGGAAGCTGTGCAACTCAGAACAAAGGACATTGATTTTGACTATAAATGTATTCAAGTCTGGAATGGAAAAGGCAACAAGCATCGAATTGTTACACTCGCTACTGAGTTGATCCCATTGCTTAGGAATCAAATTATTCAGGTGGAAGAGTATCTAAAGTTGGATTTACAAAATGAGCAATATGCAGGTGTCTGGATGCCAAATGCGTTAGCTCGTAAATATCCATCGGCTAACAAGTCACTGGCTTGGCAATATTTATTCCCGTCTTATAAATTAAGCGGCGATCCAGAGACAGGCGAGATAAGGCGTCATCATTTTCATCATACTTGTGTTAGAAAGGCGGTAAAAAAGGCGCTTAAGAAGACTAATATTACTAAGCTTATAACGCCTCATACCTTCCGCCATTCTTTTGCTACACACTTGTTACAAAGTGGGGCGGATATAAGAACTGTGCAAGCTCAGTTAGGTCATTCAGATGTTAAAACCACTCAGATTTATACTCATGTTTTACAGCAAGGCGCAAACGGTGTTGTTAGCCCTTTGAGCAAAATCTTCTAGCTTGTTTTGGGGCATAAATGAGTTAGCGGAAT
Organism: Pseudoalteromonas maris; assembly: GCF_049257235.1. NCBI lineage: Bacteria > Pseudomonadati > Pseudomonadota > Gammaproteobacteria > Alteromonadales > Pseudoalteromonadaceae > Pseudoalteromonas > Pseudoalteromonas maris. The sequence goes on from NZ_JBMMUF010000009.1 coordinate 111,708, forward strand.
GTTCGCTTAGTAGACTAAAGCCAATAACACTGGATGACGGCGACCATCTCTTAAACGCGGATAGCTTTCAATCAAATAAATTCTGTATCTATTCATCAAAACAGCAAAACCAAATATGAGCAAGTTAAGCTAAACACTTAGCAAAATTTTAAACTGCGGCGAATGGTTTGTTATATTTTTTGTTCTACTAAATCTTTTTTCACAAGATTTTAGTGACACTTCCGAGATTTTAGTGACACTTCCGAGATTTTAGTGACACTTCCGAGATTTTAGTGACACTTCCGAGTATTACTTCGATGTTCGTGCTTTACTTAGATTTTGCCTTAAGGAGAGCACGATGTCCGCAGCTCAAGCCCTCGAAAACCGAATAAGAAACCGCTGTAATAATGTCGTATTCTATGTGCCATTGATCATAGAACCGCCGTTTGCATTCATTATAAACCGATTGCTAAGTACGCTATCTACCATAGCAGAAGGTGGCATGGTGGAGGTATTGTATATAGATACTTGCTCCATTACAGGTATTCCTACTGTGCAATTGATGCTACCACCCTCGGTTAGCAATGCTATGGTGGACTCGTTATTTGATGAAACTCAGATATTGCTGCACCGCGCCGCAAGGTTGGACAGCATTCATTCCTCACAGAGGGAGGCCTTCTAATGAACATTTTGTTTCTGTGTACCTCCAACCTCAATCGGAGCAAGACTGCTGAAAAACATTTTGCAACTAAAGAACCGCATATTCATTTTCGATCAGCAGGTTTGAGCAAAAAAGAATGTCAGCGCAACGGCACCATACTCTGTACCGAAGAAATGCTGGTTTGGGCCGACCTTATCTATGTAATGGAAGCAGAACATATTCGCCGAATTGAGGAGTACACAGGCACGAAATATCTAGATAAAATATTAAACCTCGACATTCCGGATGTTTACCAATATTTCGACCACGAGCTGGTTGAGCAATTAGATGCTCGCCGTAATGCAATGGAGTTCGAGGAATTGTTTACGCGTATCGAAGCACCATCATCTCATGCATCTACCTTACGTTTATTTCAGGTCAGTGGAAAGGAGCTTGCTAAAACGTTTAAGCCAGACGGCATATACAACGTACAAAAGGATACCGAAGCTCCGAATATTCATCCGACTAACAGCAGTCTAACCCAGGATAAGCCGGATAAAGAAAGCCAGTGATATGTGACCCATCTACATTTGAAGGATGTTAATAACGTCTATTCTGAAATATGTGTCAGTAAAATTTATTGATTATGAAATAAGGGCGTAACTTGTTGTTTTATAGTTCTCAGTATTATGGGTTCCCTTAGGAATCACCAATGAATCATTTACAGCGGCCTATTTCCGTTAAATGAACTGAAATTTTGTAATTGGAACGCTATGTGACTCAATATGCTGCTGCGCTACGTTCGCTTATTTTGGACGATTTAAGATGTCCGCCACATTATCTTTTAACTTGGGTGCAAATTGTTCCATATAGTCTTTAACTAATTTGACATATTCGTCGTTATCTTCAAATGGCGTATTCGGGTCATATGCTTGTGCGGCTTCAATCATCATGGCTCTGTCGTAGCTATTGAACAAGGCCACAATTTTTTCAGCATTATCTTTGCTGATACCTAGTGCTTCGTACGCAGCTTTGCCCATTCGCAAAGAACTGTCATACGTTTCACGAATAATATCGCGACAACCTAGTGACCATAAATCATAAACATGGTGTCTATCGACTCCACGCGCAATAACATGAACATGCGGATATGTGTGAATGATATATTTTGTCAGTGTGGATATTTGTTCTTTGTCATCAAGCGCAATAATAAACAATTTGGCCTTTGCAATACCTGCAGAACTTAGCAATTCGGGTCGTGTTGCATCACCAAAAAAATAACGTACGCCAAGGCGTTCCATAATCGCTAGCCGTCTAAAGTCATGGTCGATGACGGTGGCATTGAAGCCTCCTATTTTTAGTATTCTATCTACTAGACCGCCCACACGCCCTGAACCTGCAATGATGATATGACTTTCATCGGGAAACTGTTCATCGCGGGGTTTAGTCTCAACCTCATATCGCGGCGCGATAATGTGCTGGTACACAAGAAACAACAAGGGAGACACCATCATAGACAAGGTCACGACCAGTAGCAGTTGGTCTGCAATTGCCTGGTTCATTACATGATTGGCAACGGCAAATGATAACAAAACGAAGCCAAATTCACCTGCCTGAGCGAGACTCAATGCCAACAACCATAATGCTTCACCTTTAATGCGCAACGTTCGTCCTAGGACAAGTAACACCCCTATTTTCAAAATGATTAATCCTAGAGTCGATAGCAAAATGACAATGGTATTCTCTGTCAAAAGAGTGAAATTCATACTTGCGCCAACAGTAATGAAAAACAAACCCAGTAATAAGCCTTTAAATGGTTCGATATTGCTTTCTAATTCATGCTTGTAGGGAGAGTTTGCAAGTACAACACCCGCAATAAAGGTTCCAAGGGCTGGCGACAAGCCAACTAGCATCATCATCAGGGCTATGCCAATAACCATGAACAACGCAGTCGCTGTAAATAATTCCCTTAGGCGAGAATGGGCAATGAATCTAAAAACGGGGCCGGTTAAATAAATCCCCCCTACTATTACCCCAATAACTACAGCGAAGCGAACAAGTGCGCTTTGCCAAGCCGACAAGCCAGTTAGTAATAGTAATTGGCTACTGTGATCAGCCGCAGCATCTGTGGCGACATCAACAAAAAACTCAGGTGCAGCAAGCACAGGTAAAAACGCGAGTATCGGAATGACGGCAATATCTTGAGTCAGCAATACTGAAAAGGATGCACTTCCACCAGGAGTTTTTAATAGCCCTTTTTCTGACAACGTCTGCAAAACGATAGCTGTTGATGATAGCGTTAAGATAAGTCCGATACTAAGACTTAATTGCCAACTATACCCAAAAGCCATCGCACTGAGCATAATGACAAAGCTTGTTATAAATACCTGACCGCCCCCCAACCCGAGAAGTTCTCGGCGCATTGACCATAGCTTTTTGGGTTCAAGTTCTAAACCTACAAGAAATAACATCATCACTACGCCAAATTCAGCAACATGCTGAATTGAAGTGACATTAACTGAAAACATGGCAAGTACGGGGGCAATGATTATTCCAGCAATCAAATAACCAAGCACTGATCCTAGTCCCAATCTTGTGGCAATGGGTACAGCGACGAGTGACGATAGTAAAAATACACAGGCAACAAGCAGCGTTTCAGTCATGGTTGTTCCTAATTTGTTATGTTTGTATGCAAATTATCAAAGTCTGATCAAAATGCAACGCCAGTAATAAAGGTTACTGTATGCGCTCGATAAGAGAAGATGTAAATATGTGGCAAGAATAACTGAGCATTACCTACCTATTCTAAACTATAGAAAAGGTAGGCAGAAAAGCGTTTGAAGTAACAAAAAGAATTAGACGTAGATGCCAATCGTCGCATCTAACAACAGTAAAACTGCGCTAATTAATATCACGCTTAGCGTTAGCATCATACTAAAAACACGAAGCTTTATTTTTTCATTAAGTTGTGAAATGTTACTTGCGTGCAACAGTCGTCCTAGCACTAAAATAGCCCCTAGAATATAGCTGTAGTGGCTAGCAAGGCCTTGATATTCATTTAAAAAAAGTAATATTAGCGCAAAGGGAACATATTCAATGAAATTACTATGTGCACGAATTGCACGTTCTAACAGTTCACTTTGCCCTGCCCCAATTGATTGGCGCTCTTTGGTGCGCACCTTTACAACATAGATGCTGAGCTGCAAATAGATTAACGCCAATATGGCGGCAAATATTGATACGATCACGGTACTCTCCTGATTTAGCCATCAGGTAGCACGTTACAATGTATTGATTTAAAAGAAAAGTGCCGATGAACTACAAACTACTCTAAACATCGGCACCGGAGAGGTCGGTACGGATTAGTTTTCTAATAGATAAACTGCATTTACTGAAGCGGTAATTTTGATGTCACCTACGTTGTAGGCATCAGCTACAGTGGCCACGTCGGCTTCTGCCGCCATGACACGCATTCTTGGACTTGGGTAAGGCGTTGGCCTTTGGTGTTCAATTGCATTTATGCTGTATACCTTACCAAGTTTAGCACCGAATCCTTGTGTATACGTAAGTGCATTCGCTTTTGCATCCTTGAACGCTTTTATTCTCGCTTGGGCGTAGAGTTCGTCATAGTTACTAACACCAAACACAGATTGCCCCACATTGTTTGCTCCTTGCGCTACAAGTGTCTGTAAAACATAAGGGTATTTGTCTATGTCTCGCAAAATCACGTTGATGGTACGGCTTACCTCGTAGCCATCGAATTCATTGCGCTGGGTGTCACGGTTGTACCGTTGCTTGCTATGAATATTTAGCTGGCTAGCATGAATGTCTTGCCCATCCACCCCCTGCTCTTTGAGTGTTTTTATCATTTGCATGAGTTTGCTGTCTGCTGCTTTTTTTACAGCTATAACATCCATGCCATGTTCATTAACTGAGACATTCAATGTCACTTTATCAGGCGTCGCTAACACCTCACCAACACCATTGACTTGAATGTGCGCAGCGTCAGGCAGTGATTGGGCAAGTGTGGTTATTGATATAAAAGGAGCGAAAGCAAGGAAGAGCAATTTATTCATAACAGTATCCATTGTAAATTTAGCTACCAAAAGTCTAGTTCGTGTGCCGTTAATTGCACCTGAATAAAAAAGCCGACTAAATAGTCGGCTTTTAAAATGAGATGTACGTCTTTAACTTAACCTAGTTCATCAGATGCAACGCGGTATTTAGGATCTTCAATCACGTTAATTTCAACTAAGTCGCGCGCTTTGTGTAAAAGCTGCTTGCAGTCTGCGCTTACGTGGCGTAAATGCAATGTTTTGCCGGCTTTATTATATTTATCAGCAAGCGTATCGATAGCCTCAATAGCACTGTGATCAGCAACACGGCTATGCTTGAATTCAACAATAACGTCTTTGGGGTCGTTTTTAACGTCAAACAAGTCTAGGAAGTTTTTCACCGAGCCAAAGAACAGCGGGCCGTGCAACTCGTATACCTTAGAGCCTTGCTCATCGATATAACTGTCCGTATAAATGTGCTTAGCATGCTGCCATGCGAACACCAACGCCGAGACGATAATACCCACGCACACAGCAATAGCCAGATCTGTTGCTACCGTAACCGCACTTACAAGGAAAATAACAAAGGCATCAGACTTTGGTACTTTTCGCATAATGCGGAAACTAGACCACTCAAAAGTACCAATAACGACCATGAACATCACACCAACCAATGCGGCAAGTGGGATCATTTCAATGTAGCTCGCAGCAAATAAAATAAATACTAATAGTAGTAATGCCGCGGTGATACCTGATAAGCGACTACGACCACCAGAATTAATATTGATCATTGATTGACCAATCATCGCACAACCACCCATTGCTCCAAAGAAACCACAGGTAACATTTGCCGCGCCCTGACCTACACACTCTTTGTTACTGTTACCACGAGTATCGGTAATTTCGTCAATCAAAGTCAGTGTTAGTAACGATTCAATCAAACCAATCGCAGCCAAAATGACAGCGTAAGGTAGAATAATTTTGAATGTTTCTAGGTTGAACGGTACCTGAGGTATGTGGAATTCAGGGAATCCTCCGGCAATCGTTGCAGCACTATCGCCAGTCATATCCTTTACAAAATCAATTACTGTGCGTGCTTCTAAATCCAAACCTAAAACAAGCCCTGTCACAACGACAATCGCAGCGAGGCTTGATGGAATTGCGGTTGTCAGCTTAGGCAAGAAATGAATAATGGCCATGGTCAATAGAACCAAGCCTAACATGATGTACATCATCTCACCTTGCATCCAGTGCATCTGGCCATCATCGCCAAGTACTTTAAACTGACCAAGTTGCGCGAGGAAAATCACGATTGCTAAGCCATTTACGAAGCCTAGCATTACCGGGTGAGGCACCATTCGAATAAACTTACCGAGCTTAAATACCCCAGCGAGAATCTGTAATACCCCCATCAATAAGACGGTCGCGAACAGGTACTCAACACCGTGGGTGATCACCAGTGAAGTCATAACGACTGCCAGCGCACCGGTTGCACCAGAGATCATGCCAGGGCGACCGCCAATCAATGAAGTGATCAGGCCAACAATAAATGCAGCGTATAAACCAACAAGAGGATCAACTTGCGCTACAAACGCAAAAGCAACGGCTTCTGGTACCAAGGCTAAGGCAACAGTAAGACCAGATAAAATATCGTTTTTAGCAGAGCTTGGGGCTTTGCTTAGTAAGTTAAACATTCATTCCTCGTTTACGATAAGAATTGAAACTAGCGACGAAAGGGCTGCAAAGTCTAGCAAAATAGCGGTTAATTAACAATTAAGTATACAAAAACGCCCACTGAAGGTGGGCGTTAAATTCAACAATTTAATTCACACTGTTCAAAGCGGTAAAGAGGTCGAGCGCTTCACACAGGTCATTGTTACGTTAGAGTGTACCTCTTGCACATAAGGCAAGCTTAATAAATTATCTCGAACGAATAATTCATACCCTTCTATACCTTTTGAGATAATTCTGAGCATAAAGTCCATAGTCCCAGCCATGGTGTAACATTCAGTGACTTCGTCATAGCTCATAATCAGTTCTTCGAATTGCGCTAATTGGTCACGGCCGTGATTTGATAACCTAACGTGGGCATACACCAGCATATCAAAACCGAGTTTTTTCTCATCAAGCAAAGCGACTTTGCCTTTGATATAACCCTCTTGCTCTAAGCGCGCGATACGACGCCAGCAAGGTGATTGAGATAAACCTACCTGATCGGCAATTTCAGCCGTTGATAAGCTTGCATCTTGTTGGAGTAATGCCAATATTTGGCGATCTACTTGATTCAATGACATTGTTTTTTCTTTTTATTACGTTAATTAGGAGAAATTATACACAAGGTATTCAATTTCGTCTTGTTAATTTTAGCCAAATTTACCACTAACAAATGGATTTGTCTGACGTTCATGGCCAACGGTCGTGTCTTCTCCATGCCCACTAAGAATAGAGTAATCATCGGCTAAGGATAGGACTTCACGGTGTATTGACGCAATCAACGTCGGGCCATCGCCTTTTGGAAAGTCTGTTCGGCCAATCGAACCTTTGAATATCACATCACCAACGAGCACAATTTTGTTTTGGTGCTCAACTAAGATCACATGACCTGGCGTATGACCCGGGCACAAACGGACTTCAAAGTTTAATTCACCCAAAGTCAATACCTCGCCTGGCGTTAACCATCGAGTTGGCAAAAAGGCAGGCCTGGGGGCAAAGCCAAACATCTGTGCTTGTTGTGGCAGTGCATCAAACCAGAATTGTTCATCTGCATGAGGACCAATAATGTCAATGTTAAACTCACGTGCCAATTCGTCCGCCGCGCCAACATGATCTAGATGGCCATGGGTTAACCAAATTGTACTCGGGGTAATGTTTAGCCGGTTGAGCTTGGCGATAAGCTTATGTGTATCACCTCCAGGGTCAACAATTGCAGCGTCGTTGGTCTTTTCGCACACAACAATGCGGCAATTTTGCATAAAAGGCGTTACGGGTACGGTGTGTATTTGTATCGTCATATCTAGTACTGCATTAAAATGGGATAACGAAGGTATTGCTGGTCATAATACGGGCTTTGCGCGTAAAGCCAAGCCCTTCGGGCATCAGCGTCATTTGCAAAATTTTCATCTTCTAGTTTCTGTGTGTACTGCGCTTTCAACGCTGGGTTTTCATCTAACAATTGCTGTGCGTATGGCGCTAACGCGTAATTTTCTACATATTCGGTGCGCTGAAACACGCTGTGCAAGAATCCCCATTGGAACAATGAATCGGGCGCTTGTGGGTGGAGCATGTGCGTGGCAAGTAAGCCAAGCGGTTGCGCAGTGGATACTCTAATCCAATTACTATCAATCGTTGTATCAACTGGCTCATAGTGCATTGTTGGAGTAACACGAAAACGCCCCTCAAATGGTGTACTGGCAAACTCGTGATCGATTATATCGCCGCGTACCAACTTCATTGTTTGGGTGTTTTCAACAGTTTCAACGTTAATTCCCTGTAGCTGCAGCGTTGTAATGATCTGCTCATAACTGGTTGGAATATAAAACGCTTTTGGTACGGTTACTTTTGTTTTTACGTCTTTTTTCCAGTAAATAGGCAAACGGTCATAGTGTTTTGCCTTTCCTAGATATCGTACTTCTTTGGCACCCGTTGCGTCACTTTGGTAGTGCTCGTACTCAATACCTTTGAATTGCACGAAGTCCGGCTCTTTGGCGTAACTAAAATCAACGACAAGTTCTTTGTGTGGCGCGTTCATTGATTGCGCGATTGCCTGTTGTAGTTCAGCACTATGTTGTGCAAGGGCATCAATCGCACCATCAAGCAAAACATAGGTTCCTAGTACCCGCTGTTTATAAGGCTTTAATGAATGGTTTTCGACCAAAATAGTCGGAAGATGTCGAAGCTCTCCCCAGCCATTTGAATATCTAGGTCCAGCAACCCACCCTGCGAGTCCTTTTGAAAACTCCATTTTGTCCATGACAAACACAAGAGGCCCAGGTACGTGACCAAATTGCTCTAGTTTGTTATCAATCACTGGAGATATATACGTGTCTAACGCGTTGGTAACGTGTGGTGTTGTACTTACAAAGCTTGGGTTGTAGCCATAGGTAATATCATATTGATAATCCGCACCGTCTGTTACATGAACATCAATATACAAATCTGGCGCATATTCATTGACCACTTGCGCTATCGCTCTTACCCCTGGCGTATCCAATTTAGTGTAATCACGATTAAGATTTAAATTCTGGCCATTGGTCCTAAAACCCATTTCTCGAGGGCCTCGCTGGTTTATGCGGTTGTAGGCACTGCGGCGCTCGTGGCCATCAACATTTAAAATCGGAATAAACAAAATATTTACGCGTTTTAAAATGTCGGGACGTTTGCCGTTGGCAATATCCCTAAGCAGCATAAACCCCGCGTCTTTACCATCTATTTCGCCACTGTGAATTCCTGCTTGGATTAATAACGTGGGCTTGTCTGAGTTGCGAATTTGCTCTGCGCTAGAGGTTACCTCTTGCGCTGCAATGAGCATGTTGATGTCACGCCCTGCGTCACTTGTGCCAATGCGAGTTATGACAAACTGCTCAGGATTCGCCTTTTGCAGTTTGCTTAGGTAGGTCATCGTACTGTGGTAATTTGGCGAGTCAAAGCCAGCCGACAATTCGAAGTCGGTAACTAAGGGACCGCCCGTTTGCATGAGTGCTTCACTTGTGCCTTGCCATGGAATAAGTGGTGGTAGATGCGCGTCATTAGCCAATGCGGCAGCGAGTAATACTGTGGTCAACATATTATTGTTCTTATCCGTGCTCTTGTATCTTGCAGTATAACAATCTTACATAAACGCTGGCGAGTGCTGCGATGAAATGTTAGGTTTCTGACAGACAAGCATAAAACCCCACTTTGGACTATGAAAACAATTTTAATTACTGGATGCTCAAGTGGCATAGGTTATTACTGTGCAAAGCAGTTACAAAAACGTGGATACGATGTAATCGCCAGTTGTCGGCGTATAGAAGATGTGAAAAAGCTCAACGCCAAAGGGATCACCTGCGTACATTTAGATTACGCAGACACAGAATCTATCGAGCAAGGTCTAGAGGACGCGCTTGCCTACAGTGGTGGCAAAATAGATGCGTTATTTAATAACGGTGCATATGGTCAGCCCGGTGCTGTGGAGGACCTTCCTGTTGAAGCACTGCGCAGGCAATTTGAGACCAATGTGTTCGGTTGGCATCATCTTACTCAGTTAGTGTGTAAGAAAATGCGCAAACAGGGCCATGGTCGTATAATTCAAAATTCTTCGGTGTTAGGCTTGGTCACTTTGCCATATCGCGGCGCTTACAATGCCAGCAAATTCGCTCTTGAAGGCCTTACAGACACCTTGCGCCTAGAACTACAAGGCAGTGGTGTGCATGTATCCTTGATAGAGCCAGGTCCTATTACGTCAAAGTTCAGAGACAACGCCTTACACGCATTTTTAACCTCAGGTATTGATATAGACCACAGTGTTCATAGAGACAATTACTTAGCACAACAGCGACGTTTACAATCATCCACAGCTCCTCAGCCATTTACCCTTGGTCCTGAGGCAGTGTATAAACGTTTAGTTCATGCGCTTGAATCTCAACATCCTCAAGCCCGCTATTACGTGACTAAGCCAACGTATATATTTGGCTTCTTAAAACGCATTTTACCTACCAGTTGGATGGATTGGGTGCTGGTCAAATCACGTTAGGGTTTGCCAAAATATAGGCAATAAAAAAGGAGCCAATAGGCTCCTTTCTTCTGCTAACACAGGTAGATTAAGCTGAAAGACCTTCTTTCGCTTTAGCTACTAATGCTGCGAATGCAACTTGGTCATAAACAGCGATGTCTGCAAGGATCTTACGATCGATCTCTACAGAAGTCTTCTTAAGACCGTTGATGAAACGGCTGTAAGACAAACCATTTTGACGAGCTGCTGCGTTGATACGTGCAATCCATAGTTGACGGAAAGTACGTTTCTTCGCACGACGGTCACGGTAAGCGTATTGACCCGCTTTAGTAACCGCTTGGAAAGCTACGCGGTAAACACGTGAACGTGCACCGTAGTAACCTTTAGCTTGCTTTAAAACTTTCTTGTGACGTGCGCGCGCGATAGTACCGCGTTTTACTCTTGCCATTATTCTATACCCCTATTAAGCGAATGGTAACATACGAGAAACTAAGCCGTGGTCGTTCTTGTGAACCATTAGCTTAGGACGTAGGTGAAGCTTACGCTTAGAGGTTTTCTTAGTCAGAATGTGACGAAGGTGCGCTTGTTTACGCTTGAAACCGCCAGAAGCAGTTTTCTTGAAGCGCTTTGCAGCGCCACGGTGTGTTTTTAGCTTATAAGCCATTGCAATAACTCCAATATGATATTGCTTAAATTTAGCAAGCAGGCGTTCAATTTACATTGACACTTTATTGGCCTAACTTACTCCCAAAACCGGTGAAGGGACCAAAAAGTCCCTTACTTTCAACCGGATAGATACAGGTGCTCATTAAAAAACAGTTGCTTTTCAATCAGCTTGTAAACCTGCACTAAATCTTAAGGCGCGCAGTATACTATTTTTTAGCCACTGGCGCTAGCATCATGATCATTTGGCGACCTTCGACTTTCTTAGGGAAAGACTCTACTACTGCCAAATCTTCTAAATCCGTTTTTACGCGCTCTAGAAGTTCAATACCGATTTCTTGGTGTGCCATTTCACGGCCGCGGAAACGAATAGTTACTTTCGCTTTGTCGCCCGCTTCTAAGAACTTACGAAGGCTACGCAATTTAACTTGGTAATCACCAATGTCAGTACCCGGACGGAATTTGATTTCCTTAATCTGGATTTGCTTTTGCTTTTTCTTCTGTTCTTTTTGTGCCTTGCTCTTTTCGAAAATGAACTTACCGTAGTCCATAACCTTACAAACAGGTGGCTCAGCATTAGGGCTGATCTCAACGAGATCGACACCAGCTTCTTCCGCCAATGACAACGCTTCACTCAAAGACACAATGCCTGCTTGCTCACCGTCAAAGCCAATTAGTCGAACTTCTTTTGCCGTGATGTCTTCGTTAATACGATTTTTTTGAGTCGTTTGTTGACCCTTTTTTCCGCCTCTAATGGTACGTTCCTCCAAGAATATTAAAAACAAAAAAGGGTGTAACCGTCAGTTCTTGGCACACCCTTTTTCCATCACAGATTAAATTCTATTTTTAATCTCATCTGCGATCTTTGTTATAAAGTCATCGACTTTAAATTTGCCCAGGTCTTCACCTGTACGTGTCCTTACCGCGACTTCTTGTTGTTCAACTTCTTTGTCGCCAACAACTAATAAGTAAGGAATACGTTTTAAAGTATGTTCGCGAATTTTAAAGCCAATTTTCTCATTTCTCAAGTCGGCAGCTACACGAATACCCAGTTTATTTAATTTTTGTACAACTTCTTGCACATAAGCAGACTGTTTATCCGTAATATTCATGATCACAACTTGCTTTGGTGCAAGCCAAGTCGGGAACAAACCTGCATACTCTTCAGTAAGAATACCGATAAAACGTTCAATTGAGCCTAAAATCGCACGGTGAATCATCACCGGTGTACGGCGTTCGTTGTCTTCTGCAACATAAGTCGCGCCGAGGCGACCCGGTAACATAAAGTCCAACTGCACTGTACCACACTGCCATGCACGTTCTAGGCAGTCGTATAACGTAAATTCAATTTTAGGACCGTAGAAAGCGCCCTCGCCCGGCAAGTATTCAAACTCTATGCCTTTATCGTTCAGTGCTTGAGCAAGTGCTTTTTCAGCCTTATCCCATAATTCATCTTCACCGATACGCTTCTCAGGGCGTGTAGATAACTTTACAACAATCTTTTCAAAGCCGAATGTTGAATACGTATCATACACCATATTAATGCAAGACGTTACTTCATCGAGAATTTGCTCTTCCGTACAGAAGATGTGAGCATCGTCCTGAGTGAATCCACGTACACGCATCAAACCATGTAATGCGCCAGATGGTTCATTACGGTGACAACAACCGAACTCGGCCATACGCAGTGGTAAATCGCGGTAAGATTTCAAACCTTGGTTAAAGATTTGAACATGGCCTGGACAGTTCATAGGTTTGATTGCGTATTCACGCTTTTCAGACTCTGTTGTAAACATGGCATCGCCGTATTTGTCCCAGTGGCCTGATTTTTCCCACAATCCACGGTCCATCATTAGCGGGCCTTTCACTTCTTCGTAATCATACTCGCGTAATTTTTCACGAACAAAATCTTCGAGTTCGCGATAGATGCTCCAACCGTCATTATGCCAAAACACCATGCCAGGCGCTTCTTCTTGCCAATGCCACAAATCCAGCGCTTTACCGATTTTACGGTGATCGCGTTTCTCTGCTTCTTCTAAACGTTGCAAGTAGCCTTTAAGTTGTTTCTTATCACCCCACGCAGTACCGTAAATACGCTGAAGCATTTTGTTTTCAGAGTTTCCACGCCAGTATGCACCTGCCACTTTCATTAGTTTAAAATGCTGACAGAAAGACATGTTAGGAACGTGAGGACCACGACACATGTCTACGTACTCTTCGTGATGATACAAGCCTGGACGGTCATCCTTAGAAATGTTTTCGTCAAGAATTTCCATTTTGTAGGTTTCGCCACGAGACTCAAATGTGTCGCGTGCTTCTTGCCAACTTACAACCTTTTTAACAACGTCGTACTTAGTTTTTGCAAGCTCCAACATGCGTTTTTCAAGCGCTTCAAGATCTTCTTGAGTGAGCGAATGCTCCATATCGACATCGTAATAGAAGCCATTGTCGATAGTCGGGCCGATTGCCATTTTTGCATCAGGATAAAGTTGCTTAATAGCATGACCAATAAGGTGCGCACATGAGTGACGAATAATTTCTAAACCGTCTTCATCTTTGGCAGTGATAATTTCTAGACGCGCATCTTCGGTGATCAAATCACATGCATCAACACGCTCGCCATTCACGCGACCAGCGATGGTTGCTTTAGCAAGACCAGGGCCGATGTCGTTGGCGACATCCATAGTAGAAACAGGGTTATCAAATATACGCTGACTGCCGTCAGGAAGAGTAATTACAGGCATGTTTAATCCTTTTACAGTGGTGACACCTACGCCGCGCCACATGTAGTTAGTTATGTTTAATTCGTTTTATCTAGAACAACGCTTTTACCAACAAGCATTGCGATGATACTGCAGCGCCCTACATCAGACGCAAGGGCGTATTCTCGCGTGCTAACGGAACAAATTCAAGGCCATAGAAGTTTTTTTTCTGCCATATCCCCTGGCCTACCTAAAATCGCGCTGCGACGCCAGACCTAGCTGCATAAAATCCTCAGTAACTTATGCAAAAACACACAGCAAAGATAAACACCCCCCAATTATCTCTGATATAATGAAGCCCATTGAATTCAAAGGCGATATAACATGAATACCTGTGGTGTTGAAATTAAAGGCAGTGAAGTACTGCTGTGTTTACTATCTAGAGATAACGACGTGTTTGACATCCGCGACGTGCGACAAACACGATTTGTACTTGGCAACTCAGATGACACTGAGCAAATGCAAAAGTTTTACCGCGATTTTAAAAAACTTATGGAAGATTACGGTGTTGATTCAATTGCAATTAAAGGTCGTCCACAAAAAGGTAAATTCGCTGGCGGCGCTGTAGGGTTCAAAATGGAAGCCGCGTTGCAACTTATAAGCGACTTAGACGTGCGTATACTCAATGCAACGACCATTAAAGAGCAATTAAAACGCAACCCAATTCCTGTGGAATTTGAAGAAACGGGCCTTAAGAAATTCCAAGAGCAAGCTTTCATTTCTGCTTACGTTTACATCATGCAGCGTACCTACGCAAAAGATTAAAAGCGCAGTAACGGCCGCATTATCCAAATGCGGCCATAGTTAACCGTCATTATTACCTATTGATTACATGATTGAAGTTCTCATATTAGCCATTGCATTGAGTATGGATGCGTTCGCCGTATCCATTGGCTTAGGGTCAAAGCATGCCACCGCAACAAGACCATTAGCGATAAAAGCAGCCGTCTATTTTGGTATTTTTCAAGGGGTCATGCCACTTATCGGTTATCTTGGTGGCAAAGGCGTTTTAGGTTGGATTGAGGATTATGCTCATTGGATAGCCTTTGCGCTGTTAATTGCGATTGGCGCTAAGATGCTATTTGAAGCCATGAGCGAGGGCATTGAGGAAGACATTTCACACATCACCCATAAAGTGCTCCTTATCCTCGCAATTGCCACCAGTATTGATGCCATGGCAGCAGGCTTTACCCTCACCCTTGTTGATGTGCCAGCATTGCTAGCGTGTGCCATCATAGCCGTAACAACGATGTTATTTTCAGCCATTGGGGTTTTTGTCGGTGCGCGCAGTGGTACATGGTTAGAGAGCAAAGCGGAGTTCCTCGGCGGCGTCGTACTTATTTTGATTGGCTTTAAAGTATTGCTTTTGTGATGCTTGTCGATAACTGTAAAACGTTATCGACACACTAGGCAGCCTAGTGGATTGTCGTTAAACTGGACGCCATTGTATTTTGCAGTTGTGTTGTCCATGTTCGCATTTTTTGAAAAACTCACTCGTCCTTTTCCTGAGCGTGAAACCAAAGCTCCCCCTTCTGGCTTGTGGGCATTTTGTCGCTATTACACACAAGGAATGGAGTGGCCGTTATTGGTAATGTCAATCAGCGCCGCCCTACTGGCCATTATTGAAGTGTCTCTGTTTAACTTTATGGGGCAGCTTGTTGACTGGCTGAGTAATACCACACCGGATGAGTTATTTGCTCAAGAAACTGAGACATTGTGGCTAATGGGGTTGGTCACACTCGTCGCCTTACCCGCTTTAGTGTTTATACATTCTGCAATATTGCACCAAAGTTTATTGGGAAATTATCCCATGTCGATACGCTGGTTAGCGCATCGCTATTTACTGCGTCAAAGTCTTAGTTTTTATCAAGATGATTTTGCTGGGCGAATCGCAACGAAAGTCATGCAAACTTCTTTAGCGGTAAGAGAAACGGTTATCAAACTTCTTGATGTTGCGGTGTATATCATCGTGTACTTCAGCGCCATGCTGTTCTTTATAGGATCTGCCGATTGGCGTTTGATGATGCCAATGCTAGTTTGGCTAGTGGGGTATATTTGCATCCAACGTTATTTTATTCCCAAGTTACGAGAAGTAGCCGAGGAGCAAGCCGAAGCTCGATCACAAATGACTGGGCGCATCGTAGATAGCTACACCAACATTTCCACCATAAAGTTGTTCTCTCACTCAGCTCAAGAAGAACATTATGCCAAAGAGTCGATGACCTTATTTCTTAACCCTGTATACCGCCAAATGCGTTTGGCTACCGGCTTACAAGTAAGTGTTCAAGTTCTCAACTATACCCTAGTCGCCGCAATTGCTGCGCTCTCAATTTACCTATGGTCGTTTAGTTTAATAAGTGTTGGAGCGATTGCTATCGCCGTGAGTTTAGCTTTACGTCTCAATGGAATGGCACAGTGGATTATGTGGGAAGTCAGTGCATTGTTTGAAAACATTGGCACTGTCGCCGATGGCATGCAAACCCTCACTAAGCCTATTGAAGTAAAAGATAAAAACGATGCCGATGAATTAGCAATACGAAGTGGTGCTATTCATTTTGACAACATTACCTTTAATTATGGCAAGCAGATTAACAGCACTCAGGGCAGTATTCTTAAGTCTTTAAACCTGGCCATTAGTGCGGGTGAAAAGGTCGGTATTGTTGGTCGCTCTGGGGCTGGTAAATCGACGCTGGTGAATCTGCTGTTACGTTTTTATGACTTAGAACAAGGTCAGATACGCATCGACAACCAAGCAATAGACACGGTCACCCAAGAGAGTCTACGCAAGCAAATCGCAATGGTATCGCAGGACACTGCACTACTTCATCGTAGTGTGCGTGAGAATATCGGCTATGGTCTAGCTGATGCAACGGATGAGCAAATTATCCACGCTGCACAACAAGCCAAAGCATGGGATTTCATAAAAGATCTCGAAGATACTCATGGCAATAAGGGGCTCGATGCACAAGTCGGCGAGCGTGGTGTCAAGCTATCTGGTGGCCAGCGTCAACGAATAGCGATTGCGAGGGTACTGTTAAAAGACGCGCCAATACTGGTTTTAGATGAAGCAACATCGGCCCTAGACTCAGAAGTAGAGGCTGCTATACAAGCTTCTTTAGACACGCTCATGCAAGGAAAAACGGTGATTGCCATTGCCCATAGGTTATCTACCATTGCACAAATGGACCGCCTAGTCGTTATGGATAAAGGCCACATTGTTGAGCAAGGTACGCATCAACAATTAATCCAACAAGGAGGAATATACGCGCAGTTGTGGGCTCACCAAACGGGTGGTTTTATCGGCACTGAATGACAATAAAACATGCGTATATACAAAACCATAGGTACAAATTAGACAACTCATACAACGCCGACTAGCTTTATTGGCTCATGTTGCAATATCGCAGCTTGAAACAAGGAGCAAATAATGTCTAAGAACTTATTAATAGGAGCGTTGTTTTGTGTTTTTAGTTTGATGTCTATTCAAGTCGTACACGCAGATGATCATGAACCACCATTTATAGGTGGAAACTACTGGGAAGTTACAGGGATAAAAATCTCCGATGGAGCGGGTCTAAAGTATGCTAAATGGTTGGCGTCGGAGTGGCGTAAGAACTCTGATTTTGCCGTAGAACAAGGCTGGCTGATCAGTTATTCAATCATTAGCAATGTCCATGCCCGAGCAGACGAGCCAGACTTGTATATAGTCAGGGTGTTTGAAAACATGGCGTCAGTGGCCGAAAATGAAAAAAGGCGTAAAACGTACATGGCATGGGCTAAGAAGAGTATGGAAAAAATGCAGGCTGAAAGTGGTAACCGAGCAGAGTATCGCACTGTAATGAGTACTGCATTACTTCAGGAAATGAAGTTTAGAGATTAACATCCAATACACAAGCAGAGCGCACTGCTCTGCTTAAAAAAATATCAGTTACTGTTCTTTTGACAACTGCATTAGCATTGTTAAAAAACTTTCTACAGACTCAATCGCAGCCGACTCAGACATTGTGTGATAGCCTGTAGTAGGCACTTGAATTGTCGTACCATCAACCAAACCATTTGACGCGGCAATAATGCGTCCAAGCTCAGTACTACCAATAGAGTTAGGCTCTAATCCTTGACTTACCAATTCCGCGTTGTGCTGCTCTACATACTCGTCTTTAAACAAGTAACTCATGTTGTGCGCCTTACATAGCTGCTCTACTTTGCGTGTTGCTTCTAAATTAAATGATGCGTTGGCATCTTTATAACGCAGTACCAGCTGCTGATTATTTGCCGCATCTGTGTCGGGAAATGGACTGGTATCCACAACAAATAGTCTATTTGTCGAGCCACCGAAGCGCCTAAACCACTCTAGCAAATAACGCCAGCTCTTCCCTGCCTCTTCTTGCGCAGTAAAAAATGCAGTACCTTGGAAGCCCATGCTGAATAAGTGTACAAGCGCTGCGGCGCTGAGGACGTTGTCTAATTGGCCGTAGAGTCTGCCATTATCAATTTTCAATTTATCTTTGAAGGCCACGGGTGTGCCTGCCACTAAACCTTCGAGGCCATCAATTTCAAAAATAAGGTTGTTTCTAAATTCGCAAATGTAGGAATTTTTTATAATGCCATTGCCACGATAAGCGCCGGACCATGGCTCGTACGCATACACAGGTTCATTTTTAAAGCGCTCAGTGATTTTAGTCATGAGCTCTTCGGACACTGAATTATTTAATAAATCAGTTCTATTACCAGCAATGAAGGCAGCATATTGAAATTCATTTGGTCCGGTACAAATGAGCCCATGGCGGTCAATGTGAGCTGAGAACATAGTACTGAATGGTTTGTTACCTTGGGCAACTAACAATCCTTCATACCAAGTAACATGTGCTCCACGCTCTTCGAGTTCACGCTGTAATACTCGAAAAAATGAGTGTTCAGCGCCAACCACGCTGGGCTGGCGAATGATGGTCTTGAGTAAATCTATAAAATCACTGTTAAGCATGGTGTGATACGCGCCTTGCGCACTCCCTTGAATTGTTAAAGTGCACCGGCACCTTTCACAGCGAAATTAGACCAGCTTTTATAAACAGTCAATTAAAATCGCGCGACACATGTAACACACATTTAAACAAAAAAAAGCCGCTAAATAGCGGCTTCTTTTAACGTAGTTATCAGCTTTATTTTGCGCTGATGACTTCTAAACCACCCATGTATGGGCGCAGTACGATTGGTACCACTACAGAGCCATCTGCTTGTTGGTAATTCTCAAGAATAGCTACTAAGGTACGACCTACAGCAAGACCTGAACCATTAAGGGTGTGCAGAAGCTCTGGCTTTTTCTCACCAGCTCGGCGGAAACGTGCCTGCATTCGGCGGGCTTGGAAATCGCCCATGTTTGAACATGATGAAATCTCGCGGTATGTGTTTTGTGCTGGTAACCAAACTTCTAAGTCATAGGTCTTAGTTGCACCAAAGCCCATATCACCTGTACACAGCACCACTTTACGATAAGGCAGTTCTAATACTTGTAGTATTTGCTCTGCATGACCCGTTAGTTCTTCAAGGGCCTGCATTGACTCTTCCGGCTTAACAAGTTGTACTAATTCGACTTTATCAAATTGGTGCTGACGAATAAGACCTCGGGTATCACGACCATAGCTACCAGCTTCACTGCGGAAACATGGCGTATGAGCAGTCATACGTAGCGGTAGCTCTTTTTCGTCAAAGATTTCGTCGCGAGCACAATTGGTTAGAGGCACTTCAGCCGTTGGGATTAAGCTAAAGCCCGCGTCGTGTTCGCCAAGTTTCTCAGTGTGGAAAAGATCTTCTGCGAATTTAGGTAACTGACCTGTACCAAACAAACTGTCTTTGTTCACAAGATATGGCACATACATTTCAGTGTAGCCATTTTTATCTGTGTGCGTATCAAGCATGAATTGAACAAGAGCACGATGCATACGCGCAATTTGGCCGCGCATTACAGTAAAGCGTGCACCAGATAGTTTTACACCGGCTTCGAAATCTAGGCCTTTATCAAGTGCTTCGCCTAGGTCTACGTGATCTTTTACTTCAAAGTCGTATGACTTAGGCTCGCCCCACTTGCTCACTTCAACGTTGTCAGCTTCATCATTGCCTACAGGAACTTCTTGTGCAGGTAGATTTGGTAAGCCTGATGCTATGTCATTTAGCTGTGCAAGTACTTCATCTTGCTCTTTTTTAGCAGCTTCTAGTTCATCACCCAAATTTGCGACTGCGTCTAGCAGTGGCTGGATGTCTTCGCCTTTTGCCTTTGCCTGACCAATTGCTTTGGAGCGGGTGTTACGCTCGTTTTGTAATTCTTGTGTTTTTGTTTGTAGCGCTTTGCGCTTTTCTTCAAGCTCAGCAAGTGTCGCAACGTCTAATTCGAAACCACGTGTTTTTAAACGTGCTGCTGTTTGATCTACGTCCTGACGGAGATACTTTGAATCTAACATGTGAGTTTTTAACCTTTTTGCGTTGTTAGCATGAGGCCTAATGCAGCCATAAAAATACACACCCCGACATTAAGCAGGATGTTTAACGCCACTTTCAGCCACTGGCCTTGTTGCATAAGTAACAAGGTATCGAGCGAAAATGTTGAAAATGTTGTTAGCGCGCCTAAAAAACCAATTCCTAGGGTTAAGCGGTGTGGATTTGTGAGAATTTCACGATCCAAAAGGCCAAATAAAACGCCCATTAACAATGAACCGAGAATATTAACTGTCAGCGTGCCAAAAGGGAATCCCTTAGGCAGGAGTTTTAATGCTAATTCATTAACACCGAAACGCGCGCACGCACCCAAGGCTCCCCCTAACGCAATAAGCAAATAGGTACTAATCACGTTCATATCGTCTCCTCGGGCTGTGTGCGTCGCGATCTTTTAGATATGTTAATTTTTCACCGATGCGCTTTTCTAAACCACGTTCGGTGGGAAAGTAATATTGGGTATCTTTAATTTGTGGCGGGAAGAAATTCTCACCTGCCGCGTACGCTCCTGGCTCATCATGAGCATAACGATAATCTTCACCGAAACCTTGCTCTTTCATGAGCCCAGTTGGTGCGTTTCGTAAATGGTGAGGAACATCTAAATCAGCAGTCGCAATTGCATGGCGCTTAGCTTCATTAAACGCACTGTATACGGCATTACTTTTAGGGGCGCTGGCCAGATAAATAGTCGCTTGCGCTATGGCACGCTCACCTTCGCTAGGTCCAACTCGATGGTAGATATCCCAGGCATTGAGCGCAACTTGCATGGCTTTTGGGTCAGCGTTACCGATATCTTCTGTGGCTATAGCAAGCAATCGCCTTGCTACATAAAGCGGGTCGCCTCCGGCAGTTATTATGCGACAATACCAATATAAAGCAGCATCGGGACTCGAACCGCGCACTGACTTATGAAAAGCAGAGATCAAATCATAATAATGGTCGCCACCTTTGTCATAGCGCGCCAGCATTTGCGGCGACACTTGTTGTATCACCTCGCTGTTAATCACCCCTTTTGTTGCACTATGAGATGCTAATTCTGCTGCAACTTCTAGCAGATTTAATACATTGCGAGCATCTCCGCCTGCGTTATCACAAAGTTGCTTGATGCTTTGCTCATCGATTGAGATATTTTGGGCAATCAGTTGCGAGTCGCTCGATATTGCGTGGTATACAACCTGTGCAAGTTGCTCGGATGCTAACTTGTGTAATGTATACACCCTCGCCCTGGAGAGAATTGCGTTGTTGAGTGCAAATGAAGGGTTTTCGGTGGTAGCACCGATAAAGATAAATGTGCCATTTTCTACATGCGGAAGTAGTGCATCTTGTTGCGACTTATTAAACCGATGAACTTCATCTACAAATAGCAGGCTTCTGCGACCACTTTGCAAAGCAACACGTGCTTGTTCCACGGCATCACGAATATCTTTAACACCAGCGGTGACAGCGCTAAGTTCTATAAACTGAGCATCACAATGGTGGGCGATAATGTGTGCAAGGGTGGTTTTACCTACACCTGGAGGCCCCCATAAAATGAGGCTATGACAATTACCTGAGCGTATTGCGTGATACAAAGGCTGATCGTGGCCAAGAATGTGGTCCTGGCCAATATAGTCGTCAAGCGTTGTTGGACGCATGCGCGCCGCGAGTGGACGCACGTCGGGTGCAAAATCGAGAGAAAAATTATTCGCCACTTACATCCGTTCCAGCAGATTTCCTTTGGTCATCAACGAATACATGCTCTGGGATAACAAAATCAAAACGCGCATCGTCTATATCTTCATTAATTGCGGCATCTACAAACGTAAATACAGAACGCTGCCCCGAACGGTCGAGCACTTCTACTTTACTGACTTGTAAATCATCACCGAAATAGAGTGTTAGCTGCTCAACTTGCGCATTATCACGATTGATCGGTGTAACAACGTATGCAGCGTTTTCATTAGTAATAGAGAACTGTTGCCATAAGGCGTCATCATTGGTAGTCAGCAAAATAAAAGGCGTGCTGTCTATCAATGTTTCAGTATCGAGCAACGTTACTTGCTCAGCAAAGGGGTCAAAGTAGAAGCTGTTAACGCCATTAGATACGAATAAGGTTTCGTCTGGCTGATTTTGTTGCCAGCGAATTTTTTTGGGTTGCTCTAATTCTAACCGCCCTTCACTTTCACTTACTAATTCACCCTGTGGGTCATAAACCTGTTGCGTAAACGCACTATTCAAAGATGATAGATGTGATAGTTGTTTCTTTAACTGCTGGGCTTCATCAGCCAGTGTAAACGAACTGGCCAATATTGATGTTGCTGCCAGTGCGGGTGTAATCATTTTTTTCATATAGACCTCCACTTGGTGTCTGTTAACTGGCGTTATTTTTTACCAGTACTTCTCGGGCACCATTATGTCCCGGAGGGCTTACAAGCCCAGATTGTTCCATTTGTTCGACTAAACGAGCTGCGCGGTTATAACCGACACGCAATTTGCGCTGCACACTTGATACCGACACACGACCACTTTCGATTACAAAAGCGACAGCCTCATCATACAGTGGATCGGCCTCGCCATCTTCATCTTCTGCTGTCTCACCCGGTAACAAAACATCTTCAACCGCGTCACCGTTGAGGATCTCCTCAACATAATTAGGTTTGCCTCGCGCTTTCCAATCATTCACTACGGCATGCACCTCATGATCGTCAACAAACGCGCCGTGTACACGTATCGGCACACTCGTACCCGGCGGCAAATACAACATATCACCCATACCAAGGAGGTGCTCAGCGCCTTGTTGGTCCAATATCGTGCGTGAATCAATTTTCGACGACACTTGGAACGCCATACGCGTTGGAATATTCGCTTTAATCAGGCCCGTTATTACATCCACTGATGGTCGCTGTGTAGCAAGGACAAGGTGAATTCCTGCTGCACGGGCTTTTTGCGCGATACGGGCAATGAGTTCTTCTACCTTTTTACCAACAATCATCATCATGTCAGCAAATTCGTCAATGACAACGACGATGCTCGGGAGTTTATCTAACTCTTGCGGACCATCCGCCATGCCATCGGTGTCTTTAAACAACGGATCCATAATAGGTTGACCCGCGGCTTTGGCATCTAACACTTTTTGGTTGTAACCCTTAAGATTACGAACACCTAAGGCTGACATGAGTTTGTAACGTCGCTCCATCTCGCCTACACACCAACGCAATGCATTAGCGGCCTCTTTCATGTCAGTAACAACCTCACATAAAAGATGCGGAATACCCTCGTAGACAGATAGCTCTAGCATCTTCGGGTCTATCATAATCATCCGCACATCTTCAGGCGGTGATTTGTAAAGTAAGCTTAATATCATGACATTAACGCCCACTGACTTACCTGACCCTGTTGTACCAGCAACAAGCAAGTGCGGCATTTTCGCAAGATCTGCAACCACAGGTTGACCCGCAATATCTTTTCCAAGAACCATGGTCAGTGGTGATTTGTTCTGCTCAAACTTCGGCGCATTGATTACCTCTGAGAGGCGAACTACTTCGCGGTGTTTGTTTGGAAGTTCCAGGCCAACGTACGTTTTCCCAGGAATAACCTCAACTACGCGCACGCTCACAGCAGACAATGAACGAGCTAAGTCTTTGGCTAAACCAGTGATTTTTGCCACCTTAATTCCCGGTGCTAAGTCTAACTCAAAACGTGTAACAACTGGTCCAGGATAGACACCTACCACTGACGCTTGCACGCCAAAATCTTGTAGTTTTGCTTCTACAAGACGTGACACTGCTTCAAGCTCTTCTTCGGAGATGGGGTTCTTTTGCTTATCAGGCCTGTCCAGTAAGTCCAAAGATGGCAACGGGTCCATAGGTGGACGCTCTTCCAATAGCTGTTCGAATTTCTCTTTGGCGCTCAATTGGCGAGCTGGCAATTGGGTGACATTAGACTTACGCGTGAGCTCTTGTTCAGGCGGCTCTGTTTGTGATTGAGGAAGCGGCTGCGCTTTATCTAACTCATTCAATGCGCTAACCGTATCAAAATTTTCATCATCTATTGCACTAAATGTCATTTCCTCGGCGAATATATCGTCCAAATCATCAAGTGCTGGGTGCTGCTTTTGTGTATTTTGCGACACTGATTCATCAACATTGACGTCATCAGCCTTGGGTTCAGGTGCAAACATATTCTCTGCACTTTGCTGTGCTGAACTGGTTTCTTTAACGCTATCAAGATCGCCTATTTGAATGTCATCATGTGCACGAATAGGTGCTATCTCAGTCGCTTCGTCAGTAACAGAGGCACCGTCTTCAATGGCGACCTGATTATTGTGCTGCTCAGCTTTGTTATATTCTTCTTGGTACTGCGCACGCTTGCTGTGTATCCATGACCAAACACGCTTACAGGCACGAGTTACTAAATCACCTAGCACGTCTACGAACTGCACCCAAGAGATCCCGGTCATTAACGTAATGCCGGCAAAGAAAAAGCACAGCAATAATATGGAGGTGCCCGTAAAGTTAAACGCTGGCAACATCGCTGAGGAAATGACGTCCCCCACTACCCCGCCAGAGGAAAAATAAAAAATATCATCGAAATTTATCGAACTAATGGCGCACGCACTGAGCACGAATAACACAAGACCAATCAATCGAAGTGCTAAGGTAATGTAGTCAAGACGTAAAACTTGATGGGGTCTTTTGAACGCGAAATAACCGAACATTTGAATGGCAGCGGGTACAAAAAAGGCGAGCCAGCCAAAACTAAACAATAAGATATCAGCTAACCATGCGCCAGCAGTGCCTGTAATGTTGCTGACCTCTATGAACTCACCTGTTTGCGACCATGAAGGGTCGGCTGGATCAAAGCTGATGAGCGCGCACAAAACAAAAATAGCGAATGCAGTGCTTATTATTAAGCCTGTTTCTAGCAGTCTTTGTACACCGTTTAGGCGCATATTCCTTTATCCTTATTCTTTTTGTAATACTACAGCGCAATACTCTTAACAATAACAATTCTTTGTCATTTTTGCACTGTGTTTATAATCAGTGATACCCACTTCATTCGTGGCGGCAAATTTAACTAGGAATTTGCGGGCGAATAATTAGCGCTTCTTCGCCTTTTACTTCTTCCATAACCACATACGTCCTACTTTCTGAGATGTTTGGTAATTTTAACAATATGTCGCCAAGGACTTGGCGGTATTCAGACATATCGGTTACGCGTGTTTTTAAGAGAAAATCAAAATTACCAGATACGAGATGACATTCGACAATTTCATCATGCTTACGTACCGCCTGATTGAACTCATCGAATACATCGGGGGAGGTTTTAGTGATAGTAACCTCTACATACACCAACAAAGCCTGGCCTAGCTTTGCTGGGTCGACCACTGCTTTATAGCCACGAATGTACCCTTCTCTTTCTAACTTTTTTACCCGCTCTAAGCAGGGGGTCGCACTCAGACCAATACGCTTTGCAAGTTCAACATTAGAAATACGTCCATCACGTTGCAGTTCCACGAGAATATTGCGGTCTATACGGTCAAGTTGTTGATGCATTATTCACACCAGTCAATTCATCTAAATTTAAATTAAATATAGTTTAATACACTGGCTGTACATTTCAAAACAGTGAGACACACTATTTAACCATGAGTACAATAGTGAAAAATTTTCCTGTTCAATGTAAGGTATAGTTACTTATGATTATCGGTGTACCAAAAGAGATTAAAAACCACGAATACCGTGTGGGCATGATCCCAGCAAGCGCTCGCGAGCTAATCAACCACGGTCATGAAGTGATCGTTGAAACTAACGCGGGTCTTGGTATTGGTTTTACCGACGAAGACTATGTAGAGGTAGGTGCGAAAATCATCTCGACTGCCGCTGAAGTTTTCGCTACGGCTGATATGATCATCAAGGTTAAGGAGCCGCAAGCTGTTGAGCGTGCGATGCTTCGTGAAGACCAAATTCTTTTCACATACCTACACCTAGCACCAGATCTTCCTCAAACTGAAGACCTAGTGAAAAGTGGCGCAATCTGTATTGCATACGAAACAGTTACCGACAGTAAAGGTGGCTTACCATTACTTGCTCCTATGTCTGAAGTTGCTGGCCGCATGTCTATTCAAGCTGGCGCACAAGCACTTGAAAAGTCAAAGCATGGTTGCGGTATGTTGTTAGGCGGTGTTCCTGGTGTTGAGCCAGCTAAAGTAGTTGTTATTGGTGGCGGCATGGTTGGTCGTAACGCTGCACAAATGGCTGTAGGTCTTGGTGCTGATGTTACTATTTTGGATCGTAACATCGACGTACTACGTAGCCTTAATGCGCAGTTCGGCTCTCAAGCTAAAGTGATTTACTCTACTGCTGACGCGCTTGAAAAGCACGTATTAGAAGCTGACCTAGTTATCGGTGGCGTGCTTATCCCAGGCGCAGCTGCACCTAAGCTTGTTACAGCAGATCACATCAAAGCGATGAAGCCTGGCGCTGCAATTGTTGACGTTGCAATCGACCAAGGTGGTTGTATCGCAACATCTAAACCAACTACACACGATGAGCCTACTTACATTGTTGATGACGTTGTACACTACTGTGTTGCAAACATGCCCGGCGCAGTGCCACGCACATCAACGTTTGCTCTAAACAACGCAACATTACCTTACATCATTAAACTTGCGAACAAAGGTTATAAGCAAGCGTTGCTTGAAGACAGCAACTTCCTTGCTGGCCTTAACGTAATCAAAGGTAAAGTGACATATAAAGAAGTAGCTGAAGCATTCAACATGGAATATGTTGACCCGCGTACAGCAGTAGAAACGTTATAAGCACGTTACATGCAATAAAAAACCCGCCTAGTTGGCGGGTTTTTTATTTGTCATCATATAAACCGTTTAATTATAAAGTCTACTTTCACGCGTTTGGCCTTACCGAGTATTTTCTGCACAGGCTCAGGATAGTCTTTTAATTGCTCGAGCTCAGTATAGCTATTTAAGCGTTTGCAATGTGCCAAAATCGATTGCTTTTCATCGTTGACGACTGTTTTTAGCTTGCCATCTTTATCATCAATGAAAATACCATTTTCAATATCTAGCCCCCACGCCCTTGGGTTGAGGTTATGGCCACTAAGCAAATGATAGCGGTTGTCGGAACAAATCCCCTTCAAATGGAAGGAGTTTGAATCATGCTTCCACAGATACACATTCAAATTACCGTTATCTACAAACTTCTGTTGTGCCTTTAAGAATTTCGCCAAGATAGTTTCATATAAATAGGGTAACGCACCAACCTTTGAGAATGGTTCGTGTGGCGGAATATAAAAATCATTGGCCGTTTTATCACCAACGATAATGGTCACTTGCTTGCCTTGTCTTAGCAACCTTCTTAACGCTCTCAATAACGGCGTCGGAAAGTTGAAGTATGGCGTATAAAGGACCAATTCAGATTCGGTAATATCAAATAGCTGCTTAATTAAGCGATTAAGTTTGTTATCACGTCGTCCTAGACCGATGAATGGCCTCACAGACAACGCTGCGTCTTTACACTCTTGTGTATTTGGGTATTGAGCCCTCTTTAGTGCCTTCAATAACTGTTTATGTTTTGCTTTGAACGTTGTAAAGCGAGGAACTGGTCGAACATCGATTCGCGGCACTGCTTCACTACTGAGTAATGTTTCATCAGTAAAGCTTACTAATGAATCACACAAGGCGGTGTTGTGAATGAGGAAGTACCTGTCTAAACGATATCTATCGAAGTATTGCAAATACACATTATTTAAACTCGCCCCGCTGTAAAGCAAGGTATCGTCAATTACGAAGCCTTTGAGGTGCAATACACCAAATAGTTCTTTGGCTTTAACAGGAACACCATACACTTCAACGCGAGAGTTGAAGTGCTCTAAACGCTCTATATAGAGCGCTGCATTGCCTTCGCTTTGTGCAGCACCAATTAAACCACGTTGCGCACGATGAAAATCAACCAGCACTTTAATTTCTAATTGCGGCTTTTCTAACGATGCCTGATGTAAGGCATCTAACACTTCACGCCCTGCTTCATCATCTTGAAGATAAAGCGCAGTAATATAAATACGGCGTTCGGCACCAGCAATGAGCTCTAGAAGCTTGGAGCGATAGCTCTGTGCATCCGTTAATATCTCAATATCTTGCTCTTGCAGGCTATAGCCAGCTTGATGTTGCCAAAAATACATAAAGTTCTTTATTCTTTGCGTCGCCACGCATAAAAATGCATCAGACGAGTTTGTAATTGCCTAGAACATATCAAAAAAAATATCCAAGGTCATGAAATAACGTCCGCGATACGGCTTTTTGGCGTTAAAACAAACAGTACAGTTATTTTGACAGCTAGAGATTTTACACAATTTGAAAATTAGCAAAATTATTTACTTATGCGTTGTTTTTCTTAGAATCACCCGCATAACTACATTCAATTAAAATTATCGAGACGTATTATGAGCGCCAAACATTGTAAATTACTTATTCTTGGCTCAGGCCCTGCAGGCTACACAGCGGCTGTGTATGCAGCGCGAGCTAACTTAAACCCTGTGTTAGTGACTGGTATCCAACAAGGTGGACAGCTAACTACAACAACTGAAGTTGAAAACTGGCCTGGAGATGCTCATGGTTTAACAGGTCCTGCGCTAATGGAGCGTATGAAAGAGCATGCCGAGCGTTTCGAAACGGAAATCGTTTTTGATCATATTAACGAAGTTAACTTAAACGTTCGTCCTTTCGAGCTTAAGGGTGATTCGGGAACTTACACTGCAGACGCACTGATCATTGCTACAGGTGCGTCAGCAAAATACCTTGGTTTAGAGTCTGAAACAGCGTTTCAAGGTCGTGGTGTATCAGCGTGTGCAACATGTGATGGTTTCTTCTATAAGAACCAAAAAGTGGCGGTAGTAGGCGGTGGTAATACTGCTGTTGAAGAAGCGCTTTATTTATCAAACATCGCCTCTGAAGTGCATGTAATCCACCGTCGTGACAGCTTCCGCAGTGAGAAAATCTTGGCTGATCGCCTGTTAGAAAAAGCAAACAACGGCAACGTTACGATCCATTGGAACCGTACATTAGATGAAGTTCTAGGCGATGATATGGGTGTAACCGGAATTCGCATTAAAGACAGTCAATCTGATGCAACACAAGAATTGGATTTGGCCGGCGTATTCATTGCCATTGGTCACAAACCAAACACAGACATGTTCCAAGGCCAACTTGAGATGAAAGACGGTTACCTAGTCGTTGAATCTGGTCTTAACGGTAATGCCACACAAACAAGCATTGAAGGTGTATTTGCAGCTGGCGATGTGTCAGACCACATCTACCGTCAAGCTATTACATCTGCAGGTACGGGCTGTATGGCCGCACTAGATGCAGAGCGTTATTTAGATAACCTAAAGTAACGAGGTAAAGGGGCGTTATCGCCCCTTTTCTTATATGACTCAGTATCTCCAACAACTAGGCTCTATCAGCGAGGGATTTCCTGATCCCCACACTGCCCTTACGCAACCTGATGGCCTACTTGCAATTGGCGGGTGTTTGTCAGTGAATAGACTGGCTGATGCCTATCGCAACGGCATATTTCCTTGGTACAGCGACGGTGAACCGCTGATGTGGTGGTCGCCTAGTGAACGTGCTGTCATAGAACTTGAACAATTTCATGTTAGCCGCAGCCTGAGAAAAGCACTCAAGCGACTTAAGCCTCGTGTCACGGTAAATACTTGCTTTGCCGAGGTGATAAGCGCCTGCAAATGGCAACGAATGGATGATGAAGGTACTTGGATCACCGATGACATGGAGCTCGCCTATATAAACGCCCACAAAGCTGGCATAGCGCACAGTATTGAAGTCTGGCAAGGGCAAGAACTTGTCGGTGGTCTTTATGGCATCATGCAATCTCGGGTGTTTTGCGGCGAGTCTATGTTTCATAAAGAGACTGATTGCTCAAAGTTGGCAATGTGGGCACTGGTGGAGCTGCTAAAACAGCACGATTGTGATTTTATCGATTGCCAGTTAATGAACCCCTACCTTGAAAAGTTAGGCGCATCACCCGTGCCAAGAGCCGTATTTTTAACTAGACTTAAGCGTAGTAACGAGCTTCTTTGTGATCTCTCGTTTTGGCAACCGCATGAGATAGTGAGCCCTTATGGCCAGACATTTAGCAATTAAAATAGGCCTCAGCCAAAAATTTCAGTGCAGCTATTTAAGTGAACAAGAGGAACAGCTTTTAGTCATACTTGATCCAAGCTGCTATACGCCTACAGGGTTCGAAATACTTCTCCAACAAGGGTTTAGACGCAGTGGCGAGCAAATTTATCGCCCCCACTGCCCCGCGTGTAAAGCGTGCGAGTCGGTGCGCGTTATTGCCAGTGAATTCGCGCCATCTCGCTCACAAAAACGAAAACTAAACAAAGCAAAAGGTTTTACGCTGCGCGTGAGTGAGGATGAGCAGAGCGAGTATTATGACTTGTATGAGCGATATATTAATGAACGCCATAGCGACGGCTCTATGTATCCACCACAGCGCACGCAGTATGACAGCTTTTTGTTCTGTCATTGGATGGATATCCATTTTATTGAGTTGTGGGATGAAGATAAATTAATTGCCGTTGCCGTGACGGATGTAATGGATAATGCTTTGTCTGCCATTTACACCTTTTTTGACCCTGATTATGAAGAATTTAGTCTCGGCAGCGTGATGATAATGAAGCAAATTGAGTATGCGCGTCGATGCGATAAGACATTTGTCTATTTGGGGTACCAAATTGATGACTGTAAAAAAATGAATTACAAAACTAAGTATATCAGAGCGCAAAGATTACAAAACGACCAATGGGTAGAGGTTATTTGACGGCAAAATCGACAAATTCAGCGGTGCGCCTTTACATATCCTTTGCTTTTGGGCACAATCGCATGCGTTTAACTATCACAGAGGTGTTACGCTAGATATGGCGAAAGAAGACGTAATTGAAATGCAAGGAACGGTTTTAGATACCTTGCCAAATACAATGTTCCGTGTAGAGCTTGAGAATGGTCACGTTGTTGTGGCTCACATTTCCGGTAAAATGCGTAAAAACTACATTCGTATTTTAACTGGCGACAAAGTAACTGTGGAACTTACGCCTTACGATCTATCAAAAGGCCGTATCGTTTTCCGTGCTCGTTAATTTGTTGCACGCTAAGCCGATTTAGCAAAAAGCCCAGCAAATGCTGGGCTTTTTGTTAACCTGAAAAGATGAAACCCGTCATGCTGGGCTCATCTGTGTGGCGTAATCAAACTTCAGTTGATCAGACTTCTTATCAACACTCACTTTAACATCTCCACCATCCACTAAGCTGCCAAATAGAATTTCATTAGCAAGTGGCTTTTTGAGCTGCTCCTGTATCACACGCGCCATCGGGCGAGCGCCCATAGCCTTATCGTAACCTTTGTGGGCTAGCCATTTGCGAGCGCCATCAGTAAGTTCAAGGTTAACTGATTTCTTATCGAGCTGAGCTTGCAGTTCTACAATGAACTTATCAACAACTTGCAAGATCACATCGGTATCTAAATGGTTAAACCAAATTATGTTGTCTAATCGATTGCGAAATTCTGGTGTAAACACCTTATTAATTTCACCAAGCGCATCGTGCGACGTATCCTGATCAACAAAACCAATGGCATTTTTCACTGTTTCTTGAACACCGGCATTGGTTGTCATCACAACAATAACATTTCTGAAGTCAGCTTTACGGCCATTATTGTCGGTCAAAGTGCCATGATCCATGACTTGCAACAGGATGTTATAGATATCGCTATGTGCTTTTTCTATTTCATCCAAAAGTACAACAGCATGTGGGTGTTTAATTACTGCCTCAGTTAACAAACCACCTTGCTCATAACCAACATAACCAGGAGGTGCACCTATAAGACGACTAACTGCATGACGCTCCATATATTCGGACATATCAAAGCGCAAGAACTCAATTCCCATGCACTTGGCAAGCTGTTTGGTCACTTCGGTTTTACCTACCCCCGTTGGACCTGCGAACAAGAAGGAACCGACAGGCTTATCTTCGTTAGCTAATCCAGAACGGGACAAACGAATAGCAGATGACAAAGCGTCAATTGATTGGTCTTGACCAAACACCAACATTTTAAGGTTTCTATCAAGATTCTTCAGAACCTCTTTGTCCGATGAAGACACGCTTTGCTGCGGTATACGCGCAATCTTAGCGATAATTTGCTCTATATCTGCGACACCAATTGTTTTCTTGCGTTTGGAAATCGGTTGTAGACGCTGATTTGCACCTGCTTCATCAATTACGTCAATTGCCTTATCTGGTAAGTGACGTTCATTGATGTATTTAGCACTGAGCTCTGCCGCAGCACGCAGTGCTTTTTGGGTGTAACGAATGCCGTGGTGTTCCTCGTAACGCTCTTTCAAACCGTTGAGGATCTTCGTTGTATCTTCAACACTTGGCTCATTGACATCAATCTTTTGGAAACGACGAACGAGCGCACGATCTTTCTCAAATATATTTTTAAACTCGTTGTATGTCGTAGACCCCATACAACGAAGTTGCCCGCTTGATAAAAGTGGTTTAATCAAGTTTGATGCATCCATAACACCGCCAGATGCAGCACCAGCACCGATGATCGTGTGAATTTCATCAATGAATAAAATTGCACCTTTTTCTTGCTGTAGTTGCTTGAGTAAGCTCTTTAGACGTTTCTCAAAGTCACCGCGGTATTTAGTACCAGCAAGCAAAGCGCCCATGTCTAGTGAGTACACCACGCCATCGGCAATCACATCAGGTACTTCGTTGTTCACGATACGATATGCCAGTCCCTCCGCGATTGCGGTTTTACCCACACCTGCCTCGCCAACAAGCAACGGGTTATTCTTTTTGCGTCGGCACAAAACTTGGACAGTGCGCTCCACTTCTTGATCACGGCCGATAAGCGGGTCTATCTGCCCTTTTTGTGCGAGTACATTTAGGTTCGACGTATATTTATCGAGAATATTCTGCTCTTCTGAGCTCTCTGAAGCGAGCTCTTCAGGAATGTCCTCATGATCATCTATGTGTTCACTGTCATCGTCAGCACTAGAAATACCATGAGAAATGAAATTAACGATATCTAAACGGTTTACGTCGTTCTTTTTGAGTAGATAAACGGCTTGGCTTTCTTGTTCTGAAAAAATTGCAACCAACACGTTGACGCCGGTTACTTCGCTCTTACCTGATGATTGGACGTGGAAAACGGCGCGCTGTAACACACGTTGAAATCCTAACGTAGGCTGTGTTTCTCGTTCTTGTTCTAAATCGGAAATAACAGGTGTCGTTTCGTCAATGAACTCTGAGAGTTCAGCACGCAACACCTGGAGATCAACACCACATGCAATAAGCGCTTCATTGGCAGACGGGTTATCTAATAGTGCTAAGAGCAAATGCTCAACCGTCATAAATTCATGACGACGAGTACGGGCTTCTTTGAACGCTTCATTTAAAGTAATTTCTAAATCTTTGTTTAGCATCGGCAACCCCCAAAAACTAAATACTCGTTATTCCTGCTCACAACTGCACAGCAGTGGATGCTCATGCTCTCTGGCAAAACGATTTACTTGCTCAGTTTTGGTGTAAGCGATATCCGCAGGATACACACCACACACCGCCTTTCCTTCATGGTGAACCTTGAGCATCACATCTGTTGCCTTTTCACTATCCATATTGAAGAAAGTCATTAAAACTTCTATCACAAAATCCATTGGCGTGTAGTCGTCATTGTTCAAAATTACTTTGTACTTTCGAGGCGGCTGTAACTTTTCCTTCTGTTCGTCACGGCTACGCTCTACAACACCCGAATCTTTCATTCCACTCATAACTAAATATAGTCTTCTTTTACAGATCTCAAGCAACCCTGAAATCAAAAATAAATAAATTGTTAAAAAAATGCACAAACCACTTGACTGAGTGATTAAATAAACTACAGTCAAATCTAGGCTGCCTACCTATTAAGCAGTCTAACAAACTATCAGGTTTAGATTAACTAAATTAGTCAACTTATAGAAGGATGTAGAAGTATGGCTTGTGGAAAAGTCAAGTGGTTCAACAACGCCAAAGGGTTCGGTTTTATCCAAGAAGTAGGAAGTGAAGATGATATTTTTGCGCACTACTCCACCATAGTCATGGATGGATACAAAACGCTCAAAGCAGGTCAAGATGTAACCTTCGAACTACAACAAGGCCCTAAAGGGCTTCATGCAACAAACATTTTGCCTACTGACGGCTCTGAAGGCGTTTAACGGTATTTCTTTGTGCCAGTGAAAACAGTCGCAATGCTGTTTTGTTACATCGAAGAGCGAGCTTATGCTCGCTTTGATCTTTCTAACCCCCTCAAAATCTCAACTCACACGTAAACTTCTGGTCTTTTTTGTAAACTAAACTTGAAATTTTTTCCCCCGCCCTTACTTATGGTTGGATGGAGCTTTTCTTATTTGCTTGTTACACTGCATAGCAGTGACAGCAGATGTCAGCCGATAAGTTGCTAGTAAGCGACTACGGTTGATAACACAAAACGTTAAATTAGGACCAAAAATGACCTCGAAAATCATTTACACCAAGACTGATGAGGCGCCAGCTCTGGCTACTTATTCATTGCTTCCAGTTATCCAAGCCTACTCAGGCGTAGCCGGTATCGATGTTGAAACTCGCGACATTTCACTTGCTGGTCGTATCATTGCAGTATTTCCTGAGTTCTTAAAAGAAGAACAGCGTATTGGCGATGCTTTAGCTGAATTAGGTGAACTTGCTAAGACACCAGAAGCGAATATCATCAAACTGCCAAATATCAGTGCATCTATTCCACAGTTAAAAGCGGCTATCAAAGAGCTTCAAGCGCAGGGTTATGACCTTCCTAACTACCCTGATGAGCCTAAGAATGAACAAGAACAAGATATCAAAGCCCGCTACGACAAAATCAAAGGCAGTGCTGTAAACCCAGTACTTCGTGAAGGTAACTCAGACCGTCGTGCACCGGCTTCAGTAAAAGCTTACGCTCGTAAAAACCCACACTCAATGGGTGCATGGAGCAAGGACTCAAAATCACGTGTTGCATCTATGCAAGACGGTGACTTCTTTGGCTCAGAGCAATCAGTTACGGTTGAAAAAGCGACCAGCGTGCGTATTGAGCATGTTGATGCAGCTGGCAACACAACAGTATTAAAGCCTGAAGTTAAGCTCTTAGATGGTGAAATCATCGATGGCTCACGCATGAGCGTGTCGAAACTACATGCGTTTATTGCTGAGCAAATTGATGCAGCAAAAGAAGACGGTGTTTTATTCTCGTTGCACATGAAAGCAACCATGATGAAGGTGTCAGATCCAATCATCTTCGGCCACGCTGTAAAAGTATTCTACAAAGACGTGTTTGACAAACACGGGGACTTGTTTGCTGAGCTAGGCGTAGATGTAAACAACGGTATTGGCGATGTTTACGCGCGCATTGAAAACATTGATGAAGCGAAGCGCAAAGAAATCGAAGCTGACATCATGGCCGTTTATGAGCAGCGTCCACGTGTAGCTATGGTGGATTCTGACCGCGGTATCACAAACTTACATGTACCAAGTGATGTAATCATTGATGCGTCTATGCCAGCTGCGATTCGCTCATCTGGCCAAATGTGGAATGCAGACGGTCAGTTACAAGATACAGCATTTGTTATTCCAGATCGCAGTTACTCTGGTGTTTATGATGCAACGGTAGAGTTCTGTAAAGAACACGGAGCGTTCGACCCAAGTACAATGGGAAGCGTTCCGAACGTTGGACTAATGGCACAAAAAGCAGAAGAGTATGGTTCGCACGACAAAACGTTCGAAATCACCAGTGCGGGTAAAGTACGAGTAGTTGATGCCAATGACACTGTGTTAATTGAACACGACGTTGAAGCTGGAGACATCTGGCGCATGTGTCAGGTTAAAGATGCACCTATCCAAGATTGGGTAAAGCTTGCTGTTAACCGTGCGCGTGCAACCAACACCCCAGCAGTGTTTTGGTTGAATGAAGCTCGTGCTCACGACGCACAGCTAATCAAAAAGGTTAACGCCTACTTACCTCAACACGACACTGACGGCCTTGAGATCCTAATCTTAGACCCTATCGCTGCGACTAAATACTCTTTAGAGCGCATCAAAGAAGGCAAAGACACAATCTCTGTAACGGGTAACGTTCTGCGTGACTATCTAACAGACTTATTTCCTATTCTTGAGCTTGGTACAAGTGCGAAAATGTTGTCTATCGTACCGCTTATGAACGGTGGTGGTTTGTTCGAAACGGGTGCCGGTGGTAGTGCACCTAAACACGTACAACAGTTCCAACAAGAAAACCACTTACGTTGGGATTCACTTGGTGAATTCCTTGCATTGGCTGCATCTTACGAGCACCTTAGTGCACGTACTAACAACGCTAAGGCGCAAGTACTGGCAGATACTCTTGACCAAGCAACGGCTCAGTTCCTTGACGAGAACAAGTCTCCATCACGTAAAGTTGGCGAGATTGATAACCGTGGCAGTCACTTCTACCTTACCCTTTTCTGGGCAGAAGCACTTGCAGCACAAGATACAGACGCAGATCTGAAAGCCCGCTTCACTGAAGTAGCATCACTACTTCGTGAAAATGAGCAGACTATCATCAATGAGCTTAATGAAGCACAAGGTCCAAGCATGGATATTGGCGGCTACTATCAGCCTAACGATGAGCTTGCGTTCCAAGCAATGCGTCCTAGCAATACATTCAATGCGATCCTTGCTAAACTAGCGTAATCGTATCGATATGCAAAAAAAGGCATCCGATTGGATGCCTTTTTTATTTTAAATAATTGACCCGTCCTAAATAGCGTTGACACTTTTCAAACTTAATTTGGAGAGTGTAATGAAATCAATTGGCAAAAGAACTCAACGAGATTATTCCCTCGCTTTTAAATTGGCAGTTGTAGACCAA